>JAGXAO010000063.1 GCA_018971565.1 Rhodospirillales bacterium
GCGCTGGAGCGGCTGACGCGGCTGGTGCGGCTCTACCGGCCCGCAAAGCTGGTGGCACTTGGGGATTCCTTCCATGACGGCAGAGGCCCGGCACGGTTGGCCAAGGATGACCGGGCGCGGATAGAGGCCATGGCGCGGGAGACGCAGATTATCTGGGTGGCGGGCAACCACGATTCTGCCCCGCACGACCTGCCCGGCCAATGCGTGGCCGAGCACCGGGAGGGCCCGTTCGTGTTCCGGCACGAGGCGCAGGCCCGGCTGGGGATGCGGGACATTGAAATTTCAGGGCATTTCCACCCCAAGGCGAGCATCGATTCCCGGGCCAAGCGCATCTCCCGCCCCTGTTTTGTTACCGACCCTGCCCGGCTGATTTTGCCCGCTTTTGGCAGCTTCACCGGCGGGCTGGATGTGCGTGACCCCGCCATCGCCCGGCTGTTCCCGCGCGGCTTGCGGGTGTTTCTGCTGGGGCAGGAGCAGCTTTATTCCTTCGCGCTGGAGCAGTTGGGGCGGCTGGCCGAGGTGGCGTAACGCCGTGGCGCGGCTCGTCTGGTTCCGTAACGACCTCCGCCTGGCCGATAACCCGGCCTTGCACGCGGCGGTGGAAAGCGGCGAGGATTTGCTGCTGCTCTATATTCTGGATGAGCGCGCCGGGGCGGCCAATCGCTGGTGGCTGCATCATTCTTTGGAAGCCTTGAGCAAGGATATCGCCGGGCGCGGCGGGCATCTGCTGTTGCGCCGGGGCGAGCCAGTGGAAATTATCTCAGCACTTGTGAAGGCTCATGGGGTGAACGCTGTGCATGCGGCGCGGGCTTACGAGCCGTTCTGGCGTGAGGCAGACCGGGCGCTGGATGTGGCGTTGAAGGCGCTGGATTGCGGGCTGCACCGGTATCTTTCCACCTCTTTGTTCGCGCCAGAGCGCATCACCACCAAAGCGGGTGGGCTGTTTGGGGTGTTCACCCCGTTCTCGAAGGCGTGCATGGAGGCAGGTGTGCCAGAAGACGCCCTGCCCGCACCCAGGACGTTGAAAAGCATAAAGGCGAAAAGTGATGCGCTGAAGGACTGGGCACTGTTACCCACCAAGCCGGATTGGGCGGGCGGGATGCGCGCGGCATGGCAGCCTGGCGAAGCGGGCGCGCGGGCGCGGTTAAAGGCGTTTCTGGCCGGGCCGGTAAAGCATTACGCCACAGCGCGGGATGTGCCGGGCGTGGAGGGTACGTCCAGGCTCTCGCCCCACGCGCATTTCGGCGAAATTTCGCCGCGCTTTGTATGGCACCAGGCGAAGGCTGATGGAGATGGCAAAGGGGTGGAAACCTTTCTGAAGGAGCTGCTTTGGCGGGAGTTTTCCATCAACCTGCTCTGGCAGCACCCGGATATCCGGCAAAAGCCGATCCGCGGGGAGTTTGAGGATTTCCCATGGAATGAGCGCCAGGGGCATCTGGCGGCGTGGCAGAATGGGCGCACGGGGATTCCCATCGTCGATGCCGGAATGCGGGAGCTTTGGCAGACGGGCTGGATGCATAACCGCGTGCGGATGATCTGCGCCTCGTACCTCGTGAAGCATCTGCTGGTGCCGTGGCAGAAGGGCGAGCAATGGTTCTGGGATTGCCTGTGCGAGGCTGATGAGGCGGCGAACGGCGCCTCATGGCAATGGGTGGCGGGGTGCGGGGCGGATGCCGCACCGTATTTCCGCGTGTTCAACCCGGTGTTGCAGGGCAGGAAATTCGACGCCGAGGGCGCCTATGTGCGCCGCTTCGTGCCGGAGCTTGCAAAGCTTCCGGAGGCGTATCTCCACGTGCCATGGGAAGCACCAGAGGAGATTTTGGCTAAAGCGGGTATGAAGCTGGGCCGGGACTATCCGCGCCCGCTTGTGCTGCCCGCCGATGGCAGGCAGGCTGCGCTGGAGGCTTATGCAAATCTTAAGCGCTGACTAGGGCGTACCGCTCTTGCTCAGGTATGGCCGCCAGCCCATCTTTTGTTCGTAATGCAGATTTTTCCGCAAGCGCTCCAGGCATGGCCCGTATGATACCGTCTGGGGTTCCGCTGCGCATAGTTGGCGATGTGCATGGAGATTCCAGGGCCTTCGCGGCAGCGGCGGAGACAGACAGGTTCCTGGTTCAACTCGGCGATCTGGTGGATGACGGGCCGGATACGCCGGGCGCGCTGCGAATCATGTTCCGGCTGCTGGACGAAAAGCGCGGGCTGTTTCTGCTTGGCAACCATGATTTTAAGCTGGCGCGGGCGCTGCGGGGCGACAAAGTGCGCGGCGAGCCAACCGCGCATACCCTGGCGGTGCTGCCCGCCGGCTTGCGTGAGCGTACACAAGCCGAGATCATCGCGGCACCTGCCTGGATAAATGCCGGGCAGGCTTTCTTCGTGCATGGCGGGTTTCACCCATACATGCTGGAACAAGAGCCAGGGCCTTTTCCCCCTGGCCGGCCCGAGGACCCCTTATGGGCGCGCGCACTTTTCGGCCAAACCACCGGAAAGACGAGTGATTCCGGCAAGCCCGAGCGGGTGCTGCGCTGGGTGGAGGAGATTCCGCAAGGCATGACCATATATGTCGGGCATGACCAGCGCTCGACCAACGGGCGGCCTTATGTGCGCACCGGCCGCAAGGGCGGAAAGGCGATTTTCATGGATACCGGAGCGGGCAAGGGCGGGCATCTCTCCTGGGTGGATATCGACCCCCTGAGCTGATCAGCCCTGCAGAAACGGGTTTGTTTTCCGTTCTTGCCCAATTGTGGAACCAGGGCCATGGCCGCAAAGGAAGGAAAACTCATCCGGCAGCACTAGCAATTCGCGCTCGATTGAGGCGATGAGCTGCTCATGATTGCCGTAATCGCCGAAATCCGTGCGGCCGATGGAGCCGCGGAACAGCACATCGCCCACAATACCAAAATTCATTAACCGATTAAGGAAAACCATGTGGCCTGGCGTGTGGCCGGGGCAGTGGCGCACCTCGAATTCCTGGCCGCCGAGGTGGATGGTATCGCCCGGCTTCAACCAGGAATCCGGCGCGCAGTTTCTGGCAATGATACCATAGCTGCGGCCCTGCTCGGCCAAGCCATCCAGCAGGAACTCATCCTCGATACCGGGGCCAGTGATGCGGACACCAAGCTGCCCGGCAAGCTCCGTGGCGCCTCCGGCATGGTCGATATGGCCATGGGTAAGGAAAATATCGGTAATTGATAAGCCCAGCTTGTTAATCTGGGACATGATGACCGGAACATCCCCGCCGGGGTCGATCACCGCCCCCTGTTTGGTTTCGTCGTCCCACACCAAGGCGCAATTCTGCTGGAAGGCGGTGACGGGAATGATGCCAACTTGAAAGCTCATGAGCGTAGATCCGGTGGGGTGGCTTCGGTTTTTAACAGTGAAATGGCGTCTTCCAGCGTGAGGATTTCCTGCGCGGCACCGCCGAGGCGGCGGAGGGCGATTTTGCGCTCCTCGGCCTCCTTACGGCCGACAACGAGGATGTTGGGCACGTGATGCAGGGAATGGTCGCGGATTTTCGCCTGGATTTTCTGGTTGGAAATATCCAGCTCCACCGCCAGCCCGGCTTCGCGCAGGGCGTTCGTTACCTCGGCGGCGTAAGCATCGGCATCCGAGACGATGGTGGCGACAACGGCCTGCACCGGGGCCAGCCAGAGCGGGAAGCGCCCGGCATATTGCTCGATGAGGATGCCGAGGAAACGCTCGAAACTGCCAATGATGGCGCGGTGGAGCATCACCGGGCGGGCACGGCTGCTCTCGGAGGTGACGTATTCGGCGTCCAGCCGCTCCGGCAGCACGAAATCCACCTGGATGGTGCCACATTGCCAGTCCCGCCCGATGGCGTCGCGCAATACAAATTCCAGCTTCGGGCCGTAGAACGCGCCCTCACCGGGGTTGAGCGTATAGATCACGCCCGCCTTCTCGCACGCGGCTTTCAGGGCACCTTCGGCGCGGTCCCATACGTCATCAGCCCCCGCGCGTACCTCCGGGCGGTCCGAAAATTTCACGGTGAAGCTCTCGAAGCCGAAATCCTTATAGACGCTTTCCAGCAGCGCCACGAAGCGCACGGTTTCGTTCGCGATCTGGTCTTCGGTGCAGAAGATATGCGCGTCGTCCTGCGTGAAGGCGCGCACGCGCATGATGCCGTGCAGCGCGCCCGAAGGTTCGTAGCGGTGGCAGGCGCCGAATTCGGCCATGCGGATGGGAAGCTCGCGGTAGGAGCGCAGGCCCTGGTTGAAGATTTGGACATGGCAGGGGCAGTTCATCGGCTTCAGGGCGAGGGTTGTGTCTTCCTCCGCCACTTCCGCGATGAACATGTTCTTGCGGTATTTGTCCCAATGGCCGGAAAGTTCCCACAATTTGCGGTCCACCAGTTGCGGGGTGCGAACTTCCTCGTAACCCCCCTGCTCCTGCCGCCTGCGGATATAGGCTTCCACGATACGGTAGAGCTTCCAGCCTTTCGGGTGCCAGAAGATGCTGCCCACGGCCTCTTCCTGGATATGAAAGAGGTCCATTTCCTTGCCGATTTTGCGGTGGTCGCGGCGCTCGGCTTCCTCAAGCTGGTGCAGGTAGGCTTCCAGCTCCTTATTGTCGCGCCAGGCGGTGCCGTAGATGCGGCTGAGCATCGGGTTTTTGGCATCGCCGCGCCAATAGGCGCCGGCGGTTTTCATCAGCTTGAAGGCCGTGCCGATATCCCCCGTTGAACGCATATGCGGGCCGCGGCATAAATCCAGCCACTCGCCCTGGCGGTAGATGGTGATGGTCTCGGACTCCGGCAGGTCGCGGATCAGTTCGGCCTTGAAGCGCTCGCCCCGGGCCTCGAAGAATTTGATGGCTTCGGCACGGTCCCATTCCTCGCGGACGAAATTTTCGTTGCGGGCGATGATCTCGCGCATCTTGCCCTCGATGGCCGGAAGGTCGGCGGGGGTGAAGGGCTCGTTGCGGTGGAAATCGTAATAGAAACCGTTCTCGATGGAGGGGCCGATGGTAACCTGGGTGCCGGGAAACAGCTCCTGCACGGCCTCGGCCAGCACATGGGCGGCATCGTGGCGGATCATCTCCAGGGCCGCATCGTCCTTGCGGGTGATGAATTTTACCGAGGCATCGGAGGTGATCTCTCGGGAGAGGTCCATCTGCTTGCCATCCACCTCCATGGCCAGGGCGGCACGCGCCAGGCCCGGGCCGATGGAAGCCGCGATGACGGTGCCTGTTACCGCGCCCTCGAACGAACGAATGGAACCGTCGGGCAGGGTGATGGCGGGCATAGGCGTCTCTCTAACGTGGTTAACAATTGGCGGGGTTATGGCAGGCGCTCAAGCACTTGTGCAACCGGCAGGGCTTGCAGGGTTGGGGCACGCAGGATGGTGGGCCAGCCGCCATCCGGATAGCGGGGTGCTGTGCGCGTGGGCTCCGACGCGGAGGAGAACAGCGAGATGCAGGGCACGCCGAGTGCTGCGGCGAGATGCATGGGGCCGGTATCGTTGCCGATGGCCAGGGACGCGCCGCGAAAGACCGAGGCGAGCTGGAAGAAATTGGTTCTGCCGGTGAGGTTTATGCCGCCGATGGCCTCTGCCAGCGGTTTTTCGCCGGCGGTGCCGACGACGACAACAGGTAAATGCAGAGCCGCCGCGACCTCACGGAATTTTTCAGCCGGAAAGCGTTTCTCTGGCCGGTGGGGTGCTGCACCGGGGACGAGGACGGCGTAGCGCGGGGGAAGGTTCAGGGCTGAGATGTCGTCTGAGAGCCAGGAGAGGTCCGGGGCGGCCAAGGGTGTGTGCAGGCTGGCGAGGCGAAGCTGCTGCTCCAGCCTCTCCCGGCTATGCAGGGTTTCGCGGTTGGAGGCATCCGGAAACTGGCAGCCACGTGCTACGCCTGACCAGGGCGGGCGCCCGGCCAGGGCAAAATAACGGGTGGAGCGGCCGGAGGTTTGCAGATCATACACCATGCCGAAGCCTGAGAGCTGGCGCTTCAGGCGCAGAAGGCCGGGGATGTTCCACCATTCCGGCTTCTCGTCGATCTCGATTTGGTCGAACCAGGGGCTGCGGCCTAGCAGGTTGGCATAGGGTTTGGTGGTGAGGAGGGTGATTTCATCCTGGGCATGACGTCCCCGAATGGCGGCGAAAGCCGGGAAAGTGAGCACGATATCGCCAAACGCGCCATGACGGATGACGAGGACACGCATTAATCGAGCAGCTCAGCGTAAAGATGGAGATAGCGGGTTTGCATGGCCTCGATTGAGAAATGGGCACCCACCTCCGCCCGCGCGCGGGCGCCGACGGAGAGGCGCAGATCCGGGTCGCCCTCCAGAATGGCGTCAAAAATGGCGGCCAGAGCGGTTTCGTCTCCAGGGGGGAAAAGGAAGCCGCTGACATTGGGCTGAATGGTTTCATGCGCGCCACCATGGCCGGAGGCGACGACGATTTTACCCATGGCCTGAGCCTCGATGATGGTGCGGCCGAAGGCCTCTGGTTCGGTGGAACAATTTACTACAATATCAGCCAGTTTTAGGGCGGCGGGCATATCCTCCACATGGCCCGCGAGGCGCAGGCGCCCGCCAACGCCGAGGCTTTCGGCCAGGGCCATGAGTTCCTGGGTGTATTTGTCGCGCCCCTGGTCTGAGCCGATGAGGATGCCAACGGCTTCTTTATGCCGCATTTTCGCCAAGGCGCGGATGAACATCCGCTGGCCTTTCCAGGCGGTAAGCCGGGCGGGAAGCAGGATGGCGGGCTGGCCGTTCTCGATCCGCCATTCCTTGGCAAGGCGCACCGCACGGTCGCCGCGCACGGAGGCAGGGTCGAATTTTCGCAGATCTACGCCGTTGTGGATGATACAGATTTTTTCAGAATCAATTTTGTAGCGCGATTTTATAAGATTTTCAATGAAATGGCTGACAGCGACCACGCGGTCCCCCGCCACCATCACCTGGTTGTAGCGCTTCTTCAGACGGGAACTTTCGCCATAGGTGCCGTGATAGGTGGTGACAAAGGGAATACCCGTATGCCTGGCAGCACGGTATGCGGACCAGGCTGGAGCGCGGGAATGGGCATGGATGAGGTCCACCTGGTTCTCTTTAATAATGGCGCGCAGCTTTTTGGTGTTGCGCCATATTTTAAAAGGATTTTTTGTGGAAAGATTGAGATGGATCAGCTCTGCCCCGGCGCGGATGGCTTGAGAGGAAAGGCGGCCATCCTCGGCGGCGATGATGGAGCGATGGCCGGCGAGGCGCACTGCTTCAGCGATTTCAATGGCAACCCGTTCCGCGCCTCCGGCATCGAGCTTCGGCAACACCTGGAGAATCGTTCGCGGGCGGTCAATCATAGGCTGCGCGCTACCAGGGTTGAGGGAATATTGCCATGACGTATGTGTCACGCCTGCCAGGAATCGAACTGGCTTATGAGGTTCTGGAGGGGGAAGGCCCGCTGGTGATGTTCTGCCCTGGCTATGCCTCGGACATGGCGGGCACCAAGGCGCTGGCGCTGGAAGCGTGGTGCCGGGCGCGCGGGCGGGCGATGCTGCGGTTCGATTATGCCGGGCATGGGAAATCCGGCGGGGTGTTTGCCGAGAACGGTATCGGCGACTGGGCGGCGGATGCGGAATTCGTGCTGGAGCAGGTGGCACCGGGGCGGGATGTGGTGCTGGTTGGCTCATCCATGGGCGGGTGGATTTCGCTGCTGCTGGGGCCGAAGCTGGAGGCGCGGCTACGGGGCATGGTGCTGCTGGCGCCCGCGCCGGATTTTACCGCCGCGATGCTTGAAGTGGAGTTGCCGCCCGCGCAGCAGGCAGAAATCCGCGCGAAAGGCGTGATCCACAAGCCATCTGACTATGGTGATCCCATGCCATTTTCTCTGGCCCTGATAGAGCGAAGTGCTGGGTTTCTGGTGATGACAAGTGAGATTGCCGTGACCTGCAAGGTGAGGATTCTGCACGGGATGAAGGACGACGCGGTGCCCTGGCGGCAGAGCCTGAAGCTGCTGGAAAATCTGGCCAGCCGGGATGTGCGGCTGACATTTATCAAGGATGGTGACCATCGCCTCTCCTCGCCGGAGGATCTGGCGCTGCTAGGGGAGACCGTTGGCGCGCTCCTCGGCGAGGATGGCGGCTAGGCCTTGCCGGTAGCTGGGGTAGCGCCAGGCGAGGCCGAGGCGTGATTTGGTTTTTTCTGCGGCTACCTTGCGGTTTTCCGCCCAGAAGCTGAGTGCCATGGGAGACATGGTTTTGGCGATCTGCTCGTAAGGCACGGGTGGCGGCGGGGCGATGCCGAGCAGCCGGGCGGCTTCCTGCACCACATCGGACGGGGCGGCGGGCTCGTCATCCGACAGATTGAAGATGCCAGTGGCGTTCTGGCTGAAAGCGGCGAGGACGGCCTGGGCGATGTCCTCCCGGTGAATGCGGCCGAAGAGATGGCCGGGCTTGAGGACATGCCGCCCCTGCCCGCTCCGCAGATCGTCCAGCATCGAACGGCCGGGGCCGTAGATACCGGCGAGGCGGAAGATGGCGAGCGGCTTGCCGAGCGCCGCCCAGCCATGCTCGGCGGCAACACGGCGCTGGGTGCGGGCTGAGCCGGGGTTGGGCTTGCTGTCTTCATCCACCCAATTGCCTTTGGCGTCGCCGTACACCCCTGTGGTGGAGAGGTAACCGAGCCATTGCGCGGGGGCGGCTTTGAGGGCGGCGTGGTAGCGGGCGAGAACCGGGTCGCCGGTTTCGTCGGGTGCCGCGGTTGAAAGGATGTGCGTGGCGGTGGCGATGGAAGGGGCGGCCTTGGAGAAGGGCAGCAGGGTTACGCCTGGCTCGGCCGTGGTTTCACCGCGCGTGGTGGCGCTGACGCACCAGCCCGCCGCCACAGCCGCCTTGGCGATGGCCCGGCCGGAATAACCCAGGCCGAAGATGAGCAGATGGTTTGTCTGCTCGCCCTTCACCATCAACCCTTCTTACCGAGCTTGTATTCCAGCGCTTCCTCGGCGGAGGCGACGCCGCCATGGGCAGCGGACCAGGCCATGGGGTTTTCCAGGAATTTACGCACGCCGGAGAGTGCGGAATCTGAAAAATACGCATGAGATTTGGCGGCTTCAAGAACATCCCACCAGGTGCAGAGATGATGCAGGGAGATGTTCATGCTGGCCAGAGTTTCGAAAGAACCCGGAAACACGCCGTAGAAGAACACCACAAAAGTGTGGTTGCAGAGGGCCCCTGCATCCCGCAGCGCGTTGGCGAATTGGATTTTGGAACCGCCATCGGTGGTGAGGTCTTCCACCAGCAGGGTGTTCAGGCCTTCCGGCACCTCGCCCTCGATGAGCGCGTTCTTGCCAAACCCCTTGGGCTTCTTGCGGACATAAGCCATGGGGGCGTGCATGCGCTCGGCGATCCATGCCGCGAAGGGGATGCCTGCCGTTTCGCCGCCAGCCACGGCCTGGATGGCCTCATAGCCAATGTGCCGGCTGATTTTTTCCACTGCCAGGTCGCAGATTTTGGCGCGGGCCCGGGGGAAATAGATGATCTTCCGGCAATCTATATAGACAGGGGATTTCCAGCCCGAGGTGAGCGTGTAGGGCTCCTCCGGCCGGAAATTGACGGCTTTGATCTCCAGCAGCAGCTTGGCCGTGGTAAGGGCGGCGTCCCGGTCCCAGTCGCTCGCCCAGTCGATTTTCGCGACAATACGCCCGCTCATGTAACCCCTCGCTTGAATTTGGTTCTTCTTCCCTAGCGGGTTGGGTATGGCGCGTCCATGTGCCAGGGTTGTGCGGCGCGGCGGGAATGGTATTTGATGCAAAGCGCATGAAGGAAGAGAGCTGAAATGGCTAAAATCAAGGTGAAAACCCCTGTGGTGGAGATGGACGGGGATGAGATGACCCGGATCATCTGGGGGTTCATCAAAGAAAAGCTCATTCTGCCTTATCTCGATATCGATTTGAAATATTTCGACCTTGGGATTGAGCACCGCGACGCCACCGACGACCAGGTGACCGTGGATGCCGCAAATGCCACCAAGCAGTATGGCGTGGCCGTGAAATGCGCCACCATCACGCCGGACGAGGCGCGGGTGGAGGAATTTGGCCTGAAGAAGATGTGGAAGAGCCCGAATGGGACTATCCGCAATATTGTGGACGGCACGATTTTTCGTGAGCCGATTATCTGCAAGAACGTGCCCCGGCTGGTGCCGCACTGGACCCAGCCGATTGTGGTGGGCCGCCATGCCTATGGCGATATCTACCGCGCAACCGATTATAAGGTGCCCGGCCCCGGCAAGCTGGAACTGGTTTTTAAGCCTGAGGGCGGCGAGCCGGTGGTGATGGATGTGCATGACTTCACCGGCCCCGGTGTGGCGATGGGCATGTTCAACACGCTGAAATCAATCGAGGGGTTTGCGCGGGCGAGCTTTAATTATGGGCTGGCGCGGAATTACCCGGTTTATCTCTCCACCAAGAACACCATTCTGAAGGGCTATGACGGGTTCTTTAAGGACACATTCGAGCGCATCTTTAACGAGGAGTTCAAGGCCGAGTTTGACAAGGCCGGGCTGACTTATGAGCACCGGCTGATTGACGACATGGTGGCGTGTGCTCTGAAGTGGAGCGGCGGCTATGTGTGGGCGTGCAAGAATTATGATGGGGATGTGCAGTCTGACATTGTGGCGCAGGGTTTTGGCTCGCTGGGGTTGATGACCTCCGTGCTGCTGAACCCGGATGGAACGGTGGTTGAGGCCGAGGCAGCACACGGCACCGTGACCCGGCATTACCGCGAGCACCAGAAGGGCCGCCCGACCTCGACCAACCCGATTGCCAGCATATTCGCGTGGACGCGCGGGCTGATTTACCGCGGACGGTTTGACGATACGCCGGATGTGGTGAATTTTGCCGAGACGCTGGAGCGGGTTTGCGTGGAGACGGTGGAGGCCGGGTTTATGACCAAGGATTTGGCAATATTGATAGACAAGAATGCGCCGTGGCTGACGACCGAGGCGTTTCTGGACAAGATTGACGCGAATTTGAAGGCGGCGATGGGGTGAGGGCTAATCTGACCCGATAATTATTATCTTTGTATTATTAGAAAGAGCGCTGCGGAACGCATGTTGTACTATCCAAAGGTAACGCCAAACGATCATTTGGATGCGCTCCAAAAGCATTTCGGAAAACTGGATGCCGGAACGCTGGACATACCAGATAATGTCAGCTTTCTTCTGCTCGGGTTTACGAACAGAAGCGGGTCTAACTATCTGGCCGAGTTAATTGCATCTGACGGGCGGATAGCGAATGCCGGGGAGAATTTAAATTTCGATACTGTTCTGGAGCATTCCATAAAGCGCGGCTTTAAATCTCTCCATGAGTATTTTAAGTTTCTGGTGCAGCACACGAGCTTTAATAATATTGTCAGTATAAAAGTTGCCCCGGCGCATCTTGAAGTTTTGGCCGTTGCCGGAATTTTCGATAAAATTATTGATCGCTGCAAATTTGTGGTGATTGAGCGGAACGACAAGCTCAGCCAGGCGATTTCTCATGCGATCGCGTTCCAGACGGGCAGGTTCATGTCTACCATGCCGGAC
>JAGXAO010000064.1 GCA_018971565.1 Rhodospirillales bacterium
CTGGCGGCACCTCGGCCAGCGTCAACGTCCCCACCGTCGGTTCACTCCCCGGCGGCGCCATTCTCGCCAACACCATTCCCGCCGCCTTCAGCGTCAACGGCAGTTCCGCCTTGCTGCTTAACGACCCCAGCTTTGAGACCGCGCAGCAGATCGCCGATGTCATCAACGCCGCTTATGGCGGCGGAGCCGCCAATGCCATCTCGCCGGGCGAGGTGGATGTAAACGCCCAAGGCCAGGACGAGATGCGCTTCATGTCTAATGTCCTGTCCCTGCCGATCACGCCCAAAGACCAGTCGCCCACCATCATCGTGGACGCGCAGAGCGGCACCATCGTGATGAACGCGGGCGTCACCCTCGGCCCCGCCGTGGTCAGCCATGGTGATCTCACGGTGAACATCCAGACACAAAATGCCGTCAGTCAGCCAGGGCCGTTCTCAAACGGCACCACGGTCGGCGTGCAGAACACCGTCGTCAGCGCGGCGCAAGGCAAGGCGCAGGTCATCAATCTGCCACGCGCCGCCACCTTGCAGAATGTCGCGGCGGCACTCAACGCGGTCGGCGCCACCCCGCAGGACCTCATCGCCATTATCCAGGCGCTGAAACAGGCGGGCGCCATCAACGGCAAGATCAAGGTGATCTGATGGTCATGTCAGCAAACAATCTTCCCACCGCAAAGCAGGAGATGCAGCGCCTCACCGGCGTGTTGTGGTATCAGATGCTTTCCGGCCTCAACCAGACCGGCATGGACGACAGCGCCCTGGGTGCTGGCGGTGGCGATTTCCAGAGCATGTTCCTGTGGAATCTCTCGCAGAACGATTTCGGTAAATACGATTCTGGTCTGATTGACGCCGCCCTCCACCAGATCGGTGGCGCAGCCTCACCCGCCCCTGCGCCAGCGCCCTCAACACTTACCGCCATCGCCGCCAAGGCGGCTGCCATCACCACGGAAACCTTGCCTGCTCCCGCACAAACGTCCGCTACATCGGAAAATTTGCTTATGCAGGCAACAAACTTCGCAAAGGCCGTCTGGCCGCAGATCACCGCCGCCGCCCAGGCGCTGGGTGTGCCACCCGTCGCGGTGCTGGCGCAAACCGCGCTGGAAACCGGCTGGGGCGCCTCCGCCCCCGGCAACAACCTCTTCGGCATTAAATCCGGCGGCGGTGAAAGTGGCACCACCAGGCCCACGCATGAAATGCAAAATGGCGTGCTCACCCCGCAGCTCGCCAGCTTCCGGGACTATCAAAGCACGGCAGGCAGCGTGGCTGATTACGTCAACCTCATCCAGTCGGCATATCAAACCGCCACGGGGCAGGGCAGTGTCGCCGGTTTCGCCCAGGCACTGCAAGCCAACGGCTACGCCACAGATGGCAACTACGCCGCCAAAATCGAACAAATCGCGCAATCGCCGATCATGGCCCGGGTTCTCCAGGCTGTCGGTGCCGCGTCCAATTCCTCTAGCAACGGAGCTGCATTATGAGCGGCATTGCCAACGCCATGTCCACCGCCCTTTCCGGGCTGCAATTGTTTGAAGCCGGCATTTCCACTGTCTCCAACAATCTCGCCAACATCACCACCAGCGGCTATTCGGCCGAAACCGTAAACGCCCAAACCCAGGCGGGGGCATCGGGCCAGCCGGGTGCCGGTGTGCAACCCGCGCAGATCACCCGCGCCGCCTCTGGCTTTGCCGCCGCACAATTGCGCAACGCCAATGCGGCGGGGGCGGCCGCGGCCTCGCAATCCACGGCCCTCACCGCCCTTTCAAACGCGCTCACCAATAACGGCAATGTGCAGGCGGCGGCGAACCAGTTCTTTCAGGATATCAGCACCCTCGCCTCAAACCCCACCAGCACCGCGCAACGCCAGACAGTGCTTTCCGATGCACAAACCATCATCGGTTCGTTTCAGAGCGCCGCTTCCAGCATCGGCGGCACGGTCGCGGGCGCGCAGGAAACGCTTTCCACCGGCGTCACCTCCGTCAACACGCTGCTCGGCCAGCTCGCCACCCTCAATAAGGGTTTGGCGCAATCACCAAACTCCCCCAGCCTGCTGGACCAGCAACAGGCAGCACTAAACTCGCTCTCGCAATATCTGCCGATAAACACCATCGCCCAAAGCAATGGCAGCGTCATCGTCGCCACCGGCGGCACCGTGCTGCTGGACCAAAGCGGCGCGCAGGCGCTGGCCGTCGCCAGCACCTCCGGCGGCAAGCTGAGCGTGACGGCGGGGAATGATAAAACACCGGTTACACTCACCGAAGCCGATGGCTCCCTGGGTGCTGCATTGGGCAACATCGCGGCAGGCAGCCAGGCCACGCAATCCCTCGGCACGCTGGCGGCAATTTTCGCCACCCAGGTAAACACCGCCCAGGCCCAGGGGCTAGACCAGAACGGCGCCCCCGGCAAACCCCTCTTCTCCGTGCCAGCACCCAGCGTCACCCCCAGCGCTGGCAACACCGGCAGTGCTGTCATCACCGCCAGCATCGCCAACGCCGCCGCTCTGCCGGCTGATGGCGGTCCCTTTACCCTCAGCTATGCCAGCGGCGGCTGGAGTGCTGTGGACCAGTCCACCGGCCAGAGCTACAGCGTCAGCGGCACGCCGCCCAGCTTCGCAGGGCTGGCACTTGGCATTTCCGGAACCCCCGCGAACGGGGATAGTTTCACCATCAACCCCGCTCCCGCCGCCGCAACAGGTCTCAGCCTCGTCGCGTCCGGCACCAGCGCCATCGCCGCGGCAGACCCCTACGTGGCCACCCCCGGCATATTGCAGGCGGATGGCGCGGTGCAGAACAACAATGCGGGTAGCATCACCGCCGGAACAGACAACGTCACCACCACCCCGACCACCGGTGCTGCTGTCATTCCTGCCAGCTATTACGGGCAGAATCTGCAAATAAACTTCACCTCCGCCACCGCCTACACGGTCAGCACCACTGCCAGCCCCGGCACGCCCATCGCCAGCGGCACGCTCAGCGGCAATGGCGGCAACATCGCCATCGCCTATCCCGCCGGTGCCACGTCCGGGCAATATTGGCAGCTCCCCATCTCCGGCGCGCCCGCCGTGGGAGACACTCTAACCCTCACCCCCGGCAGCAGCTCCAGCGGCAGCAACGCCCAGCGTCTGGCTTCGTTGTGGACAGCACCGGCCACCACAACCACCGGCACGCTGGAACAAAGCTTCGTCGGGCTTTCCACCGGGCTGGGCGCCAACGCCTCGGCGGCGCAACAGCTTGCCACCGCCACCGCCTCCCAGGTCGCCACCGCCACCGGCAATCTCTCCACCGTCGCGGGCGTCAATAGCGACCAGCAGGCCATCACCCTCACCAATTACGAACAAGCCTATCAGGCGGCAGCACAGGCCATCAGCACTGCTCACACCATGTTCGAATCCTTGCTTACGGCCATTTGAGGTTTCCTGAATGAAGAAGATCATCATCGGGGCCGTTGCCGCCCTCGTGCTGCTCGGCGGCGGCGGTGGCGGTGCGGTGGCCTACCTGCATCTGCACCGCCATGCCGGGCCACCCAAACCGCCCCCGCCCAAGCCGCTTCTGTTCGCTGAGCTGGATGGCCTGGTGGTCAGCGTCCCGGCTGATTCCACCGGTCAGTCCGGCCAGGCCTATGTGCAGTTTTCGGTTGAATTCGCCAGTACAAATCCAGCAGCCCTTGCCAGCTTCAGCGCCTTATTACCCATCATCAAGGCCAGGGCGATCGACCTGCTGATGACGCAGAACGCCAGGCAGCTGATGGACCCTTCCACCCACCCGGCATTGGCCAAAAACTGCCTCACCATCGCCAATCAGGTGCTCAGCCAGAGTGCGGCCTTCACCCCACCCAACCCCTTCACCGCCGCCTACATCACCAACATCGTAGAACAGGATTGAAAGTTTTGGATACGGAAACAATTTCCGGTGCCGCCTCCACAATCGCCTCGCTGCTCATCATCCTCGGCCTGCTCGTTGCCATCGCCTTTCTGGCGCGGCGGTTCAAAGGCCGGATTCCGGGCAGCAAAGCGGGCGGCAATATGCCGGTTTCCATTCTCTCCTCCCGCCCGCTCGGCGGCCAGCACAGCCTCATCGTTGCGGAAGTTGAAGGCCAGCGCTTGCTTCTCGGCGTCAGCCGCGGCGGCATAAAGCTCATCAGCCGGCTTGACACCCATGAATAAGCCTCTGCGCGCGGCGCTGTTCGCGCTACCGTGCCTCACCCCGGCGCTGGCCTGGGCCGAGTCGGCCGGGCTCACCATCGTCAACACGCTGGCGGGCAATGGCGGCGGGTCATATTCGCTCAATGTGCAAAGCCTGCTGGTCATCACCGCACTCGCCTTCCTGCCTGGGCTGATCTTGTTGATGACCTCCTTCACCCGCATCATCATCGTGCTCTCCATCCTACGCCAGGCGATGGGCCTGCAAACCACCCCGCCCAACATGGTGCTGGCGGCGTTGGCTCTCGCCCTTTCGGTATTCGTCATGCGCCCGGTTATTCAGCAGGAGCAAACCCAGGCCATCCAGCCCTATCTTGCCGGGCAGCTTAATTTTTCCCAGGCCATCACCGCGGCTGAACCGCCCGAGCGGAACTTCATGCTACGGCAAACCCGCACGCAGCCACTGCATCTTTTTGTCGATCTCTCAGGTCAGAGCTATGCCGACCCGCAGCACATCCCCTTCACCGTGCTGGTGCCCGCCTTCGCCACCTCCGAGCTTGAAACCGCCTTCCAGATCGGCTTTCTCATCTACATCCCCTTTGTCCTCATCGACCTCGCTGTCGCCTCCATCCTCATGTCCCTCGGCATGATCATGGTCTCGCCCACCCTCATCTCTCTGCCGCTCAAACTGTTGATGTTCGTCTCCATTCATGGCTGGGTGCTGGTGCTTGGCACTCTGGCGAACAGTTTCAAATAATGCCGCTCTATCTCACGCTTTTTCAGCACGCCATCACAATCGGCTTCAGCGCCATCCTGCCCAGCATAGCGGCGCTGCTCGCCATCGGCCTGGTCACTTCCATCCTTCAGGCCGTGTTCCAGATCGAGGATGCAACCTTTGCCCTGCTGCCAAAAACCATGGCGATGATCCTGCTCGCCTTCACCGGCGGCTTCGGGGCACTTGGCGTATTTGCTGAATTGGCCAAAAACTTTATCATCAACGCGCCGGGCCTGGTGCATCAGTCATGGTATTAGACCAACATACAGTCATGCTTTGGTTCGGTCATTTTTTGTGGCCCTTCCTGCGCATCACCGGGCTGTTTCTCACCGCCCCGTTCTATGGCTCCTCGCTTATCCCCAATATGGTCAAGGCCATGCTCGCGGCCGCACTCGCACTCTGCCTCGCCATGTGGCTGCCAAACCTGCCGCCCTACCCGGCGGACCCGTTCAGCGCCATCTTCACGGGCTTCGTACAAATCACTTATGGCGCGGTGCTTGGCATGGCCATGCAAATCGTTGTTGCCGCCTTTTCCAGCGCCGGTGAAATTATGGGCCAGGCCATGGGGCTTTCCTTCGCGCAACTGCAATTTCGTGGATCATTTGGATCCAGCGCCATCTTGTCAGATATCATGCTCTGGGCCGGGCTGTTCGGCTTCATGGCGGCGGGCGGCCCGGTCTGGCTGTTCGCGGCCCTGGCGCGCAGCTTCGCGCATGGGGCGGGTGTCGCACCCATCGCCTCCTGGGCCGTTCTGGCCGGGCTTGGCGGCAATCTCTTCGCCGCGGCCGTGGGGCTTGCGCTGCCGGTGCTGGCGGCCACGCTCTGCGTCAACCTCACTGTCGGCCTCACCACTGTATTCGCCCCCAGCATGAACCTGCTCTCTGTCGGTTTTCCGCTCCTTATCCTGGTAGGGCTGTGGGTGCTTGTGGCCACCATTCCCGGCTTCGGCATCGCGGCGCAGCACCTCACCGGCCAATGCATGGAAGCACTCAGCACGCTGCTGCCCCATGGCTGAGGAAAGTGCCGGCGAAAAAACCCATGCCCCAACAGAACGCCGGCTGGCCCAGGCGGCTGAGCGCGGAGATGTCCGCCGCTCGCAGGATCTGCCAAAGGCCGCCGCCATCGCCGCCTTCACTCTGCTGGGGCTGGGCGCGGCGGCGGGGCTTGGCCTTCGGCTGCTCAACCTCTTCGCCGCCGCCTTGGCCCAGGCAGGCACCGCCCCGCTTGCCGCGGCTTCCGGTTGGGCAAACGCCATTTTCGCCACGCTGTTTCCTCTTCTGGCGCTTCTGGCAGCCATTGCTTTAGCGGGCAGCATCGTCTCCGGCGGCTGGGTGTTTGCGCTTAATCTGCTGTTGCCGGATTTCTCCAAGCTCATGCCGCAATCCGGGCTGGGGCAGGTCTTCTCCGGCCATGGTTTTTCCGAACACGGCAAATCCATCCTGAAATTCCTGGTCATCGGCGGGGCGGGTGCCGCCGTCATCCTGCTCAGCCGGGCGCAATTCGCCGCACTCGCCATGCTGCCATTCCCCGCACCGGGTGCAGTGCTCGGCATGGCGCTGCATACGCTCACCATCATCTGCATTGTGCTGGTGGTGCTGGCAGCGGCAGATTTCGCCCTGCAAATCTGGCTGCACCGGCAGAAGCTGCGCATGTCAGACGCCGAAATCCGCGAGGAGATGAAAGACGCGGCGGGCAACCCGCATGTCAGATCCCGCCAGCGCGCCCTCTCGCGTAAGCTCGCCCGCGCCCGGCAGATGCAGCGTATCCCGGAGGCTTCGGTCGTCGTCACCAACCCCACCCATTACGCCTGCGCCATCCGCTACCGCCGCGGCGGAGACAGAGCGCCCCTGCTGCTGGCCAAAGGTGTTGGCCTGCTGGCGGAGGAGATCATTACCCGCGCTCGTGCCCATGGTATTCCGGTGGTGCAGTCCCCGCCGCTCACTCGCGCCATTTACCGCCACGTGGAACCGGACGACCACGTGCCAGCCGCCCTTTACCGGGCCTGCGCCGAGGTTCTCGCCTATGTCTGGCGCCTGCAACGCTGGCGGGCGCAGGGCGGGGCGAAACCGCTGCCGCCCAAGCCGCAGGAAGGCGAAATCGAGATTTCCCGCTGGACCGGGTGATGGCCGGATGGCTGAAATTTAATGCATATTGACGAAAAGCCGCAAAGGGCAGAGCCTGGAGCCGTCACCTAACGGCTATAACCAATAAATCGTCAGGAAACACAACAGTGAGCACAACTCCCCGTTCGGGCGAAAGGT
This sequence comes from Rhodospirillales bacterium, assembly GCA_018971565.1. Classification (GTDB taxonomy): domain Bacteria; phylum Pseudomonadota; class Alphaproteobacteria; order Acetobacterales; family Acetobacteraceae; genus Acidocella. The sequence continues at coordinate 7,171 of JAGXAO010000064.1, forward strand.
TGCAGCGCGACAGTCTGGGCCTTTCGCAGATCATTGCCTCCACCCTCGCCAACATCGCCCCGGCGATGAGCTTTTTCTTCGGCTTCGGCCTTATCGCCTCCGGCGCCGGTGTCGGCGCGCCGCTTACCATCCTGGTCGCCATGGTGGTTATCCTGTTTCTCACCAACACGCTGGCGCAATTTTCCAAATACCGCCCAAGTGCGGGGTCTTTTGTCACCTTCATCGGCATGTCCTTCGGGCCATGGGCGGGTGCGGCGGCCTCCATTTTCGTGGTGGTGGGCTATTGCATCGCGGCATCCTCGGTGGTGGTTATTTCGGGCGGCTGGGCGGCGCAAACGTTGCAAGTCTTCCTGGGTGTCCACATTCCCTGGCAGGTGCTCAGCATCATCGCCACAGCCATCGTCGGGTTGCTGGTTTCCCGCGGCATTTCACTTTCCACCACCTGGGCGGCCATTTTCTTTTATTTCGAGCTGGTATTGCTGCTTATCGGCGCGGTTATCATGCTGGTGGTCAATCGTCATTCCATCTCTGCCGCACCCTTCCTGCTATCCTCCGTCACCGGCGGGTGGAAAGGTATCGGGCTTGGTTTCCCACTGGCCATTTACCTGTTCATTGGGTGGGAAAACTCGGCGATGCTGGCTGAGGAAACCACAAACCCCCGCCGTAACGTACCGCGCGCGCTCATCACCGGCACGCTCTCCATCGGCATCTTGTACATGTTCCTTGCCTTCGCGACAGAAACCGCCTTCCATAACGATCTGAAAGCCATCACCGGTTCCTCATTGCCATTTGTGGATGCCTTCAAGGCTTCCGCCGCCGGGCTGCTCATCGTGGCATATATCGCTGGTGTCACCAGCATTTTTTCCTCGCTCATCGGCCTCACCAACGCACAGGCCCGCATTTTGTTCTCTTCCGCGCGTGAGGGGTTGCTGCCCGCCTTCTTCGGCAAAATCCACCCCACGCACCGCACGCCCCACACCGCGATGTGGGCTTATATCGTCGTGGCGCTGTTAATTGTGCTGGTGTTCGGCACGGTCGATAATATCGATCCGGTGACCCTGTTTGGTGACACCGGCACGCTCGGCACCATCCCGGTCATTGTCACCTATCTGCTCACCAATCTGGCGCTGCCGGTTTATATGCTGCGTTACCATCGGGCAGATTTCAACGTCTCCACACATCTTATCGTGCCGCTGGTGGGTACGGTGGCCATGGCCTTCCCGCTTTGGGGCCTGGTCGAGCCCGGTCAGCCTTACCCCTTCAACCTCTACCCCGCCTTGTCGCTGGGGCTGCTGGTTATTTCTGTTGTCTATGGGCTTATCCTGGCCAAATCCAAGCCAGATCTGGTGCAGCGCATCGGCTCCTACGTCGCCGACGAGGAATATTGAAAAACTGGGCGGTCCTTCGGGGCCGCCCTTTTCCGTTCAGGGCAGCATCAGTCCCTGGGCGCGGCCATGGTTTTGCAGATGTTTCTCGATCACCTCATCCACGGCTTTAAAACTATCCAGCCGGTACCACACGCCTTCGGGGTATAACACCGCGCAGGGGCCAAGCTCGCAGCGGTCCAGGCAGCCGGCCTGGTTGACGCGGATATTCTCCAGCCCCAGTTCCTTCACCCGCACCTTCATGTAGTCCCGAATTTTTTCGGAGCCCTTGCTGGCGCAATCGCCGCGCGGGTGGCCTTCCGGCCTGCGGTTGGCGCAGACAAATACATGCGTCTCGTAATACGGCGCCGGATCCCCGGCCAAGCGTTCGCCCAAAGCTGTTACTCCTGCTCGTTCGCGCCTATCTAACCCCTGAACCAGGAGCCGGCAAAATGCAGAACCGTTTAAAGGATTCGTCCTCTCCCTATCTTCTCCAGCACCGGGACAACCCGGTGCATTGGCATATGTGGGGCGAGGACGCCTTTGCCGAGGCCAAGGCGCGCAATGTGCCAGTGCTGCTCTCCATCGGTTATGCCGCCTGCCATTGGTGCCATGTGATGGCGCATGAAAGCTTCGAGAATGACGAGGTGGCGGCGCTGATGAACGAGCGTTTCGTCTCCATAAAAGTGGACCGCGAGGAACGCCCGGATATCGACCAGACCTACATGACCGCGCTGCATGCCATGGGCCAGCAAGGCGGCTGGCCTCTCACGATGGTGCTCACGCCAGATGGCGCGCCCTTCTGGGGCGGCACCTATTTTCCGCCCAAGCCAGGTTTTGGCCGGCCCAGCTTCTCCCAGGTTCTGGTGGCGCTCTCGGATGCCTGGAAAGACGAACAAGGCCGGATCGGCCGTTCGGTCGAGACGATCCGGAATGCCCTGGCCAAGGCCGCCGCCGCCAGGCCCGGCGATGCACCAGGGCCGGAATTGCTGGAAGCCGCACGCGCCGCGTTGTTGCGCGGTATGGACTGGGACAAAGGCGGGTTTTCCGGTGCGCCGAAATTCCCCAACATCCCGGTGTTTCGTTTTCTTTGGCACGAATATTTCAGGTCGCGCGATGCGGAATGCGCCGAGGCTCTGCATCTGCTGCTGGAGCGGATGAGCCAGGGTGGAATTTACGACCATCTCGGCGGCGGTTATGCGCGCTACGCCACGGATGATGCCTGGCTGGTGCCGCATTTCGAAAAGATGCTCTACGACAATGCGCTGATCCTTGAGATGCTGGCCTTCGCCCAGGCGGACCGGCCCAACTTGCTTTATGCGGCCAGGGCGCGGGAGACGGTGGAATGGCTGACCCGCGACATGAGCGCCGAAGGCGCCTTCGCGGCATCTGAAGATGCGGATTCAGAAGGCGAGGAAGGCAAATTCTATGTCTGGACCCGCGCGGAAATTGCAGCCGTGCTGGGCGAGGACACAGGGTTTTTCGAGCGTTTCTACCCGTTGCCGGAGCACGGCAACTGGGAGGAAAAACTTATCCTGGAACGCCATGCTCCATTCGGGCCGGATGAGGCGCGGCTGAAAACCTGCCGGAACAAGCTGCTGGCGGTGCGGAACCAGCGCGTGCGGCCAGGGCGGGATGATAAGATTCTGGCCGACTGGAACGCGCTGACCATCACGGCGCTGGTGAAGGGCGGATGCGTGTTCGGCCAGCCGGGCTGGGTGGCGTTGGCGGCTCAGGTTTTCGGCACGCTGGTGGAAAAAATGGGCCAGGCGGATGGGCGGATCGCCCATGCGATGCGGCATGGCAAAATCTCCGCCGCCGGGCTGCTGGAGGATCAGGCGGGGACGATCAGTGCGGCGCTGGCGCTGTATCAGGCGACGGGGACGCAGGATTATCTACGCCGGGCGGAGGCGATTCTGGCCGCCACGGAAACGCATTTCGGCGATGGCGCGGGGGCGTTCTACATGTCCGCCGATGATGCGGGAGATGTATACGCCCCGCGTGGGCGGAATGTGCAGGATGGCCCAGCCCCCTCCGGGATTGGGCTGATGGCCGGGAATTACGCGGCATTGTATCACCTCACCGGCCAGGATGAGTATCGCGCCAAGGCGGAAGCGGTGCTGGCGGCGTTTGGCGGCAGGAAGCAGGCGCTTACCGGTTCACCCATGCTGCTGGCGGCGGCGGATATGCTGGCGAATGCGGCTTGTGTGGTGATAACCGGCGGGGCGGAGGATTTGGTAAAAACGGCCCTTGCGGTGGCGGACCCAGCGGTGCTGGTGCTGCGCGGCGGTACCGGGCTGGGGCCAGCACACCCGGCCTATGGCAAGCCGGACGATATAAGAGCGGCTTATGTGTGCCAGGGAAATGTTTGTGGTCTGCCGGTGCATGATGTTGAAAGCCTTAGGCAGGCTTTGCAACGTTCCACGTGGAACAATTCTGATGTTCCGGTTTAATAACTCCATGTTAGTTATTGAATAATGGTGTCAGGCTTTCTCCTGATGGTATTTGAAGGCGGTGTTGATCATGTCCAGCAGATGCTGCCCTGCCGTGGTGGCAGCATATTTCGGCGCCTCGCCGGGTTTCAGGCAGGTGGGCAGGCATTCCACCGGGGCGTAGAAATCCGGGTCGAAGAAAAAGGGCAGGGAATAGCGTTCCTGACCTGAGATGTTGATGACCCGGTGGGGGGTGGAGCGGAACACGCCGTTGGTCCAGCGCTCCATCATGTCGCCGATATTCACCACGAACGTGCCGGGGATGGGGGGTGCGCTGATCCAGCTTCCATCCAGCCCCTGCACCTGCAAGCCGCCCGCTGCATCCTGGTGCAGCAGGGTGAGGCAGCCGTAATCGGTATGGGCACCGGCGCCCAGTTGCGCCTCGGTAATGCGGCCGGTTTGCGGCGGGTAGCGCAGCGGGCCCAGCGTGGTCATGGTGATGCCGAGCCAGGGCTCGAAATAATCCTGTTTCAGCCCGAGTGAGACGGC
>JAGXAO010000065.1 GCA_018971565.1 Rhodospirillales bacterium
GAGTGATGGGAAAGCCTCGGTGATTCACGCGGCGGACGCGGCCGGCGCGATTACCGCCATGGCCGGCGAAAAGTTTCAGCCCGGCTGCTTTGCTTTGGCCGATGACCAGCCGGAAGGTTATTCCCTGTCCACGCTAATGCACGCAGCGGCGCGCGCCACCGGCGGCCGGGCGAAATTGCTGCGCTTGCCAAAAGCGCTGGTAATGTCTGCGGGGTTTGCATCAGGGTGGCTGGGAAGGTTCCGCGAAACCCCGCCGATTTTCAACGCTGGCAAGGCGCGCGAGATTCTGCACGCGGATTGGTCGGTGCACGCGGATGAGCTGCTGCCGCGTGAGATTTACACCCCGCGCATCGGGCTGGCGCAAGGCTTCGCGGAAACCGCTGCCTGGTACCGCCGCGCGGGCTGGCTGCAATAAGCGCCTATAGCGGCGCCTCGAACACCCGGTAGGTTTTGTAGGGCTTGGCGTTCATGCTCTCGATCATCCGGCGCATCGGCATGTTGTCCTCAAGAATCCAGGAAAGCTCGATATGGGTATAGCCCATCTTCAGCGCGTCCCGGCGGACCATGTCGACCATGAGATAGGGTAGCAGGCTGCCGATCATATCCTTCGCGGCGGAACGGCGCACACCCATCAGCGGCACGCGCGCGGTTTTTACCCCCGCCACTTTCAGCCGCCACAGCAATTTGGCCCAGCCGAAAGGCAGCAGCTTACCGTCCAGTCCTTTTATCGCCTCGTTAAGGTTGGGCAGCGCGATCATGAACGCCACCGGCACGCCATCGCGCTCCACCAGGCTGGTGAGGCGCGGATTAAGCAGCGGCTTGAGGGATTTGGAAAGATAATCCGTCTCTTCTTCCGTAAGCGGCACGAAGCCCCAGTTCTGCGACCACGCATCGTTGAAGATGGAGGTGACGTTTTTGATCTCCTCCTCGATGTTTTTCATGTCGAGCTGGCGCACCGTGATGCCCGACGGCAAGGCGCGGGAGAGCAGGCGTTGCACGCTGGCGGGAAACTCCACGCGGATGTCGTAGAGATAGGCGATAACGTCCTTCGCCTTCTGCATGCCCATGGCTTCCAGCTGCTGGGCCACATAAGGCAGGTCATGCGGCATCAGCAGCATCGGCGGCGTGTCGAACCCATCCACCAGCGCGCCGGTTTCCTCGTTGATGTTGAGGTTGAACGGCCCTTGCATCCGCGCCATGCCGCGCTGGCGCAGCCAGGTAGCGGCGGTTTCCACCAGCAGCCGGAAAAGCTCCGGGTCGTTCTCCGCCGCCAGCATGCCGAACAGGCCAGGCGCATCAGGGTTTAAGGAGAGCGCCAGCTTGTCGATCTGGGCGGAGACGCGCCCCACATCGCGGCCATCTTTCACCGCCAGCCAGAACTGCACCTCGGCATGGCCAAAAAACGGATTTTTCGGCCCTAATGCTTCCTCACGCTCCATATGCAAGGGCGCGATATAAGCGGGGTCGTTCTTGTGCAGCCGCTCCGGCAGCAGGATGAAGCGTTTGAGCAGTTGCTTGCCCGTAACAGGGATAATCTGAATATCGCTCATGCGCTGGGCTGCTCCTGCACGGCACCTGGGGGTCTGTCCCTTGGCGGGGCGCCGGTCAGCTCCATCACCCAGGGGTAGCGCCGCGCCTGCTCAAGATCGTAGCCCAGATTGAACACGGTCGGGCTCTTCGGGCAGTCCTTCGGGCTGGCGACGTAAGAATTGAACAGCTCATCCGCCAGGAAGGAAACAATGCCGTAATTCACGGTCTCATTCTGGAAATGATGCAGCAGATGGTCGCGTTTGAGCTTCTGCACAAGGCGGTTTTTCGGCTTGTAATTCAGGTGCTGGATGCAGTGGCAGAACTCATAAACACAGGTGGTGACAAGTGCGGTGCAGAACCCGGCGGCAAAGCCTGTCCACCCCGCCAGCTCATAGCCCACGGCCAGGGTAATAATCAGCATGGTGGGAATGGTGTTAAGCGGCGCGCCGAACAGCACTTCCAGCTTATGCGGGTCCTGGTGATGGTCGAAATGGATGCGCTTCCATAGCCCCGCGCTCCAGCGCATGCGGTAGAGCCAGCGCCCATGCAGCACAAACCGGTGCAACCCGTACCAGACCACCGGGTAGACCAGCAGCACCGCCACGGCGGGCACCACAATCTGCTGCCAATGCCAGGCGGTGAGCAGCGCGTAAGCGCCCGAGACGATGGCCAGGGCGGCGTAGAGGCTAATCGCCGGATAAGTGAGGTAGGCAGCCCAGAGCTCCGCGAGCGTCATCTTTCCCAGATCATAGGAACGGCCATGCCAGGCGCGGCCCCAAACGAGTTTTTTTGCCATGCCCTGTACCGCTCACGCTCCGGGAAGTGATTAGGAAACCGAGGAAAACAGCCGGTTCCGCCGCTCTTGCGTGCATAGCATGGGGGCTGAAGCGCTGGCAAACCAGGGCCTCAGTCTCGCGGCTCCCAAATGGCAAGGCTGGACCGGGCCAGAACCAGCCTGTCTTGCTGTTTTAGCGCGGCCAGAAAATCCGGCGGGTACAGCACGTGGCGCGGCGGCTCCGGCAGGTCCGTGGTGCCAATCTCAACCGCTTTTAAACCGGGCAGCAGCGCGGTGATGGCCGCCGGGGAAAGGCGGCCAATCCGGATCTGGCTTTCCACGGCATAGGGATAAAACGCCGAGGCATGCCCCGCCCGCACGCAGAGCAGCAGGTTCTCGCACACCACAGGCCCCTGCACGGTTTGCAGCAGTGCCACGCCTGCCGCGAAATCTGCCCGCGCCTGGGGCAAAGCCTGGTCCTCATGCAAAGCGGCGATGAAATGCGCGGGCGCCCACACCAGAGGAAACAGCAGCAGCAAGCCGCGCCAGGATTGTGATGCCTCCACACAGGCCAGCACCGCGAGCACGGTGTTCAGCAGCACGGCCTCGAAGAATACGTTGCGGCCCACGCCGTCTCCGCCCGCGAAGGCAAAACCCAGCGCGTTGGCGGCCAGCCACGCGAGGATGAGCGGCTGGGCGCGCTTATCCGCCCGGTGGCGCCAGCACCATATGCCGGCCAGCGCCAGCACGGGCAGGAAAACCAGCAGGTAATCTCCACCCTGGGAGCCAAGATCCCGCCAGATATAGGCGCGTGGCACCAGCAAATTGGCGAAGAAAAACGGGCCGTCGGCCCAAAAGGTGAGTCCGACCAACGACCCGCCGCCCACAGCCACGGCGAGCAGCCAGTTCAGCAGGTCTCGCCAGCGCCTTTGCAAAATAAGGGACAACCCCGCCCCGATGGGCAGCGCGATGAGAGACTGTTTAATGAATAGCGCCAGAACAAACAAATACCCCGAAAGCCGCAACCCGAAGGTGCCGCCGCGCAGAAACAGGTAAAACCCCGCCGCCTCGAACACCATGCCAAAGAGCTGCGGGTCATCCACCGCAACGCGGTTGGGCATCCAGATCGCCAGCCAGAGTACGAACAAAATGCCCGTGAACAGCGCGGCATAATGGCTGGTTGTGAACCGCCGCGCCAAAGCGCCAGCAGCTCCGCCCAACGCGAATAACGAAAGCAGGGCCAGGCCACGCCCGGCAAAAAGCGGGTCAACCCCCAAGGCCGTTAACCAGGCCAGCAGATGAAAAGACAGGAACGGATAATTAGTGAAATCCAGCCCCGGGGGCGCCCCATAAAGCGGCACATGCCGGCCGGCCAGAAAAGCGCGGGATACATTCCAGCCCTCATCCGAATCGAACTGCACCGGCGCCAAAGCGCGCCAGAGCAAGGGCAGGCAGAACAGGAAAGTGAGCAACCCCAGCAGGCAGGCCGGGCGTTTCAAGGATGAGGGCATGGAAGCTGCCTTTTGCAGCGTTTTGCCGGGAGGCGCAAAAAAAACGGCCCAGACGATGCCGGGCCGCTGCCAGTTTGGAAAATTGCGGTTCTTATGCCGCGAATTGATTCATCGTGTTATGCACGCCACCAGCTTTCAGCGCCGCCTCCCCCGCAAAATACTCTTTATGGTCGTCGCCGATATCGGAACCAGACATGTTCTGGTGTTTCACGCAGGCAATGCCCTGGCGGATCTCCTTGCGCTGCACGCCCGCCACATAGCCCAGCATTCCCTGCTCGCCGAAATATTCCTTGGCCAGATTATCGGTGGAGAGGGCGGCGGTATGGTAGGTCGGCAAGGTGATGAGGTGATGAAACACGCCCGCGCGCTTTGCAGAATCCCGCTGGAAAGTACGGATTTTTTCATCTGCCTCAAGCGCCAGTGCGGTTGCGTCGTAATCCGAACTCATCAGCCGGGCGCGGTCATACACGGCAACATCCCGCCCTTCGGCTTTCCAGGCATCATACACCTGCTGGCGGAAATTCAGCGTCCAGTTGAAAGAAGGCGAATTATTATAAGCCAGCTTGGCGTTCGGCCACACCTGCCGGATACGGTCCACCATCGAGGCCACCTGCTCGATATGCGGCTTCTCGGTCTCGATCCAGAGCAGGTCGGCACCGTTATTCAGCGCGTTGATGCAATCCAGCACGCAGCGGTCGGCCCCGGTGCCGGCCCGGAACTGGAACAGGTTGGAGGCCAGGCGCTTCGGGCGCAGCAGCTTGCCGTTGCGGGTAATCAGCACCTCGCCATTGCTGATCCGGCTGGCATCAACCGCTTCGCAATCCAGGAAGGCATTATACTGGTCGCCAAGGTCACCCGGCGCCTTTGAATACGCGATCTGCTTGGTCAGGCCAGCGCCCAGGCTGTCCGTCCGGCAGACGATCACGCCATCCTCCACCCCCAGCTCCATAAAGGCATAGCGCAGAGCGCGGATTTTCGCGGTGAATTCCTCATGCGGCACGGTCACCTTGCCGTCCTGGTGGCCGCATTGCTTCTCGTCGGAAACCTGGTTTTCGATCTGCAAGGCCCCCGCCCCGGCCTCGATCATTTTCTTGGCCAGCAGATAGGTGGCTTCCGCATTGCCAAACCCGGCATCAATATCCGCGATGATGGGCACGACATGGGTTTCGAAATTATCGATCCGCGCCTGCACGACCCGGCGCTTCGCCTCATCATCCGCCGCGTCCAGCTCACGGAACAGCAAACCCAGCTCCCGCGCATCGGCCTGGCGCAGAAAGGTGTAAATCTCCTCGATCAACGCCGGGACAGAGGTTTTCTCGTGCATGGACTGGTCCGGCAGCGGCCCGAACGCCGAGCGCATCGCCGCGATCATCCAGCCAGAAAGGTAGATGTAGCGCCCCTTGGTGGACCCGAAATGCTTCTTCACCGAGATCATCTGCTGCTGCGCGATAAAGCCGTGCCAGCAACCGAGGGACTGCGTATATTTCGCCGGGTCCGCATCATATTCCGCCATGTCCTGGCGCAGAATCTTCGCGGTGTAACGGGCAATGTCCAGCCCGGTCTGGAAACGGTTCTGCAACCGCATGCGGGAGATGGCCTCCGGGGAAATGCCATTCCAGGTGCCGCCCTTGGCGGCGATGAGTTCGCTCGTGCTACGAATGCTATCTTGGTACGACATTGGATGCTCCGCTGATTCTGGCGATTGCGGCATTCCAGTTACACCAAAAAGAGCGGTTGGTTAGAGCATTTTGTGAAAAAACATGGTAAATAAGTGAAGATATGCACCAATTTCGCTAGTGAAGCGTAAATTTTTTACATTACCCGCAAATCACCCGAAAGCCAGCAGATCATCAGGGCTGTTGAGGTTGGCGAAGGGGTCCCGCGCGCTTGTAAAAACCACCTGCCGGGCGCCGCAAAGGGCCAGTGCATCCCGCACCTTGTATTTCGCGTCCCGGCGCAGAAAATCCTCCAGCGTGGCGGCAAACCCCGTGGGCCAGAGCGCGGCCAGATGGTGCTGCCGCCCCGCATAAACCGCCACCGCCGGGCCGGGGGAAAGTTCCGCCACAAGGGTGAGCGGAAAAGCCGGTGTGTCCACCGGCATGGTCAGCAGAAATTCAGCACCCTGCCCTGCCGCCCAGGCCAACCCCGCCGCCACCCCGGCCAGCGGGCCGCAATTGGCGAACTCCGGCGCATCCGCCAGCACGGGCAGGCCATAGGCCATGAAACGGGCGGGGTCGCCATTGGCGCTGATGGCGATGGGGGCCGCCTGCGGGCGCAACCGCTCCAGCACATGCTCAACCAACGGGCGGCCATGCAGGGAAACGAACGCCTTATCCGCCCCGCCAAAGCGCGTGGCCTTGCCGCCGGCCAGAATCAGCGCCGCGATGCTCATTTCAGGGAAACTCCCTGGGGCGAACGACGGGGATCGAACCCGCGACAACCGGTACCACAAACCGGCGCTCTACCAACTGAGCTACGTCCGCCATCCAGGATGGCGCGTCCTAACGCGGTCAAGCCAGCGCCGTCAATGGTCTTGCCGCCACCCAGCCTTCCAGCCGCCGCAACGCCTCTTCCAGCACGTGGCTCTGCTTGCAGAAAGCAAACCGCGCGTAATGGCGCGGCCCGTCACCCGCATAGAAGGCCGAAACCGGAATCGCCGCCACGCCCGCCTGGGTGGTGATGGCCTCGCAAAACGCCACATCGCCGCCCTCAAACCCCAGGGATGACACATCGGCGGTGACAAAATAACTGCCCGAGGCAGGCAGGGTGGAAAAACCCAGCCGTTTTAACCCGGCATCCAGCAAATTCCGTCGCTCCTCCAGCCCGGCGGCCAGGCCCTCGAAGTAAAAATCCGGCTTAGCGAGCCCGTAGGCCACCGCGCGCTGCAAATTGGGCGGAGTGGTGAAGGTGAGGTTCTGGTGCGCCTTGGCCACCAGCCCCATCAACGGCACCGGGCCGGAAACATATCCCACCTTCCATCCAGTGAGCGAGAAGGTTTTGCCGGCACTGCCGATGCGTAAGCTCCGCTCCGCCATGCCGGGCAGTGTGGCCAGCGGAATATGTTTGGCACCCGAGAATACCAGATGCTCGTAAACCTCATCACAAACAGCATAGGCATCATGCTGGCGGAGCAGCCCGGCGATGAACGCCAGCTCATCCCGCGTGAACACCTTGCCGGTGGGGTTCATGGGCGAGTTCAGCAGCAGCAGCTTGGTTTTCGGCCCGAAAGCGGCTTGCAGCGCCGCGTGCGGCAGCGCCCAATGCGGGGGTTGCAGCCGCACCAGTTTCGGCACCGCCCCCAGCATTTTCACCACCGGCAGGTAGGTGTCGTAAAGCGGCTCAATCAGCACCACCTCGTCGCCGGGGTTGAGCAGCGCCATCAGGCAGGCGGTTATGGCCTCGGTGGCACCAGAGGTAACAACCACCCCCGCCACGGGGTCAACCTCAAGCCCGTAAAACCGGGCATTCGCGGCGGCCACGGCCTCACGCAGCTCCGGCACACCGGTAAGCGGCGGGTACTGGTTGCGGCCATCCAGCAGTGCATCCGCCGCCGCGCGCACAATATCCTCCGGCCCCTCTGTGTCTGGAAACCCTTGCCCGAGATTGATGGCGTTATGCTTCACCGCCAATGCGGACATTACGGTGAAGATTGTTGTGCCGCTGGCGGCAAGCAGGGCGTTGGCCTGTTTCACGGTACGGAGAAACCCTTTGTCATCCCCCGGATTTTACCCGCCCAAAGCGCAGGCGGCAAGATTGCACAAAATTTAGGCTGAAACCGCCGCCCCTTGAGCAAACCTGCATTTTGGCCTTTGATAACTTTGCCGCATTCGCGGCAGCGTGCGGAAAACCATTCTGGCACGGCGCGTGCAAGACGTGATTTGTCAGCCCGTTGGCTGACGCGCGCTTGCCCACCGGCTGCCCGGGGCGGGGTTACGGGCGTGCTGTCCGACGAACCAGAGAGGGCGCGTGGGCCCGGGGCCCTGCGTGAACCAGATGAAGAAGATCGAAGCGATCATCAAGCCGTTCAAGCTCGATGAAGTGAAGGAAGCGTTGCACGAGGTTGGTCTGCAGGGCATCACCGTCGTCGAGGCAAAGGGATTCGGCCGCCAGAAAGGCCATACCGAGCTGTACCGCGGCGCCGAATATGTGGTGGATTTTCTCCCAAAGGTGAAAATCGAAGTCGTGTGTGAAGACGGCGTTGTAGAGCGCGCGGTTGAAGCCATTACCAACGCGGCCCGTACCGGGCGCATCGGGGATGGCAAGATCTTCATCTCCACCGTTGAGGAAGCCATTCGTATCCGCACCGGCGAAAAGGGCGAAGCGGCCGTCTGAGCAGGCATTGCCAAGCCGCCCGGCATGGTTAACATGCCGGGCGCTACGCGTTTCGTGGCGGGTGCATGGTGCGCCCGCGGGCCAGAACGAGTAACATTTATTACAACGGGGAAAGAGCATGGCTAAGAAGGCCGAGGGCGGCGATGCCGTCGCCAAAGTTCTCAATATGATCAAGGAGAACGGGGTTGAATATGTCGACCTTCGTTTCACCGATCCGAGGGGCAAATGGCAGCACACCGCGCAGTACATCTCGACGGTTGATGAAGATTCGCTGAAGGACGGTTTCATGTTCGACGGCTCTTCCATCGCCGGCTGGAAGGCGATCAACGAGTCCGACATGATCCTGCAGCCGGACCTCGACTCCGCCGTGCTGGACCCCTTTTCCGCCAAGCCGAGCCTGATCCTGTTCTGCGACATCATCGAGCCCGCCACCGGCCAGGGCTATGGCCGCGACCCGCGCTCCACCGCCAAGAAGGCCGAAGCCTACCTCAAATCCACCGGCATCGGCGACACCGCCTTCATCGGCGCGGAAGCTGAGTTCTTCGTGTTCGACAATGTGAAGTTCGGCACCGGCGGCAATTACGGCATCTACCAGCTGGACTCCATCGAGGGCCCGGGCTCCAGCCTGAAGGATTATCCGGAAGGCAATATGGGCCACCGCCCGGTGGTGAAGGGCGGCTACTTCCCCGTGCCGCCTGTGGATAGCGAATCCGACCTGCGCGCCGAGATGCTCTCCGCCATGGGCGAGATGGGCCTGCCGATCGAGAAGCACCATCATGAGGTGGCGCAGTCTCAGCACGAGCTGGGCACCAAGTTCGCCACGCTCACCACCATGGCCGACCAGATGCAGATTTATAAATACTGCGTCCACAACGTCGCCCATTCCTACGGCAAAACCGCGACATTTATGCCGAAGCCGATCTATGGCGATAACGGCTCGGGCATGCATACGCATCTTTCCATCTGGAAGGCCGGCAAGCCGCTTTTCGCCGGTAATGGCTATGCGGACCTCTCGGAGACCTGCCTCTACGCCATCGGCGGCATCATCAAGCACGCCAAGGCGATCAACGCGTTCTCCAACCCCTCGACGAACTCCTACAAGCGCCTGATCCCCGGCTTCGAGGCCCCGGTGCTGCTGGCTTATTCCGCCCGCAACCGTTCGGCTTCCTGCCGTATTCCCTACACCACCAGCCCGAAGGCCAAGCGCGTTGAGGTCCGGTTCCCGGACCCGACCTGCAACCCGTATCTCTCCTTCTCCGCCATCCTGATGGCAGCGCTGGATGGCATCAAGAACAAGATCCACCCCGGCGACCCGATGGACAAGGACCTCTACGACCTGCCGCCGGAAGAGCTGAAGGATATCCCGACCGTCTGCGGCTCACTGCGCGAAGCAATCGGCGCCCTGGAAGCCGACCACGAGTTCCTGCTTGCGGGCGATGTGTTCTCCAAGGAACAGATCGAGAGCTATATCGAGCTGAAGTGGAAGGAAGTGTACAAGTTCGAACACACCCCGCACCCGGTGGAATTCGAGATGTACTACTCCGCCTGACCCAGCGGTTTAACGACATGACAAAAGGGCCGTCCGCCATGCGGGCGGCCTTTTTTAATTCAGAATTTTGTTCCGCTTGATAAGGTCATACAAAAACTCAACCTTATGACCGTAATCCGACCCAGGGTGATGGTTGTAGAGCGTATACGTGCTCTGCGGCGTGATGGAGCGCCAGCCGGTAATCGCGATAACGGTCTTGGCTGGTGAATATTTCAGGACAATTCCGGCTTTTAACGGATCAAGCCTGATGCTTGAATTCATCGCCCTGATGATCTGTTCCGTAGTGCCAACGCGCCGGGCGATGGCGTAGAGGCTATCGGTTTTCTGGGTGGTGACTGTTTTAACGTCCTTCTTGTCGATGGTCGTGACCGGCCCCCAGATGGCGGCGTGCTGCAGCAAAATGCCAACACCGGCGGCAATGTTGTTCTGCGGCGTTAGTCTGGCCGAAGCCACCGCGCTCCGCAGACCTGGCGGTACGATGCGCTGCAATTTATCCTGCTGCCGCATAAGGTCTGACCAGCCTGAATCGCCCTGATTGGCCGACTGCATGGGCTCTGTATTCCATAGATCATGTCGCGCATATGGCCCTGTCTCCGTCCAAACCATCGCTTTAACCAAATGCCAGTCCAACTGGCTAAAACCGGGCGTGTTTTGCAAGTAGCTGTTATACGTCGAAACGACCGATTGAATATCCGGATCGTAAGCATTCCAAGAGAGGGCGCGAGCAGGATGAGCATTTTCCTCAACAGCTTTCAGATCTTTTTTGAGTTGAGCGGCATCTTGCACCGCAAACGTCCCAGCGGGTTCAGTTCGCGGATAGGTAGGAATATTCAATTCAATAAGATTCTTTGACATAACATAACTCCGAAAAGAGCATGTTAGTTATAATAACTTACCTAGGTTGTGCAAGAATGTTTGCTTTCTCAGTCCAGAGGCATACCGTAAGGAAATGGCTTCCCGGAATATGGTAGATCACAATATAAAATGTCGAAGGCTAATGGGTAGATAGAGCCATCGTCATCCTCAAACGCTCTATAAGGGAAGCGTCTATATCGACGGTAACTGTCAAAACCAACGACCGTCCAATCATAAAATATTCCTTGGTACGGGTTAGCCTTGGTGGCTTCAGCCTCAACCTTGGGCTGATAATAATATAGGCCGACATATGGAAACGGGCAGCCGTTGCTGAGGTGATGCAGCTTGAACACGATATGATCGTAGTCCTCAAACGGCATGTGCAGGCTTTGCTCCACAATTGTGTAGGCCGTGCGGTTGCAGGTGAGGTCGCCAGGCGCCCATGAGATGGTTCTAGTTCGAATAAACAAGGCGCCCCAGCAGCCATTGCCCTGGCCATAAAACAACCCGGTAAACTTCCCCTTATACGGCCCCGCCACGGCCACGCTATGTCCCAGCGGCAGAAACACCGTCAAAGCCACCAGAAAAAAGAAGCGCTTCCATATCATGGCATACCTTGAATATCGGGTAGCCCACCGAACTTCAACCAGAAGCTACCTGCAGCAGCGCGATCAATTCCGGTAACATGGCGCCGCGCGGCAGCCTTGCCACGGAGCCAATTGTCTTTACCCGG
>JAGXAO010000066.1 GCA_018971565.1 Rhodospirillales bacterium
TCCAGCGTGCCGCGCAAAACCCGTTCATCCGGCCAGGAGGCGCGCCAGACCACCGCCACCGGGCAATCCGTCCCGTAAAACGGTGTCAGTTCCGCCACCAGTTCCGCCAGGCGGTGGATGGAAAGATGCAGCGCCAGCGTTGCCCCCGTGGCGGCGAAGGCGGCCAGGCGCTCGCCTTCTGGCAGGGGCGATGCCCGGCCGCCGAGGCGTGTGAGCACAAGCGATTGCGCGATGCCCGGCAGGGTGAGTTCCGCGCCCAGGCTGGCGGCAGCGGCGGCAAAGGCGGGCACGCCGGGTGTTATGTCATACGGAATGCCAAGCGCGCGCAGAAGCTGCAACTGCTCGCCCATGGCGGACCATATGGAGAGATCCCCCGAATGCAGCCGCGCCACATCCAGCCCCGCCGCATCCGCCGCCGTAATCTCGGCGATGATCTCGTCCAGGGACATTGGCGCGGTGTTGACGATTTTCGCCCCCGCAGGGCAATGCGCCAGCACGCCTTCCGGCACCAGCGAGCCCGCATACAGGCACACGGGTGAGGCCGCGATGAGGTCCCGCCCGCGCAGGGTCAGCAAATCGGCCGCCCCAGGCCCGGCGCCGATGAAATGCACGGTCATAGTTCCACACTCCATTGTAGGATGGGCCGGGCGGGGACCCAGCCGCGCATCCGCCCCAAGGGTTGCGCCTCGGCCATGTCCACCCGCAGCAGCGCGCCGCCCTTTTCCGCCGCCCAGGCTGTGAACAGCGCCTCGCTTTCCAGGGTAACGGCATTGGCCACCAGCCGCGTACCGGCGGGTGCCAGCGCCCAGAGCTTCTCCAGCAGCGTGGCACTTGCCCCGCCGCCGATGAAGATGGCATCCGGCCGCGCCAGTGCCTCCAGCCCCTCGGGTGCACGGGTTTGCAGAACGCGAAACCGCTCTTCCACCCCAAACGCTTCGGCATTTCCAAGCGCCCGCGCCACCCGGGCGGCATCCGCCTCCACCCCGCTCGCCCGGCCTGTGCCGCTCGCCAGCAGCCATTCGATGGAGATGGAGCCAGAGCCCGCGCCGATATCCCACAGATGCTCCCCTGGCCGGGGTGCCAGAGCGGCAAGCGTTAAAGCCCGGATGGCGCGTTTGGTGATCTGCCCGTCATGTTCGAACAATTCATCCGGCAGGCCGGGCGTGCGCGGCAGGCCCAGAGCCCCATGCGCTTCCACCGCCACCGCCACCGGGCCATTGCCGGGCGGCATGGCGGCGAGCGCTGCGGGGGTGGTTTCCATAACCTTCTCACGCGGCCCGCCCAGCGCCTCCAAAAGCCAGAGCCGAGAGGCGCCGAAACCCATAGCCCCCAGCCAGGCCGCGAAGGGCGCCACGCCTTCCGGCCCGCGCAGCAGGCAGATGAGCCGTGCGCCCTGGGTAAGGTGCTGGCGCGCCCGGGCGAAGGGGGCCGCGTGCAGGCCCAGGCAGATTGTGGTCTCCAGCCGCCAGCCCAGACGCGCGGCGGCGAGCGCGAAGGCGGAAACAGCGGGCAGGGCCACCCATTCCTCCGGAGCCAGCGCCTCCGCCAGCAGGCTGCCCGCCCCGAACCAGAACGGGTCGCCCGAGCATAGCGCCACCACCTGCCGCCCCCGGCAGGCCAGCAGCGGTGCCAAGGAAAACGGCACCGGCCATTCCTGGCCACGCTCCCCGGCCAGCGCCAGCACCAGGTGCCGCGCCCCGCCGAAGATAATCTCTGCTTTCGCGAGTTTTTCCTTGGCCTGGGGCGAAGGCCCGTCCTCGCCAATGCCGATGATCGTGAGCCAGCTCATGGCCTTGCCCCGCGCGCCATGGCAGAACGCGCTGCATGAGCCCTCGCATACTTCTGCTCGGCGGCACCAATGAGGCCAGCCGCCTCGCCCGCCTGCTGGCGCAAGCGGAGGCGGATGCCGTGTTCTCCTATGCCGGGCGCACGGAAACACCCATACCGCAGCCATTGCCCACGCGCATTGGCGGGTTTGGCGGGGTGGCGGGGCTTGCGGCTTATCTGGCAGAAAACGCTATCACCCATGTGGTGGACGCCACGCACCCTTTCGCCGCGCAAATGAGCCGCAACGCCATCGCCGCTTGTGGGCAAACCGGCGTGAAACTGCTGGCGCTGGAACGCCCGGCATGGGTGCCGGGGCCGGGCGATGACTGGCGGGAGTTGGAAACGGTGGCAGAAGCCGCCGCCGCCTTGCCGCCGCAACCGGCGCGCATCTTCCTCGCCATTGGCCGCCAGGGCCTGCCTGCTTTCGCCACGCGCCCGGAACATTTTTACCTGCTGCGGCTGGTGAACACGCCCGGCAAGCTGCCGCTGTCCCATGCCGAAATTGTGCAGGGTCGCGGCCCCTTCACGCTGGAAAACGACCTCGCCTTGCTGCAACGCCACCGCATCGGCCTCATCGTGGCGAAAAATTCCGGCGGGGAGGGTGGCCGCGCCAAGCTGGAAGCAGCAAAGATGTTGCGCCTGCCCGTGACGATGGTGGCACGCCCGGCCATACCAGCACGGGAGGCGGTGGCCGAACCGGAAGCGGCTTTGCGCTGGCTTCATGAGGCCGCGCGCGGGGTGTAAACAAACCGCCCCGCCTTCCTGGTCTGGCTGTTGCCGACCAGTACGATGGTCTGCATATCCGCCATTTCCGGCGTGGCTTCCGCCAGCGTGACGAGGCTGATACGTTCCTGCGGGGTTGAGACGGCGCGGGCGAACACCACCAGCCGCTCTGCTTCGCAAACCTCCCGCAATATGGCAAGCGTTTTGCCAAACCCATCGGGGCGGGACTTAGAGCGCGGGTTGTAAAACGCCATCGCGAAATCCGCCGCCGCCGCCAGCCGCAGGCGTTTTTCGATCACCGCCCAGGGCTTCAGATTATCGGAAAGATTGATCGCGCAGAAATCATGCCCCAAAGGCGCGCCTGCTTTTGCCGCTGCCGCCAGCATGGCGGTAATGCCGGGCAACACCCGCACTTCCACCGCTGCCCATTCCGGCTGTTCCTCCAGCACTTCGAACACCGCCGCCGCCATGGCAAACACGCCGGGGTCGCCCGAGGATACAATCACCGCTTTCCGCCCCCCCGCCGCCAGGCGCAGCGCGTGCCGGGCGCGGGCAAGCTCTTCCCGGTTGTCGGAGGCATGGAGGTTCAACCCCTCCCGCGCCGCCACCCGCGCCACGTAAGGGGTGTAGCCCAGAACATCGGTGGCGCCGGCCAGCGCCGCACTCACCTCGGGCGTTATCAGTGCCGCATCCCCCGGCCCCAATCCGGCAATGGCCAGCCAGCCGCTCATTTGCGGTTCTTCCCCCCATGTGCCAGCACAATCGCGAAATAAGGGCAGTCGCCCTCTGCCATTTCCGTCACGCGCGCAATTCTTTCCTGCCGCGTGGTGCCGTGCGCCACCAGCATCGCCGCCTCCAGCCGCCCGGCCTTCGCCAGGGCACGTTTAATCTTCGGCAGGTTCCGCCCGGTCTTCATCACCACGAAGGCATCGCTCTCGCGCATCCGCCGCGCCAGTTCATCCTCCGCCAGGGTGCCGGGCAGAATGGTGAGAATATCCTGCCCCCAGGTGATGGGCGTGCCCGTGGCCGTCCAGCAGCCGGACATGCCGGTAATGCCAGGGATAATCTCCATCTCCACCCGGCCGCGCAGCCTGGCGTGCAGATGCATGAAGGAGCCATAGAAAAACGGGTCTCCCTCGCACAGCACCACCACATCCTGGGTCGGGGCCAGCTTTTCCAGCCGCGCAGCCCACTCATCGTAAAACCCGTTCAGCGCGCGAATATATTCAGCACTATCGGCGGGCAGCTCGGTGGTAACCGGGTATTCCATCGCATATTCCACACACCCCGCCGCCAGCATCCCTTCCACAATCCGCCGCGCCTGGCCCTGCCGCCCGGCCTTGCGAAAATACGCCACATGCAGCGCGCCCCGCACCGCCCGCGCCGCGCGCAGGCTCATCAAATCCGGGTCGCCCGGCCCCAGCCCAGCACAGATGATCTTGCCCATGGCTTATTCCACCGCGCTGGCGATGGCGTTAATGGCCGCCACTGTCACCGCCGAGCCGCCGAGCCGCCCTTGCACCGCCAGCGCCGGGCAGGGTGGGGCAAGCATAAGCGCGGCCTTGGATTCCGCCGCCCCCACAAACCCCACCGGGCAGCCGATAATCGCCGCCGGGCGCGGGCAGGCGGGGTCTTCCAGCATGTTCAGCAGATGAAACAAGGCCGTTGGCGCGTTACCTATCGCCACCACCGCGCCCGCCAGATGCGGCCGCCACAGCTCCAGCGCCGCCGCACTGCGGGTGGTGCCCATCTGCTTCGCGAGGTCCGGCACGGTTTCATCGTGCAGCGTGCAGATGATGCGGTTCTCAGCGGGCAGGCGCGGGCGGGTAATACCCTCGCTCACCATCCGCGCATCGCAGAGAATTGGCGCGCCACCCACCAGCGCGGCGCGGGCTTTGCCCACCATGCCGGGCGTGAACACCACATGCCGTTCCAGCCCCACCAGCCCCAGCGCATGGACCATTCGCACCACCACGCCCTCTTCTTCCTTCGTGAAGCGGGCAAGCTCCGCCTCCGCCCGGATGGTGGCGAAGGATTGGCGGTAGATGGCGGCGCCATCGGTTTCGTAAGCGTGGGGCATTACTCGGTTCCAAACACAGCGCCGGGGTGGCTGAGCAGCCATGCCGGGTCAAGCCCCGGCCCGGTGCTGTTCAGGGTGAAGCTCTCTGCCCCGGCCACCAGCGTGAAATTGGCGGGTGCCGGGTGCGCGCAGCCTTTGCCGCAGCCCGAGACATGCAAGCTGGCCCCGGCGGGCAGATGCGCCGCCAGCCTCGCCGCCAGGGCGCGGGTGGGTGCGAAACCCTCCGCGCAGTTTGGCGCGCCGGTGCAGGCGAACACCCGCAGCATCGGGTCATCCGAGGTCAGAATTGCTCCCGGCATCTGCGGCAATGTTTTCACCCCCGGCAGCAGCACCATGCGCCATGGCGTTAAGCGGATTTCACCAAGCCGCGCCAGGGTCTCCAGCGGTATTTCCCCAAACGCGAAGGCGGCAAGAAGCCCGGCCTCGCACAGCCCCGGCGTGGGGGTGGAATGTGGCGTTTCCTGGCGGGGAAAGAGCTGGCGCATCCGTTTTCCGCCTTGCGCCAGAAACCATTCCGCCATGGCTTTCATGCGGGGGATGGCGGTTGCTTCCGTCACGGCCTCTCCGGTCTCCGCGCCATCCGCCCGCACAACCAGCCCCGCCGCATTGCGTTCCAGCCGGATGTCAGCCGAAACGCCTCCCAGCACGGGCTTCGGCCCGGTATCTATGGCGAAGCCAAACTTGCCGGGCAGGCGCGGGAAATTTGGCAGTGCTTCCGCCAGCGCCTGGGCCAGTTCCAGCGTGCCATCTCCCTCTCTCCAGAAAGGTGTCACCACCATATTGCGGGCGGTTTCGGTTGCTTCATCGTTATCAAGCAGCCCCAGGCCGCCCAGCCCCTGCAGCAGCGCCTCATGGCGCTCCGGCTTCACGCCCCGCAATTGCAAATTCGCGCGGGAGGTGAGGCTGATCCGCGCCTGCCCCTCGGCCTGCGCCAGCGCCGCCAGCCCTTGGGTTTGTACGGCGCTCAACCGCCCCAGATGCGGGCGGATGCGGAGTATCAACCCGTCTTCCGCCTGCATCGGCGCCCAGGCGCCGGGGCACCAGCCTTTCACGGTCATGGCTCCCCCAGGGCAGCAAGAATGGCGTTGTTCCGCGTCTCCCACAGCCCGGCTTCGCGCAGGCGGGTGAACACATCGCGCATCCGCGCCAGCGCCGCCGGGTTTTCCCGCGCCAGAAACGCCGTCACTTCCGGCTGCCCTAGCGTTGCCTCGAAATACAAATCAAACAAATGCCCCGGCACCACCCGCGCCAGATTGGCGAAGGCCGCCATATGCTCCAGCGTGGCGGCCAGCTCCGCCCCGCCCCGGAAGCCATGGCGCAGCATGCCCGCCACCCAGGCGGGGTTCGCCGCCCTGGCCCGCACCACGCGGGCGATCTCCTCGTTCAGCATTCTGGCACGCGGAGCCTGCGGATCTGTCGAATCCAGATGGTAAAGCGGGGGTGCTGCAAGCCCCAACGATTCCAGGGTTGCGACAATTCCGCCCTCATGCGCCGCATACTCCGCCGCCAGCAACAGATCCGTCTCCGGCAGATCCTGCACGTGCACGAACCCATCCGTGCCGCGCAGCCTCTCCTGCAATTCGGATGGTGTTTCACGGGCAACACCATCCGTGCCGATGGACCATGCCGCCCCCGCCAGCCAGGCTTGCGCCGCCTGGGTACGGGCAGCCTCGGTAAAGATCACCGGCGTATCCCCCATGTTAAGGCCGTAAGCCCCAGGGCGCGGGCCAAACACGCGCGAGCCGCGCTGTGTGTAGGGGTTCTCCCCCGCCATCTCCTCCCGCGCCGCCAGCGCCTCCGCCCCGGCGGCGAAAAGCTGTGCCAGATGCGAAAATACATCCCGGAACAGCCCTGATATCCGCAGCGTCACATCAATGCGCGGGCGGCCCAGCAAGGCGGGCGGCAAAATCTCAAACCCTGAAACCCGGCTGCTGTTTTCCTCCCAAAGTGGCGCCAGCCCGGCCAGATGCAGCGCCATGGCAAATTCCTCGCCCGCATTCCGCATGGTGGCGGAGCCCCATAAATCGATCAGTAAACTCTTTGGCCAGTCCCCGTTCTCCTGCAAATGCCTTCGCAGCAGCTCCTCGGCCAGCTTTACCCCTTGCGCGTGGGCTGCACGGGTGGGGATGGCGCGCGGGTCCACCGCGAACATGTTGCGCCCGGTGGGCAGCACATTCGCCCGCCCCCGCGCGGGGGAGCCTGATGGGCCGGGCGGCACCCGCCTGCCATCCAACGCCGCCAGCAACCCGGATATTTCCTCTGCCCCGCATTCGCCCTGGCCAAACACGTGCAGCCCATCGCCAAACCGGCTTTCCTTCAAATCGCAAACGAAACGGTCTATGCGCGTGATTGCCTCCGCCAGTGAGGCATCCGCCGCGAGCCCCAGATCCTGTTCCACCCCGCGTGCACGGGCTTCCTCGCGGATATTGCCGATCAGCCGCTCCCGCCGCTTCGGGTCCAGCCCCTCGGCGGTGGCATATTCATCCAGCAGCGCCTCCAGCCTTTGCAGATGCTCCGGCAGTGCGGCAGCGGCTAAAGGCGGCGGCATATGTCCGAGCGTGACCGCGCCGATCCGCCGCTTTGCCTGTGCGGCCTCGCCAGGGTCGTTCACGATGAACGGGTAGATGACGGGAAGATTACCAATCAGCGCCTCCGGCCAGCAATCTCCTGAAAGCGCCACGCTTTTTCCCGGCAGCCATTCCAGCGTGCCATGCGCGCCGAGATGGATGATCGCCTCCATCCCCCGCGCGCGCAGCCAGAGGTAAAACGCCACATATTCATGGCAGGGTATGGCGGTGAGGTCGTGATATTGCGCCGCACGGTCCTGGTTTGTGCCGCGTTCCGGTTGCAGGGCGATAAAAACGCTTCCTGATTCAACCAGGGCAAAACGGAAATCATGTTGCGGCTTTCCCCATGCCTGTGCCAGCGCATGTTGCAGGGCGAGCGGCAGAGTTTGCAACGCGCGTTCATATTCCGCCAGCGGCCAGAACACAGATTCGGTTTGCAGCCGCGCCGTCAAATTTTCCACCGGCGCTGTATAATAATTGCGGCCTTGCAAGTTCCACAGAATTTCATTGGCGCTTGCCAGCGCGTCCAGCCCCACCGCATGGGCCATCTGTTCCGGTCTGCCGGGATAGGTGGAAAGCACCATGGCCATCTTCCGCGCCGTCACCTGCGTTTCGGCCAGCTTCACCCAGGCGGCAATCTTCCCCGCCACGGATTTTATTTGTTCCGGGTCAGGCCAATGAATGTTGCGGGCGAATTGCAAATCCTCATCGCGTGCGCTGGCGGATTTGAAACTGACCACGCCCAGGAACACCCGCCCGTCGATTTCTGGCAGTGCCACATGCATCGCGAGGTCAGCCGGGGAAAGCCCGCGCTGCGAGGCCACCCAATCTTCCCGCTGCGCGGTGGAAAGGGCCACCTGAAACACTGGCGCGCCGGGCCCATCCAGCGGTGTGGAGCCGTCATCTCCGCCGGCAGAAAACGCCGTGGCGTTCACAATCGCGTCTGGGTGGCTTTCGGCCAAATGCGCCGCCACGAAAGCCGCCGCGACCGGGTGTTTCAAGGACGGCACGAAAATGCCGTAGGCATCGAAGCCCTCCTCCTGCAACGCCATAATCAGCGCATCCACCGCCGCCATGTCGCCAGCGGCGAGATAGGAGCGGTAGAATACCACCGGCACGCGCGGCGGGCCTTCCCGCTCAAGCTCGGTCAACACCCCTGATTCCGGCTGGTATAATCCAAATTCCGGCAAAGGCGTGAAGGCGTGCGCGGGAACCTCGTGCCCAATCTCCCGCGCCAGATGCGCCAGTACGGCAAACGCCGCTTCTGGCCCGCCTGCATCGCAAAGCCGCGCCAGCTCGTGCAAAATCTCCGGCGCCAGATTGGAATAGCCGTCCAGCGCCGCATCGGCCCGGCCATCCCCAGGCAGCACCGCCAGCCGCACGCCCGCAAGCTCCCGCAGGCAACCCAGCCCATAGGCCCAATAACTTTCTCCGCCGATCAACCGCACCAGCACGGCCTTCGCCCCGCTCAGGGTTTTCTCAACATACACATCCACCGAAACCGGGTGCCGCAGCAACGCCAGATTCGCCAACCGCAGACCTGGAAGTTTCAAACCCCGTGCCTTTGCCCCCTGCCAGGCGGCGGCGAATGCGCCAAGATCACTGTCAGAGAAAGACAGCACCACAATCTCCGCCGCATCTTGCCCCAGATCATGCGGGGTTTC
The DNA here is from genome assembly GCA_018971565.1 of Rhodospirillales bacterium. Taxonomy (GTDB): domain Bacteria; phylum Pseudomonadota; class Alphaproteobacteria; order Acetobacterales; family Acetobacteraceae; genus Acidocella. Next base: position 8,862 of record JAGXAO010000066.1, read on the forward strand.
CGCTTCCTCCAGCCCATGGCTTTCGCGGAAGACGATATGCATGCTACCCGCCCAGCGCCGCGCGGATGGCCTTCGCGTTCAAATCCCCCCGCTCGGCGATCACCACCAGCCGCCCGGCGCGGGGCTGTGTACCCCAGGGCTTGTCGAACTGGCTTCGCATCCGCGCTCCCACCGCCTGCACCAGCAGGCGCATCGGCTTTCCGGCAATTGCCACATGCCCCTTCACCCGCAAAATCTTCTGCTCCCGCGCCAGTTTTTCCAATGCGTCCAGTAGCGGCGCGGCGCTTTCCTGCTCTGGCAATTCCACCACAATGGTCGCGAAATCATCATGCTCATGCGCTTCCTCGCCGTCATGATGGGAAGGCCGGGCCGCCACATCATCCTCCGCCGCCGCCTCCAGCCCGAGCAATATGCGCGCCTCGATCATCCCATCCGTAATAGGCAGCATCGGCACCGGTCGCGGCAACGCCCTGGCCACAACGTCCCGCGCTCTGGCGAGTTTCTCTTCTCCCGCCAGATCCGCCTTGGAGAGCAAAATCAAATCCGCGCAGGCCATCTGGTCCCCGAACACTTCGGAGAGCGGCGTGTCATGCTCATTGCCATTGCGTCCCTGCTCCGGCGCGAACTGCCCGGCGGAAACGCTCTCCGCATCCGCCAGCGCCACCACCCCATCCACGGTTACGCGGGAGCGGATGGCCGGCCAGTCAAACGCCTTCAGCAGCGGCTTCGGCAAAGCCAGGCCGGATGTTTCGATGAGGATATGGTCCGGCTTTTTCTCCAGGCTCAGCAGTTTTTCCATGGTGGGGATAAACTCATCGGCCACCGTGCAGCAGATGCAGCCATTCGCCAGCTCCAGAATTGCCTCCTCCGGGCAGTTTTCATCCGCGCAGCCACGCAGAATCTCGCCATCCACGCCCAGGCTACCGAACTCATTCACCAGCACCGCCAGGCGCTTGCCGCCGGGGTTGGCCAGCAGATGTTTTATCAGCGTTGTTTTCCCCGCCCCCAGAAAGCCGGTGACGATGGTGACGGGAATTTTCGCAAGGCTGGTCATTTGGTTTCCAATGCTGGCAGGCGGGCAATCACGTTTTTACGGAACAAACCTGGCCGCTCCCGCCAGGGCACAATGCCATCCGGTGTTTGCGCGTAAGCCGCCGCACCTTTCAGAATCACGGCGGCATCCGTCTCGCTCACTGGCCCATAGATGTAAGACCAGCGCCCCGGCCCGCTGAGCGCCACGGAAGCCCCGTTCTTGCAGGCGGAAAGGCACTCCACCGGCTTCACAACCACACCTTCCGGCAGGGGCAGTGCGGCAATTGCCTCATGCACCCGCGCCCCGGCGCAAGGCTCGCCTTCAATCAGGTCCAGCCCGGCCCGGCAGGTGATGCAGATGTGAAGCGTGGCACCCATTCAATTCCTCATTCAGAACCGGGCGCGCGCAACGGGGGCGCGCCAAAGCGCACCAGGAACCCGCAGCGGCACACCCCGTCCGCTCGTTACATTCGCCGTGCTGGCAGGTCTCCCGGCTTGCGGATAGGGGCTGGTTAAGGCCCTGCGGCGCCCGCCTTCCCGGCTTTCGCCAGTGGCATTGGGCAACCTCTCCGGTCACGGTCGCGGGGGCGGCTGCGCTTTAGGTTTCCCCTATCGCATTCCCTATTGGCCTGACATAAGCCAGGCACCAGTTCGGACCCCGGCACAAGGCCGCATGTGCGGGGCAGAGTCAAGGAGAGTTGCCCCATGTCTGAAATCCCGCCCGGGGATGCTGCCCGCCACGCCGAAAAAATGGCCCGGATCAAAGCCGCGCGGGAAAAAATGATGGCGGGCAAAACCGGGGAGAAAGGTCTCATCATCGTCCATACCGGGCCGGGCAAAGGCAAATCCTCCGCCGGATTTGGCATGGTGCTGCGTTGCATCGCGCACGAAATGCCCTGTGCGGTGGTGCAGTTCATCAAAGGCGCGTGGGACACGGGCGAGCGCCGCCTGCTCACCGGCCATTTCGCCACGCTGTGCCAGTTTCACGCCATGGGCGAAGGCTTCACCTGGGAAACGCAGGACAAAGCCCGTGACATCGAAGCCGCCCAGGCCGGGTGGGAAAAAGCCAAGGAACTGATTCGCGATGAGAGCGTCCGCCTGGTGCTGCTGGACGAAATCAATATCGCGCTCCGCTATGGCTATCTGGATGTGGACGAGGTGGTGGATTTCCTGCTCACCGAAAAGCCGCCCATGACGCATGTGGTGCTCACCGGCCGTAACGCGAAACCGGCACTCATCGAGGCGGCTGATCTCGTGACTGAAATGGCCGCCGTGAAGCATCCGTTCCGGGACGGTATCAAGGCCCAGAAGGGTGT
>JAGXAO010000067.1 GCA_018971565.1 Rhodospirillales bacterium
TCGATCACCGTTTCCGGCACCTCCGCGCCGCCCTGTGTGATCATGTCCGTGAGCATATGGTTGCCGACATTGCGCACCAGCAGCAGGGAGCGGCCGGGCAGGCAAAAACTGGAGCCGTCCGGTGCCGTGTATTCACGGTCAGGTTTCAGCTCGCGCTTGAAGCTTTTGCCGCCCTTCTCCACCAGGGCAGAAAGTGTGCCCTGCATCAGCCCCAGCCAGTTGCGGTAGATCAATATTTTATCCTGCGCGTCCACCGCGGCCACGGAATCCTCCGCATCCACAATGGTACTGACAGCAGATTCGAGGATAATATCGGCGATGTGGGCCGTGTCGTTCCTGCCAACCGGATGGGTGGGGTCGATGACGATCTCGGCGTGCAGGTTGTGGTTTTTTAGCAGCACAGCGCCGGGGCTCGCGGCCTCACCCTTGTAGCCCGCGAACTGTGTGGGGATTTTCAAGCTGGCCTCGCCAGAAGGCATCAGCACCACCAGGTTGCCACCCTGCACTGTATAGTCCAGCGCATCGGCGTGGCTTGCCTCCTCCAGCGGAAAATTTGCATCCAGGAAGGCGCGGGCGCGGGCAATAACCAGATCAGCGCGTACCGGATTGAACGTGCCACCGCGTGCGGCACCGCCGGTCTCCGGCAGCGCGTCTGTGCCGTAGAGCGCATCGTACAGGCTGCCCCAGCGGGCATTGGCGGCGTTAAGCGCATAGCGGACGTTGGAACCCGGCACCACCAGCTGCGGCCCGGGGATATGGGCGATCTCGTCATCCACATTGGCGGTATCAACCGTAAACGGTGGTGGTTCTGGCAGAATATAGCCAATTTCACGTTGAAAGGCTTCGTAAGCCGCCTGGTCGTGCGGTTTACCCCTCTGCGCCTTGTACCAGCCATCCAGCTGCTTCTGGAGTTCGTCCCGCCTGGCCAGCAGCGCGGCATTCGCGGCTGTGAAATGCTTCAGCAACGCGGCAAAGCCTTCCCAGAAGGCTGTTTGCTCCAGCCCGGTGCCCGGCAGCGCCTCGTTATTAACAAAATCGTAGAAAATGGCGGCGACCGAAAGGCCAGCCACTAACCTCCTGGGCTCAGGCATGATCAACTCCTTAGCGTCTCATACCCTTCCCGCAGCTATTTTTGCTGCAAACGCGAAGAAACGCAAGCAATTTGAAGTTAACCAGGCATAGCCGGAAAGCCGGGAATTTCGGCGCCCATATGCACGCGGCTGGGGCGGCCGTGCTTGGCCACCAGTTCCTCCCAGGAAATGGTGGCGACATGATAGGGCCGGCCGCCATTGCTTGGCGTTAACAACGCGATTTCACCGCCGCGCGGGGCGGGGGCAAAATTTTCCAGCACCAGCCGCCCTTCGGCGATGGAGGCGGCGAACTGCTCGGTGAGGGCGTAATAAGCCGGGGCTTCCGGCTGCACGGCAACGACCCGCAGGCCTGCGGTGAGCATCTCCTCTATCCGCGCCGGATCCGACTCACCAATGAGAAAGGCCGGTGCATCCGGCAAAGCCTCTGGATTAAGCTGCGGGGGTGAGGTGAGCGACCATATCCCCGCCTGCAGCGCCTTGGCCATGGATAAGGGAGAGGCGTCTTCGGCATCATGATAATCGTAATTATGCCAGAGCGCCTGGGTTGCGGGCAATTCAGGCCGCCTTTTCATTCTTTCAATAAAATGCTCCATGCTGCGGCATTGGTAATGCATCACCTTGGCAACGGACCAATCCGGCGTACCAGCAATGATCCCCTGCTTCTCCGACCATTCCAGGCGCTGCCCGCTGGCCAGAACCGCACGATCTGGCGCGACATCGAAACAATGTACATTTACCCAGCCCCGGCCAACCTTTTCAGGGCGGACAAAGCTTTTAACATGCCGATTAACAGGTGTGTGAACTGAGCTGTGCCAATGATAGGCCAGCGGAGCAGGAATATCCGGCTTCAGGATATGCCCGGAACTGCCATAATTGCACCAGTTGACGCCTACCTCATCCGCCTCTGGAAAGGTGGCCAGAAATTCTCTGATGGTTTTATGCCGGGACAATTGCAAAAATTCGTCCGCGTCGAAAAACCCGAGCCACTCAAACACACCGGCATAAGCCGCCAGGGCGTGTTGATAGGATTTGCTCTGGCGTATTTCGTAATGCACATCCTGCGAGCCGATCGTACGACATAGACGGACATCCCAAAGCTTCGCAGCCTGTTCCAGCTTGTCCCAGGTGCCATCGGTCGATCCATCATCGTACACGATAGCCGCGTCAAACCCCAGAAGCCTGTACCACGCCAGCCAGGAGATGATGTCTGATACTTCATCTTTTACAACCAGCACCACCGCTGCAAAACCGGATTGTGGCGGTAGTGCCGCGTGCTCAGCCAGAAAAACGGGCACCGGCGGGTCGGGCACGGGCGTTATGCTAAGCCGTGCGGAGGCGGCGATGATCTCGTCCCATACCTTGGCAAGAGTCATGTCTTCCACAGCGTTAATATTTGCGGTGAAGCCTATTCGCAGTTCCTCGTCCGCCGCGACCCGCCCCCAGTGGCCCTGGCCATGAAAATCCCCGCCCAGGCCGCGCGCCACACGGTCTGTGAACGCTGCCTCGGTGCGGAAGGCATAATGATGTATAAAAGCGTCAGACTCAAAAATACGGTTCAGCGGTTTTCGGTCATGCGCCCACTCATCGGCGAGCTTATTGAAATGAGTATCGTCGTAGTAACCCGACATATCCTCGCCCAATACGTTCATGGGGCGAATATCGGCGCTGACATATTGGTGCAGCCGGTGGACGAAGCTGTTATCGGTCACGTTTTTGAACAGTTCGGGCTGGCCGAGTATCCAGGAGCGGAACACCATTTTTGTGAATGGGTGTATGCTGGGCTGGCGGCGGGTAAGGCCTTTTAATACGCTTTTTGGCGGGGTTTTGTGCCCGTTGGGGCCACAATAAACCCAGTTGAACATCAGGCAGTCGGTCTTGTTCTCAAAATTCCGCATATAGTCCGGCAGACTTTGGCCTGAAGGCAGGCGCAGGAATTCATCGAGGTCGAGGAAGCTTATCCATTCCGCGTCCTGCCCGTTATGCGTGCAGAAATGCAGCAGCATCTTCCGTTGCATTCCCTGCTCGGGGAAAAAGCGGAAGGTCACGAACGGGTCTGGCCCCTGGGTAAACGGCAGAATGGCCTCATACAACTCGGCCGGGTCGTCATCGTTGCAATAGAGATAGACATGCTCGAACCCAATGGCCCGGTGATAGGCCAGCCACTCGGCGGCATAAGGTGCCTCCCAGCGGGCGCAGGCGGCAATCACGAACCGGTATTTCCACGCCATTCTGCCTACCCCTGAAAACCGCGTATGCCCAACTCCGTTTTGGCCGGAAACCGGACCTTGCCACAACCCCCTTGCGGGGGCGGGGTTTTTGGGTCATCTACGGTTGCAGGATGCGCGCGGTGCTGCGCCCGGCTTTAACCCGCCGGCGGCCCGCGATATGTCCAAAGAGACAAAAATATCACATGGCCAACACCCCAATGTTGGCAAGTTCACGGAACCGATGACCGCACTGCCTTTTGAAACTACTCAGTCTTTCAAGGCCAAAGCCCGGTTCGGCTCCGCTTCCCCTTTTCTTTATCCTTATCACGCGCCCGTGACGCGGGGACGCCCAGAACGGGCCACCCTGCCCGGCGCGCGCCGGAGTAATATTGTTAATGTCGAAAAAGATGCTGATCGATGCCAGCCATGCGGAAGAAACCCGCGTGGTGGTGCTGGATGGTAACCGCCTTGAGGATTTTGACGTCGAGACCGTCAGCCGCAAACAAATTAAAGGTAACATCTATCTAGCCAAGGTTATCCGGGTAGAACCCAGCCTACAGGCCGCCTTTGTTGAATATGGCGGCAACCGCCATGGCTTTCTGGCTTTTGGCGAAATTCACCCGGATTATTACCAAATCCCCGTCGCGGACCGGCAGAAACTGCTGGATATGCAGGCCGAGGCCGCTGCCGAGGCAGAAGCCGAAGACCATGCCATGGACGGCGCGGAAGCCCACCACGGCGCCATGGCGCCAGAGCTGGCTGCCCAACCGCTTGAGATCAAACCCATCGAGATCATCGCCGCGCCCCCGCCCGAGGGTGAAGATGACGAGCCGGCGATAATCGCTGGTAACGGGGAGATTGCCGAAGATAACGGCGTGCAAACCGTGCAGAGCGACGAGGCTGTGGAAACCATCGAGCCGGAAGCCCCGGAAGAAGGCCCGGCACCGGAGCAGATGGGCGGCGATGGCGACGATGCCACCGAAGCCCGTGAACGCCGCCTGCGCCAGCGGTTTCTGCGCAATTATAAAATACAGGACGTGATTCATCGCCGCCAGATCATGCTGGTGCAGGTGGTGAAGGAAGAGCGCGGCAATAAGGGTGCGGCACTCACCACTTACCTCTCGCTGGCCGGGCGGTTCTCGGTACTGATGCCCAACTCGCCCACCGGCGGTGGCGTCTCGCGCAAGATCACCTCGCACACAGACCGCCGACGCCTGAAGGAAACGATGGCGGAGCTGGATATTCCCCAAGGTATGGGGCTTATCGTACGAACAGCCGGGGCAAACCGGCCGAAGCCCGAGATCAAACGTGACTGTGAGTATCTGCTCCGGCTTTGGGATGACATCCGCGACAAAACGCTGGAATCCTCCGCCCCGGCCGCAATCTACGAAGAGGCGAGCCTTATCAAACGCGCCATCCGCGATGTCTATACCAAGGATGTCGAGGAAATTCTGGTCGACGGCGCGGATGGCTACAAGGCCGCGCACGAATTTATGCGGATGCTGATGCCCTCCAACGCCAGCAGAGTGCAGCTTTGGAGCGAAGGCCAGCCGCTTTTCGCCAAATACCAGGTGGAAACCCAGCTGGATGCCATGCTGAACCCGGTGGTGCAGCTGCGCTCCGGCGGCTACATCGTCATCAACCAGACCGAAGCTCTGGTGGCCATCGATGTGAACTCCGGCCGCTCCACCCGTGAGCGGAGCATCGAGGACACGGCGCTGCGCACCAATATGGAAGCCGCGGAAGAGGTTGCGAAGCAATTACGGATGCGCGACCTGGCCGGGCTGGTCGTGATCGATTTCATCGACATGGAGTCGCGCCGGAACAATATGGCTGTCGAGCGCAAACTGAAGGATGCGCTGAAGCACGACCGCGCGCGCATTCAGGTGGGCTCTATTAGCCATTTCGGGCTCATGGAGATGTCCCGCCAGCGGCTGCGCCCTTCCCTGGCCGAGGCATCGCTGGTCACCTGCGCGCATTGCGGCGGCATGGGCCATGTACGCAGCCCGGAAAGTGCCGCACTGCATATTCTCCGGGCCATCGAGGATGAAGGGGCAAAATTCCGGGCGGCGGAGATTTCGGTCTCACTGCCGCCAGAGATCGCATTTTATCTCTTTAACCATAAGCGCGAGCGGCTCTCGCAAATCGAGATGCGCTATGCCATGCGGGTAATTTTTAACCCGGATGGCAGCCTGACCAGTGGCAATTTCCGGGTTGAGCGGTTGAAGGCGCAACCTGCCCAGCCCCCTGCCGCGGCGCCTGTCAGGGCCGAGCGTCAGCCCGAAGCGGTGCCGATGGAGGCGGAAGAGGTTGAAGCGGCGGCCAGCCAGGCTGAGGCTACAGAGGCACAAGCCGAGCGTAGCGAGCGCAAACGCCGCCGCCGCCGCCGCGGCCGGCGCCGTAATGAGAATGGTCCGGTTAGCGAAGAAACCGAACTGGAAGCGGATACCGCAACAGCGGAAGAGCAGCCTTCCGAGCTTGATCTGGCGTTGGAGGCCGCTCTTGGCGGCACAACGGCACCCGAAGCGGCCGCGCCTGAACCCGTGCCCGCTGAGGAACCCGCCGCGCCGAAACGCCGCCGCGCACCACGCAAGCGCAAGGAGGCTGAGGCTGAGGCCGCTATCGCCACAGAGACCGCTGAGGAAAGCCCGGCGGCCGCAGAGGCTGAAGCCGCTACCCCCAAACGCGCACCCCGCAAGCGCAAACCTGCCGCGAAAAGCACAAAACCGGCCGAGCCGGTAACCGAAGCCACTGCCCCGGCGGCAGAAGCCCCCACGGTTACAGAAGCTGCGGCGGTGGAGGCACCAGAAGATGCCGCGGAACCGGTGGTGAAGCCAATTCTGGTCGGGAGCGCTGAAATTCCGGCGGCCAAAAAATCCGGCTGGTGGCGGCGCTGACCGGTAAAGCCGGGTGATTTACACTTCGTAGCGAAATGGGGGCGGGCTTTTGCTCCTATTTTACTTGAAAAGCTGCGAGATCCGGCGAATCATATAAGGTGTGCCTGAACCAGGTACAGTTCTAGGAGCAATATATCTCATGGCCTTCAACCCGAACCAATCCTACCGCACTGTTCAGGCTGGCTATGCCGCCTATGGCAGTGCCGCACTGGATGCGGGACTGCGCGCCTATATGCTGCGCGTTTATAACTGGATGGCGTCTGGCTTGGTATTAACCGGCTTAATCGCGTTCGCCATCTCGCACACCGCGCTATTGAACCTGTTCTACCAGCCGGTGAACACCGCTTATGGCGTGGCGCTTCATCCCACCATCCTCGCTTATATCTCCATCTTCGCGCCCCTGGTATTCGTGATGGTGTTGAGCTTCGGCGTGAACAAGCTTTCGACCACCGCCGCGCAGGCTCTCTTTTGGGCGTTCTGCGCCACGATGGGCGCGTCTCTGACCAATATTTTCATGGTTTATACCGAAACCTCGATCGCGGAGGTGTTCTTCATCACCGCCTCGATGTTCGCGGCGACCAGCCTTTACGGCTACGTTACGGGGCGCGACCTGACGAGCTGGGGCAGCTTCTTCTTCATGGGGCTGATCGGCATCATCGTCGCCATGCTTGTGAATATTTTCCTGCACTCCCCGGCAGTGGCATTCGCCATTTCGCTTCTGGGCGTGTTCATTTTCCTTGGCCTCACCGCCTATGATACCCAACGGATCAAGACCAGCTACCTGCAGTTCGGCTCGGCCTATGGCGCGGACATGGCTGGCAAGCGTTCAGTTCTGGACGCATTGCAGCTTTACCTGAACTTCATCAACCTGTTCATGTTCATGCTGCAGCTTTTCGGCCAGCGCACCCAACGCTAGGCCGATGGCGTCCCTGGTTATCAGCCTGGCCGGTCCCGACCGGCCAGGTCTTGTAAACAGCCTCTCCGCAACGATTACCGCCGGAGGTGGAAGCTGGCTGGAAAGCCGGCTGGCGCATTTGGCGGAAACCTTCGCGGGAATTGTTCTAGTAGCGGTGCCTGATGAAAAGGCCGAGGCGCTGGCCACCGCCCTCTGCGCTTTAACAACGGCCGGGCTTACTGTGAATGTTATAGCCAGCGCGGGTGCGCAGACGCCGGTTGAGCAGATTACACTGGAATTACTGGGCAATGACCGCCCTGGAATCGTGCGGGACGTAACCCAGACCCTGCACGGGCTGGGCGTAAATATTGAAGAATTTTCCTCTCAGATTGAAAATGCCGCTTTCACGGGAGAGGATATGTTCCGCGCCGTGGCCAGGCTGGGGCTGCCGCTTGGGCTTTCCGCGCAGGATGTCCGCGCCGCGCTGGAAAAGCTGGCCGCCGAGTTCATGGTGGATATCAAAGCGCCTGAAAACGCTTGATCCGCCGTATTCAAAGTTTCTCGCGAATTTTCTTGACACGGCGCGCTCCTGCATAGCGGAATAGCATCATGCTCAGGAGGATTCTCAAGCTTTGCGCTTGACCTGCAAGCCTACCCCGCGTTTCTGCCTCCGGACGAACCGGATGGACCTAAGCGCATGACCACGACCGACCGCACACCCCGCAAGCTGCACGTCGTAACCCACGGCTGCCAGATGAACGTGTATGACAGTGCCAGGATGACGGACCTGCTGCGCCCGCTGGGCTATGAGACGGTCGAAGCCCCGGAAGGGGCGGACATGGTTATTCTCAACACCTGCCATATCCGCGAACGGGCGGAGGAAAAAGTGTTCTCCCAGCTCGGCCGCCTGCGGGTGATGAAGGAAGCGCAGGGCGGCAACATGATGATCGCCGTGACGGGCTGCGTGGCGCAGGCGGAAGGCGAAGTGCTGGCCAAGCGCGCGCCCTACGTGGACCTCGTGGTTGGCCCGCAGGCCTATCACCGCCTGCCGGAGCTTATCGCCCAGGCCCACCGCAAGACCGGTGCCGTGATCGACACGGATTTCCCCGCCGAACAGAAATTTGACCATCTGCCGGATGATGCAGCACCGCAAGGAGTGGTCTCTTACCTCACCATCCAGGAGGGCTGCGACAAATTCTGCTCCTTTTGCGTGGTGCCCTATACGCGCGGTGCGGAAGCCTCCCGCCCGGTGGCTTCCGTGCTGGCTGAAACCCGGCGCATGGTGGCCTTGGGCGCACGGGAGATCGCGCTCTTAGGCCAGAATGTGAATGCCTATCATGGCGAGGGACCGGATGGTTCCACGTGGAGCCTGGCCCGGCTGATGGACAAAATGGCCGGCATAGAGGGGCTGGAGCGTATCCGCTACACCACCTCCCACCCCAACGATATGTCGGACGAGCTGATCGCGGCGCATCGGGACAATGCAAAACTGACGCCGTTTTTGCATCTGCCGGTGCAATCTGGCTCTGACAAGATCCTCCGTGCCATGAACCGCAAGCATAAGGCCGACGATTTCCGCCGGATCGTGGAGCGGCTACGCGACGTACGGCCGGATATTGCGTTCTCGTCCGATTTCATCGTTGGCCACCCTGGCGAAACAGATGCGGATTTCGAGGCGACGATGGCGCTGATCCGCGAAACCAACTTCGCACTGGCTTATTCCTTCACCTACTCACCGCGCCCTGGCACGCCCGCCGCCTCCCTGCCGCAGGTAGAGCAGGCGGCGAAGGATGCAAGGCTGCAAGAGCTGCAAGCCTTGCTGCGCACGCAGCAAGATGCGTTCAACATCAGCACCGTGGGGCTGGAGACCCCGGTGTTGTTCACCGGTTCGGGGCGCTATCCGGGGCAGATCGCCGGGCGCTCCCTCTGGTTGCAGCCGGTGGTGGTTCAACATGATTCAGACCTCACCGGGCAGATTCGCATGGTGAAAATCAACCATGCCAACCCCAATTCTTTGTTAGGCACTCTTTTGGATAAGGAGCTAATCGCCGCTTGAGCCAGATCATCGCCGCCCCGCCCCGCACCCCTCCCGCGCTTGCGCGCTCCCTCACCATGACCTTCAACGACAATACGCTGTTGTCGATGCTGCTCGGAGATCATGACCGGCATCTCGCCCGGATAGAACAGAAACTGGGCGTGCGCCTGGCCTGTAGGGGCAATAGAATTGCAATTTCAGGCACGGCGGAGCAGGTGGTGGCGGCGGAAGCAGCGCTTGCGGCACTTTACGAACAGCTAAAGCGTGGTGATATGATTGACGGCCCGAAAGTGGATGCCGCCCTGCGTATGACAGACCCGGCGCACGAACCGCGCTTACCGCTTTCAGACCTTCCCGCCATCCGTACCCGCAAAGGCGCCATCGGCCCGCGCAGCCAGGGTCAGGCGGCTTATATCGACACGCTGGCCCGGCACGAGATGGTGTTCGGCCTAGGCCCCGCTGGCACGGGCAAAACCTACCTCGCCGTGGCCCAGGCCGTGGCCATGCTCACCTCCGGCCGGGTAGACCGGATTGTGCTCTCCCGCCCCGCCGTGGAGGCTGGGGAGCGGCTGGGCTTTCTGCCAGGTGACATGAAGGAGAAGGTGGACCCTTATCTGCGCCCGCTCTACGATGCGCTGAACGACCTTCTGCCAGGCGACCAATTGACCAAGCGCATGGCCACCGGCGAGATCGAAATCGCCCCGCTGGCCTTTATGCGCGGGCGTACACTGGCCCATGCCTTCGTGATTCTGGACGAAGCACAGAACACCACCGCCGTGCAGATGAAGATGTTCTTAACCCGCATGGGCGAGGGCACGCGCATGGTGATCACCGGCGACCTCTCGCAGATTGACCTGCCGCCCAACACGCGCTCCGGCCTCGCGGATGCGTTGGATACGCTGGAAGGCGTGCAGGGAATCGGCGTGACCCGCTTTACCAATGCCGATGTGGTCCGCCACCCGCTGGTGGCGCGAATCGTCGAAGCCTATGACCAGCGCTACAATGCGGTGAAGGAGCACGCCCGGGAAAGGCAAGGTTAACAGCACTGCGGTTGACTCAACCCCCACGGGTTTGCAACAGACCTACGAACAATGGACGACTCTGGAAGTACCAGCCCCCTCGGGGGGTTTGAAATCGTAGTCACGGACCGGCGCTGGCGCGCCCAGGTGCCTGATGCCATCCGCCGCGTGGGCCGCGCCCTGGCGGCCACAGGCTGCACCGCCAGCGTGGCACTCACCGATGACCGCACAGTGAAACAGCTGAATTTTCGTGACCGGGGCAAAAACAAGCCCACCAACGTACTCACCTATGAACAGCCGCCGGAGATTTTACTGGCCTTCGGCGTAGTGGAGAGGGAAGCAAAACGCGAGCGCAAAAGCATCGGTGACCATTTGAGCCACCTTATCGTGCATGGAGCGTTGCATTTACAGGGTTATGACCACCATCACCCCGGCGAGGCGCGCGAAATGGAAGCCGAAGAAACCCGTATTCTCGCCAGGCTGCACATACCCAACCCCTGGAAAAACCGATGAGCGGCACGCTTTCACGTTTGCTAGGAAAATTGCGCGCCCAGGAACAATCTGCGCGCGCCTCCATCGCGGAGCTGGTGCAAAAACAGGAAAACGGCCCCGAAGCTACCCAGATGGAGGGCGAATCGCTCGACCTCAACGCGCAGGAGCGGGCGCTCATCGGCAATGTGCTGCGCCTGCGGGACATCACCGCCGACGACGTGATGGTGCCACGCCCAGATATTGTGGCGATGAAGGCGGATGTGACGCTGGAGGAAGCGCTGGCATTGATCCGCAAGGAAGGCCATTCCAGAATGCCGATTTACCGCGATCATCTCGATGATGTGGCGGGGATGGTGCATATCAAAGATGTGTTTGGTTTTACCGGCGCGCCATCTGAATTTGCGATCGGTAAAATTCTGCGCAAGCCGCTGATGGTGGCGCCGCAAATCGCGGTGCTCGACCTGCTTTTGCAGATGCGCCAGATGCACACGCATCT
>JAGXAO010000068.1 GCA_018971565.1 Rhodospirillales bacterium
CATCGCCAGCACGAAAATAACGGCAGGGCGCGGCGCCAAAGCGAGGTCCGCGATGGCCGGGCCGGGGCACAGCCCGGCAATGCCCCAGCCGATGCCAAACAGTATCGCGCCGCCGATCAGTCTGGCGTCCACCCTGGTTATATCCGGCAAGTTGAAGCGTTCCGCCGCCAGGGGCGCGCGCAGCTTCGCCTGGACACGCCAAGCGAGCCCCATCGGGATCAGCGCCCCCGCCATCACGAAAATCAGGGTTGGATTCCAGGCGCCGAAAATATCCAGGAAGCCGCGTACCTTCGCCGGGTCGGCCATGCCGGAGAGGGCGAGCCCCGCGCCGAACAGGGCTCCCGCCGCCAGGGCAAGCAGAACCTGCTTCATCATAGCCCTGCCACTCGCATAAAGGCCACGGTGGCAATGCCGCTGGTCATGAAAATGACTGTTGCCAGGATGGAGCGGCGGGAGAAGCGGGACATGCCGCATACCCCATGCCCGCTGGTGCAACCCGAGCCCAGGCGCGTGCCGAACCCCACCAGCAGCCCACCCGCAACCAGGGTGACCATTGCGGGCGGAAAGCTCAGGCTTACCTCGCCCAAAGCACGCGCCATCAGCCAGCCGCCCAGCGGCAGGCCGAGGATAAAGGCGATAGCCAAGGCAGGCGGTGGCCCGGCATCCGCCAGGCCCACGGCGCGGGCGGCCAGGCCGCTTACTCCCGCAATGCGCCCCAGCCCCAGCAGCATCAACGCCGCCGCGCCGCCGATGATGAGCCCGCCCAGCAGGCCGAATATCCAGGCCTGTGGCATTACACGGCATCCAGCGGGATTTTCAGGTAGCGAATGCCGTTACTCTCCGGCGCGGGCAGGTGACCGCCACGCATATTCACCTGCACGGAGGGCATGATAAGGCGTGGCATGCCCAGGGTCGCGTCCCGCGCTTCGCGCATCGCCACGAATTCGTCCTCCGAAACACCGTCATGCACATGCACATTGCCCGCCCGTTCCGCGCCGATGGTGGTTTCCCAGGCGTAGCTGTCGCGCTCCGGTGCCTTGTAGTCGTGGCAGAGGAAGACCCGTGTGGCCGCTGGCAGGGAGAGCAGGCGGCGGATGGAGCGGAAAAGCTGGCGCGCATCGCCGCCCGGAAAATCCGCCCGCGCGGTGCCGTAATCGGGCATGAACAAGGTATCGCCACAGAACACCGCATCGCCGATCACATAGGCGAGGTCGGCGGGGGTGTGGCCCGGCACATGCAGCGCCATGGCGGGCAGAGTGCCAATCTGAAACTGGTCGCCATCCGTGAACAATCTGTCGAAATCCGAGCCGTCGCGGGCGAATTCCGTGCCGGCGTTGAACAGCTTGCCGAAGATGGTCTGCACCGTGACAATCTCGGCGCCGATGGCGAGCTTGCCGCCCAGCTTGGCCTGCAAATAAGGCGCGGCGGAGAGATGATCCGCGTGGGCGTGGGTTTCCAGAAGCCAGTCCACGGTCAGGTTTTCTTGCTGGACATAAGCCAGGATCGCATCCGCCGATTGGGACGAGGTGCGGCCGGAGGCTGGGTCGTAATCCAGCACCGAGTCGATGATAGCGGCGCGGCTGGTCGCCGGGTCGTGCACCACGTAGCTCACCGTGAAGGTCGCTTCGTCGAAGAAGGCCCGTACCGGCACGGCGCCGGGCTTGGTGGCGGAAATCAGGCTGTCGGCTTGCTGCAAAACGAGGTCGGACATTGTGTCATCCATAAATTCGTATTTACATTATATATGTAATTACTAAAGTAAGCTTGCGTCAAGTGAAAGCTTCAGCAATCTACCCGCCGGAGACTGAATGTTATGGACGACCCGAATTTCCGCCTGCTTCCCCCCGCAAGGCCTCTGCGCATTGGCGACCTGGCGCCGGACTTTGTGGCCCGTACCACGCAGGGGGAGGTGAAGCTCTCAAATTTCCAGCGGCGCTGGCTGCTGTTTTTTTCCCACCCGGCGGATTTCACGCCGGTCTGCACCACCGAATTTGTGGGGATCGCCCGCGCGGCGGAACGCTTCGCGGCGCTGGATTGCGCGTTGCTTGGGCTTTCGGTTGATAGCCTTTTTGCCCATTTGGCGTGGGTGCGCGCGATCCAGGAGGTTCATGGCGTCGCCATTCCCTTCCCGGTGGTGGAGGACCCGAGCATGGCGATCGCCAGGGCTTATGGCATGGTCGACGAGAGCTCGCCCGACAGTGCCACCGTGCGGGCCAGCTACGTGATCGACCCGCGCGGCGTGATCCGCGCCATAAGCTGGTATCCGCATAATGTCGGTCGTTCGGTTGAGGAAATGCTGCGCCTGGTGGCGGCATTGCGGGCGACTGAAACAGAAGCTGCGCTTGCACCGGAAGGCTGGCAGCCCGGTGCCCCAATGCTGGCGTTGCCGCCCACCGTTACAGGTGAGCTAGCGGATGGCGCGGACTGGTTTTGCCGCCCGGCGGGCGCGCCGTAATGGGTTTGTTCCGCAACCGGGCGCTGGCGGAAGCAGCGGTGGAAACGTTGAAGGTTTACGCGCAGCCGCAACGTCTTATGATACTCTCCTGCCTGCTTGAAGGCGAGCGGATTGTTAGTGACATAGATTCTGCCACGGGGATTGGCCAGCCAGCGCTCAGCCAGAAATTGGCTGAGTTGCGGCGTAAAAATCTTGTCCGCACGCGCCGCCAGGGTACGCAGATATTTTATGCGCTGGCGGACGAAAAAGTGGAACTATGCGTGCGTTGCATGGAGGCGATTCTGGGAGATGGCGAACTGCCGCAGGTGATGCAACGCACGCATGCAGAAACCACCGCGCCAGCACCCGTGGGGGCCGCGGCTTTCGCGCGTGTGCTGAAGAGTACGGAAAGTTAGGGATTAATGCTGGTGATGCCGCGTAAATGAATGGTTAAACAGTAAACAACATTCAGCCATGGCTGAATGTTGTTGGTTGAAGGCGGATGCTGAGCCGCTACGATTTAGAATCATCTAAAAGGGGCACACGGATTTTCTGCCCGCCTTCATTGAACGCGGCACTCTTTTCTTCCAGGCCCGCCCTGCGCGCGGCCTCGTCCCGAATGTCGTGGCTGATTTTCATTGAGCAGAATTTCGGACCGCACATGGAACAGAAATGCGCGGTTTTATGTGCCTCCTTTGGCAAGGTTTCATCGTGGAAGGCGCGGGCCGTGTCTGGGTCGAGTCCTAGATTAAACTGGTCTTCCCAACGGAATTCAAAACGCGCGCGGGAGATGGCGTCATCTCGCAGGCGGGCTGATGGGTGGCCTTTCGCCAAATCTGCCGCGTGTGCCGCAAGCTTGTAGGTGATGACACCGGTTTTTACATCCTCGCGGTTGGGAAGGCCCAGATGCTCCTTCGGCGTGACGTAACAAAGCATGGCGGTGCCGAACCAGCCGATCATCGCGGCGCCTATGGCGGAGGTGATATGGTCATAACCCGGCGCGATATCGGTTGTTAGTGGCCCAAGCGTATAAAAGGGCGCCTCGCCGCAGGTGGCAAGTTGTTTGTCCATATTCGCTTTGATCTTATGCATCGGCACGTGGCCGGGGCCTTCGATCATCACCTGGCAACCTTTTGACCAGGCTATTTGCGTCAGCTCTCCTAGCGTCTCCAGCTCGGCGAATTGCGCTGCGTCGTTCGCATCGGCGTTAGAACCGGGGCGTAGACCGTCACCAAGCGAGAAGGATACGTCATACTTGCGCATGATGTCGCAAATCTCACTGAAATGCTCATAGAGAAAGCTTTCCCGGTGATGCGAGAGGCACCATTGCGCCATGATGGAGCCGCCGCGTGAGACGATACCGGTGACGCGCTTTGCCGTGAGTGGAATATGCGCGAGCCGTACGCCGGCGTGAATGGTAAAATAGTCCACGCCTTGCTCGGCCTGTTCAACGAGCGTGTCCTTGAAAACCTCCCAGTCAAGTTTCGAGGCATCGCCGTGAACTTTTTCGAGCGCTTGATAAATGGGCACGGTGCCGATGGGTACCGGAGAGTTACGCAGAATCCAGCCGCGAATATTGTGGATGTTGCGGCCGGTGGAGAGGTCCATCACCGTATCCGCGCCCCAGCGGATTGCCCAGACGAGTTTTTCCACCTCCTCGGCGGCAGAGGAAGTGACAGCCGAGTTGCCGATATTGGCGTTGATTTTTACTAGAAAATTGCGACCAATAATCATCGGCTCCAATTCTGGATGATTGATGTTGGCAGGAATAATGGCGCGCCCGGCCGCGATTTCAGAACGGACAAATTCCGGCGTTACGAAGCTTGGAATGCTGGCGCCGAAACTTTCACCATCGGCCAGGCACGCTGTTGCACCCTGCGCGGCTTTGGCCCGGCCCAGATTTTCCCGGTGTGCGACGTAGATCATCTCTTCGGTAATGATACCGGCGCGCGCATATTCAAACTGTGTGACGAGACTGGCATCTTGACCTGCGTGGATTTCGTGCCGGGCTGGGCAAGGGGGTACCAGCAGGTCTTTTGTGGCGAAACCATTGTCCGCTGGCTGAACAAGCCTGCCCGCGAGGCTGGTGAACCCGCGCGTTGCCACCCAGCTTGCGCGGGGCTTGGGCAGCCCGGCATCAAGGTCGATCAACGCGCCAGCAGCGGTGTAAGGGCCTGATGTGTCGTAGAGCGGCAATGGCGGCTCCTGCGCGCTGGGGTGCAATGCCACCTCGCGGAACGGCACTGTAATGTCCTCTCGCCCAGGTGCCGCGACGTAAATTTTGTTAGACCCCATGATCGGGCCGGTGGTGACGGAAGCTGGTTTGGTTTGGGCCTGGTTTTGCACGCACACTCTCCTTAACGATGGATGGAGAGCGGGGACGCTTTGCGCCTGATAAATCCCGTCCCTCCGCCGGTGTTAACCGGATCAGGTTCAAAGGGTTTATCGCGGCGGGAGATTCCCCAGCGACGTCTCAGCTCCTTCTCGGAGCTCCCCTCGGTACGGGCATCAGAACGCGTTCAGGCTGTTTTTGTCAATGGCGCTCTCTGGGTACAAAAAACGCCGTGCTAAAATTAGCACGGCGTTTTTTGTCTTTGGCGTTTAAACGCGAGCGGGTATCAGGATGTCGCGAGCGAAGGGTCGAGGCAGAGTACTTCCTCAAACTCGTTGATCGCGTTGATCTCGGTTCCCATTGCGATGTTTGTCACCCGCTCAAGGATAAATTCGAGCACGACCGGCACCTGATGTTCTTCCATCAGCTGTTGAGCGCGAGCAAATGCGTCCTTGAACTCGTTTGGAGTTTTAACGCGGATGCCTTTGCAGCCCAGGCCTTCAGCAACGGCGACATGGTCGACGCCATAGCCTGGCACGGAGTCACTGTCTTCCTTGGCGTTGATGTTCTCGAAGGCGAGGCTCACCTCGAAATCCATCTGGAAACCACGCTGCGCCTGGCGGATCAGGCCAAGGTAGGAGTTGTTCACCACCACATGCAGGTATGGAAGCTTGTGCTGCGCGCCCACCGCCAGTTCCTCGATCATGAACTGGAAATCGTAATCGCCGGAAAGGGCGACGATCTTGCGGTTGGGGTCAGCCGCGCGCACGCCCAGTGCCGCCGGCAGGGTCCAGCCCAGCGGGCCGGCCTGGCCGCAATTGATCCAGTTGCGCGGCTTCTGAACCCTCAGGAACTGCGCGCCCGCGATCTGCGACAGGCCGATGGTGGTGACGTAGCAGGTGTCGGCATCCAGGCATTCGTTCATTTCCTGGTAGACGCGCTGCGGCTTCAGCGGCACGTCATCGAAATGACTCTTGCGGAGCATGTTGTTCTTGCGGTGCAAGCATTCCGCGGCCCAGGCCGAACGATCCTGAAGCTTGCCTTCGGCCTTCAGCTCCTTCGCGGCCTGGATGAAGAGTTCCAGCGCGATCTTGGCATCGGAAACGATGCCGAGGTCCGGGCCGAACACGCGGCCGATCTGCGTCGGCTCGATGTCGACATGGATGAACTTGCGGTCTTTTGTGTAGACCTCAACCGACCCGGTATGGCGGTTGGCCCAACGGTTGCCGATGCCGAAGACGAAATCGGATTTCAGCAGGGTTGCGTTGCCATAGCGGTGGCTGGTTTGCAGGCCAACCATGCCGGCCATCAGCGGGTGGTCATCAGGGATAATGCCCCAACCCATCAGGGTGGGGATCACCGGCACGCCGGTCAACTCGGCCAGTTCAACCATCAATTCGCTGGCATCGGCGTTGATGATGCCGCCACCGGCCACGAGCAGCGGACGTTCAGCTGCGTTGAGCATTTCAAGCGCCTTGCGGGCCTGCTTAAGCGTGGCGGCGGGCTTGTAAACGGGCAAGGGCTCGTAGGTGTCGATGTCGAATTCGATTTCGGCCATCTGCACGTCAATCGGCAGGTCGAGCAGGACGGGGCCGGGCCGGCCGGATTTCATCACGTGGAAAGCTTGCTGGAAGGCGCGGGGCACCAAAGCGGGCTCGCGCACGGTGCAGGCCCATTTGGTGACCGGCTTGGCGATGGATTCGATATCGACCGCCTGGAAGTCTTCCTTATACATACGCGCGCGCGGCGCCTGGCCGGTGATGCAGAGCATCGGGATGGAATCCGCCTGGGCGGCATAAAGGCCGGTGATCATGTCCGTCCCGGCCGGGCCGGAGGTGCCGATGCACACGCCGATATTCCCGGCCTTCGCGCGGGAGTAGCCGTCCGCCATGTGGGACGCGCCTTCAACATGGCGGGCCAGAACGTGGCGGATGGAGCCGCGCTTGCGCATGGCGGCATAAAAAGGGTTAATTGCGGCGCCAGGCAGGCCAAAGGCGATGTCTACGCCCTCGCGCTCCAAAACCAGCACAGCGGCGTCCACTGCAGTCATCTTTGCCATTGCGTCCTCCGGCAGGTGAATTTATCGATGAGCCAATATCTCAATTCGATAATAGAATTCGAGATAGCTTCCATCATACGGAAAATTTCCAGAACCCGTATTTGGCGGCTCTATAATTTAGAATCTGGCTTGTGTAAATCGGGGGCATTTTGGTAAAGGCGTTACGGTTTTCCCGGATTGTGGAAAATCGGCGGAAGCAACCTGTAATCTCAGGCAGTTGGCTTTTGTGAGGCGATACGAGGAGACAGCGATGCCGCGCCGGCCGACCACGAAGAAAAGCCCTTCCGCCATGCGAAGCGGGCAGGGCAAAGGTGGCTCAGACCAGGTTCAGTCGCTTGTTCGCGCCCTGTCCTTGCTGAACCGCATAGCGGAATCCCCGGATGATGGCGCCAGTTTGACGGACCTTGCCCAGCAGGTTGGCTTGCCGGCTTCCACCGCGCACCGGCTGCTGCTGACATTGGAACAGGAACGCTATGTGCGGTTTGGCCCGAGCCGGCGGCTTTGGACCATCGGCGTTCAGGCCTTTGTAACGGGGTGTGCCTTTATTAAAACCCGAAACCTCGCCGCACTGGCGCGGACGCATTTACGCCAGCTTATGGAAAATAGCGGTGAGACGGTTAACCTCGCGGTGGAGGATAAGGGTGAGGCGGTTTACCTGGCCCAGGTTGAATGCCGGCAAATGATGCGTGTGCTGGCCCGCCCCGGCACCCGCGTGCCCATGCACTGCTCGGCGGTTGGCAAGGCCATTTTTTCAGAGACTTCCGATAAAGCGATTAGCCAAATTCTACGCCAGCACGGGATGCCTAAATTAACAGCTAAAACGATCGTAACCCCGGCCGCGCTGCGTGCCGAACTGCTCAAGGTGAAGGACCGGGGCTACGCGGTGGACGATGAGGAGCACGCCGTTGGTTTGCGTTGCATCGCAGCTCCGGTGTTCGATGAAACCGGAGATGTGGTTGGCGCGGTTTCGGTCTCCGGCCCCATGGCGCGAATCGACGAGGACCGGATTGTTGAGTTGGGCCGCATGGTTGTTGAGGCGTCTGTTGCCATCTCGGCTGAGATGGGTGCCTCACGCGCGGCCAGGTAGAGCATGGAGCGTTAAGTAGAGCGCCCCGCATATCGCAGAGTAAGCTGCCGTGCCGCGGCCATTACCGCGTTGCCAAATGTGACGATCCGCTCTTCCGGCATCCGGAAATTGGGGGCTGACACTGAAATTGTGCCCGCGGGTTCGCCGAATTCATTAAGGATAGCCGTACCAACACAGCGCATGCCAAGGGAATGCTCCTCGTTATCCAGCGCGTAGCCCCGCTGAAATGTTTGTTCGACATCCGCGAGGAGCGAGCCCTCATCGCGGTGGGTTGAGTTGGTGAAGCGGGTGTAAATGTAGCCTTCCAGCAGTTTTTTGCGGCGCTCGGGCGCCAGCACGGCGAGCACGGCCTTGCCCGCGGCGGAAGCGTGCAGCGGCAATTCCGACCCAGGGCGGAAAAAGGCGCGGACAGAGGCGTGGCTCTCCGCCTGCCCGACGCATACGATGACGGGCTCCTCGAACTTGGACAGATTGATGGTTTCTTCTGTTTCCTGCTGCAGCATGCGCAGCACTGGGCGGGCGATCTCCGGCAATTTGCGGATGCGCAGATAGGCAGACCCGATGCGGAAGAGCCCAACCCCCACCGACCAGAGCCCGGTTTCCACATCGTGCCCCACCAGGCCGCGATGTTCCAGGGTTTGCAACTGCCGGTGAACGGTTGAAATTGGCAGGCCGGTACGGCGGCCAATCTCGGCCAGTGAGGTAAAGTCGATCCCGGCCAGCACCTCGAGAATAGAGATCGCCCGGTCAAGCGACTGGATGTCGCTGCTGCCCTCGCCGCTTGCCGAGGGCCGCCGCCCCCGCCTGCGGGGGGCCTCGGGTTTGGCGGTGTCACTCATTGGCTTCTCCTGGGCGCGCCGTACTTCTGAATGTTACCGATTTTCCCACCATGCAAGAATATTTTCCCATGATACAAGAAAAACTCCACTGGACAAAATCCTCCTGATTTGTCATTCTCTCACATCGTGAGATTAATTCCCATATAAATGTTAATATGGGTAATTATGGAGGAACAAGATGACACGGATGGTAGCTGAGCGGTAAGCGAGGCTATGAAGGGCGAGGGCATCGCTTTTGGAATTCCGGGCGTCGCACTCCGACCGCTTTATGACCTGTCGGCAAAGGCAGCTGTGCCAGCGAAGTGAAACGTCATGCGGGGGGAAGGGGATTAAATTAGGAGACTTGCAGTTATGAAGGTGTGCATTTTTGGTGCCGGTGCGATCGGCGGATATCTTGGTGCGGAGATGTCTCGCGCGGGCGCGGACGTAAGCCTGGTTGCGCGTGGCGCGAATCTTGAGGCTATGCGCCGCGATGGCGTGCGCGTGATCAAGGAAAACGAAGAGTTCGTTGCCCGCCCCGTTTGCACCAGCGACACGAAAGAGCTTGGCGTCCAGGATTATGTGATCATTGGGCTCAAGGCGCATCAGATTTCTGCCGCGGTGCCGGCGTTGCAGCCGCTGCTGGGCGAGAACACGAGCGTGGTTGCAGCGGTTAACGGCATTCCGTACTGGTATTTTCATCGCCATGGCGGCAAGCTTGATGGCAAAATTGTAGAGAGCGTTGACCCTGGCGGCCTGCAATGGAACGGCATAGGGCCTGAGCGGGCGATCGGCTGCATTGTTTATCCGGCCACCGAGTTGGAGCAGCCTGGTGTTATCCGCCATATCTATGGTGACAAGTTCCCGATTGGTGAGCCCTCGGGCGAGATTACGCCGCGGGTTCAGCGTTTGTCTGAGCTGTTCGAGGCTGCTGGCCAGCGGGCGCCGGTGCTTGAGCGCATCCGTGATGAAATTTGGCTGAAACTATGGGGTAATCTGAGCTTTAACCCGGTCAGCGCCCTGACTCATGCGACGCTTGACGTGATCTGCACTGACCCCGGAACGCGCGCGGTGTGCAAGGCGATGATGCTGGAGGCGCAGGAGATCGCTCAGACCCTGGGTGTGAATTTCCGTGTTGACGTGGAGCGCCGGATTGAAGGGGCGCGCAAGGTTGGCGCGCACAAGACCTCCATGCTTCAGGATCTTGAGCGTGGACGCGATATGGAGGTTGCGCCTTTGCTGACAGTCGTGCAGGAATTCGGCCGCATGGTGGACGTGCCAACGCCCACCATAGATGTTGTTCATGCGCTGATTTGCCAACGGGCGATGACAGCCAAGATGAATTGATCCCTGGCGGCGGTTTTATCGCGCCAGCCACTCAGCACAGGCCGCGCCGCAAGGTGCGGCCTTAGGAGGATTTAATGCCGCAATTCGCAGCAAACCTGACGATGCTTTACAACGAAGTTCCGTTTCTTGACCGTTTTGCCGCCGCGGCGAAAGACGGTTTTGACGCGGTGGAATTCATGTTCCCTTACGATTATGAACCCGCGCAGATATCCGATCTGCTCGCGGCGAATGGGCAGAAGCTCGTGCTGCATAACCTGCCCGCCGGGAACTGGGGTGGTGGGGACCGCGGCATTGCCTGCCAGCCGGGCCGGGTGGAGGAGTTCCGGGCCGGAGTGGATAAGGCGGTGACCTATGCCAAGGCGCTGAACTGCCCGAAGCTGAACTGCCTTGCCGGTATTCCCACCGGGGACGCGGCGGAAGCCCGCCAGGTGCTGGTGGAAAACCTGCGCTATGCGGGCAAGAAGCTCGCCGATGCCGGGCTTGAGCTGCTGCTGGAGCCGGTGAACACCCGCGACGTGCCGGGCTTTTTCGTGAATAAGCTCGACCAGGCGCTTTCCATTCTGGACGATGTGGGAGCCAGCAATGTGCGCCTGCAGTTCGACATCTACCATACCCAGGTGATGGAAGGTGATATCGCCAACAAGCTTGCGGCGAATTTCGGCCGGATCGGGCATCTTCAGTTGGCTGACAACCCCGGCCGCAACGAGCCGGGTACAGGCGAGATCAACTACCCGTTCCTGTTCCGCCGGATTGACGAGCTTGGCTATAAAGGCTGGATCGGTTGCGAATACCGCCCGAAAGCCGCCACCTCCGCAGGTCTTGGCTGGCTTACCACCCAG
>JAGXAO010000069.1 GCA_018971565.1 Rhodospirillales bacterium
ATTTCATATTTATAAATTTCACCAGCGGCAAGGCGAGGAATAAAAATTTCCCATACGCCGGAGTCACGCCGGCGCATTGCATGTCGCCGCCCGTCCCATTTATTGAAGCCGCCAACAACGGATACTCGCAATGCATTCGGTGCCCAGACTGCAAACCGAACACCTGAAACGCCATTTATATTTATTGGTAATGCGCCCAGGAAATTCGCTAATTCTCGGTGCTGCCCCTTGGCAAAAAGATAGAGATCAAAATCTGAAACTAATGGACCGAATGCATAGGGATCTTCCGTATTTTCTACACAATCATCCCAATTTATCTGCAATACGTAATCTTGCGAATCCGGCAACTGGGCTTCCCACAATCCGCTTTCTACATGTCGCGCGCTCGCAATCAATGTTCCATTAGCATTCAGCAAATCTACACTCTTCGCGTCCGGCAAAAGAAAACGCACTATATCGCCATGCGGACCTAGTAAGGCAAATGGATCGCCGTGCTCTCCAGCGCAGAGTGCCATCATGGATTGGTCAAGCATCTATTGAATCCCGCTTTAAAACACGCGCTACTATTTTGGCTAGCCCGCATATGGGAACACCGATCCACCCCGGTCGATTAGCTGCCTCGTAACAAATTTCGTATGCTGCCTTTTCAATCAAAAAAAGATCGATGACTTCCAAAGGAATTCCAGGATTTAATAAATTATAAGACTCAACGAATTCAGTATGCATAGTATCACAAAACCGCGCTAAGGTCGCAGCTGCATTATCGCTTTTGGAGGTAATGGAACTCTGCAAAACAGCAGCCGTTGCGTAATCAAAGCTACGCGACAATCCAGCGATATCACGCGCCGGTGACGATTTGATGCGCCGCTGCGTAACAGATTTCGCAGGCTCTCCTTCAAAATCTATGATCCAAGCGTCACCGGCAGTTACTAATATTTGCCCCAGATGAAAATCACCATGAATCCGTGTTGCTAGGTTTCCTTTGCTTTTTGCAGCCAAATGTGGAAGCAAATTGACAAAAATTTTTCTATGCCTAGACAAGAATTTGCTTGCCTCTGCGGCCGTTTCGCTAACATAGCCAGATCGTTGTTCTATCGTTGTCATTGCCGCATCAACCTGCGCCATGGCCGTAGTGCTCCAACTTTCTACATGCTCTGCGGTTACAACCTCCGGCATAAATGCCGGGTCATTAGATGGTTGTGCAAGAAGCTTATGTAGTTGTGCCAACCTTGTGCCGATCGCCCGCGCAAAATTTGCGTAAGCATTTAACTGGTCACTCTCATCTTCTTCAGTGCGGCCATCAACATCCATGGAATTTATCAACCGATTTAGATAACCAATTGTATACTGCCAAGCATCGCCTTGATTTTCTAAAAATGCTTGAGCCACAACAAGAGAATATGCTTCATCTTCATCCTGTACCATCGCAATTTCACCCAATAATGCTGGTGTATTGGCGTAGCCATATTTTGTCAGGTGCCGCAGCATCTCCACTTCCGGGTTAATGCCCGGCGCCATCCGGCGGATCAATTTTAATACAATTTTTTGATCCACAATAAGCGAACTATTTGATTGTTCAGCAGATAGCCGATGAATGACGGGTGTTTCTGAAATTGCCAAAGATGGAAATGATGCTTCAGGAATACATCTTATCTTGCCTCCTGGCACTTGAATCGAAAGTCCCGTCCGCAATGCCTGTACCGTTAAAACCGAAAAAGAATCGACTGCGAATGCGTCGGTTAAATACCCCATGCGTCGCCCCTGCCTAACGCGCGCCAAGGCTAACTGCGCTGGAAGCGGCGAGTTCGTTTCGCCATCCCATGAAATTGCCAGCGGCAAATTATAACATTCTGTCCTATTATCAAATTTCATTTCTACTTCAGTTAGAAGTATGCCATGCGTATGTTCAGAAAGTCGTTCCACTCGCCTTAATGATACTTGCTTAATTGCTTTATCTTTTCCCGAAAACCAACGCCGCCTTATGAAATACGAAGGTAATATGATGTTTTCCAGCATATGCCGGGCTTGGCCTTTAACCATGTCTTTAAGACCATCGCGAACAACAAGCGTCGCAAGATCCGGCAATGGCTCGGATGGTTTTACATGCCATGGTGGCAATGCTTCCTCAGTTGCCAACGTAAACCAGTAAAAGCCGAATGGTGGCAGAGTAAGGAGATATGTTAATTGGCCAATCGCAGGAAAGCCAGAGCCACCTATCAAATCAACCGGCACCATTCCTTCATGCGCTGAAAGATCCAATTCAACAGCCTGCGCCGTCCTAGATAAATTATAAACGCACAGAATTTTTTCTTCTTCACCATTTTCCAAGGTAAAGCGTCGTAAAAACGCAAGTATCTTTCGGTTAGCTGGGTATATAAACTCCTGCGTACCACGGCCAAATGCTTTATGGCGCTTGCGCACGGTGAGCATCCGGCGCATCCAATTCAAAAGAGAATATTGATCTGCGGCCTGGCGTTCTACATTCACCGCATCATAACCGCTAATTGCATCCATTACTGGTGGAAGAACCAGATCAGCAGGATTAGCTCGTGAAAATCCACCATTGCGATCCGGCGACCATTGCATTGGCGTTCGCACACCATCTCTGTCCCCAAGATGAATATTATCCCCCATACCTATTTCGTCACCATAATAAATTACTGGTGTTCCAGGCATAGAAAGCAATAAACCATTCATCAACTCCACCCGGCGGCGGTCATGATCCATTAGCGGCGACAATCTACGTCTAATTCCCAGATTGATGCGGGCACGTTTATCCGCGGCATAGGCGCTCCACAGATAATCACGTTCTGAATCTGTTACCATTTCGAGTGTCAGCTCGTCATGATTACGAAGAAAAATTGCCCATTGGCAGTGTTCAGGAATATCTGGTGTCTGGCGCATGATATCCGTTATCGGAAATCTGTCTTCCTGTGCGATGGCCATATACATTCGTGGCATAAGCGGAAAATGGAAAGCCATATGGCATTCATCACCGTCTCCGAAATATTTCTGAGCATCTTCGGGCCATTGGTTGGCTTCCGCCAGAAGCATCCGCCCAGGTGCATGAGCATCCAGTGCCGTGCGTATCTGACGTAAGATCGCGTGGGTCTCTGGCAGGTTTTCGTTATTTGTTCCGTCTCTTTCAATTAGATACGGGACAGCATCCAACCTGAGGCCGTCTATACCAAGATCTAACCAGTACCGCATGATCTTCAAAATTTCTTTTACGACCTGCGGATTATCAAAATTTAAATCTGGTTGATGGTGGTAAAACCGGTGCCAGTAAAAAGCGCCTGCTTGCTCATCCCAAGACCAATTGCTTTTTTCAGAATCCAAAAAAATTATTCGTGTATCTTCGTATTTTTTGTCGGTCTTAGACCAGACGTAAAAATTTCGGTAAGCAGAACCTGGTTTTGCCAGCCGCGCCCGTTGAAACCATGGGTGCTGATCTGACGTGTGGTTGATTACCAATTCAGTAATGACCCTCATTTCACGTTTATGCGCCTCATGAATAAAAGCGCGCATATCAGAAATCGTTCCATATTCGGTGTGAATTCCACGATAATCCGCTATATCATAACCGTCATCACGCCGCGGTGAGGGATAAAATGGCAGCAACCAAATTGTATTAACGCCGAGACTGGCTATGTAATCGAGCTTTGAAATCAAACCTTTGAAATCTCCAACTCCATCATTATTAGAGTCAAAAAAAGATTTGACGTGAAGCTGATAAATAATGGCGTCTTTATACCATTGTGGATCAGTTGCTGTTGAAAGGCGATTATTCATGCTACTACCTCTGGAATTTGTATGCGCCAAATCGCGTATGGTAGATCATGCGGATCAAAACCTATCGATTGATATTTTCTTCGCCAAACGAATTCACCTCCCTGGGTTAATTCTTGAATAGCGATCATTCCGGTATCAGCTATGCCAAACCTCCAAAGAGGAAGCTCAATTGTCCCTTCCTGCTTTGAATTCGGATCAAGATTGACGGCAATCAATAACGTGCCTCCGCCAGAGGCGTAGCGCCGGAAGTACAATATTTTTTTATTTGTGCATGGTAAAAATTCAACACCAAGATGAGATTGCAGTGCTGAGTTTTCTCGTCTTATCCTGTTCAATACTGCAATCTCTGCCGAGATGTTTCCAGTTTTCTCGTAGTCCCATACTCTGATCTGATATTTTTCAGAATCAAGATATTCTTCCTTGCCCGGCACAGGCGTGGCCTCACAAAGCTCGAAGCCGTTATAAACGCCAAACAAGCCGGATAAGGTGGCGGCAAGAGCGGCGCGGATCAAAAAACCTGCTCTCCCCGAATTTTGCAGAAAATATGGATTAATATCTGGCGTGTTTACAAAGAAATGTGGCCGAAAAAATTCCCGCGCTGGTCCATTCACCAGCTCTTCCATGTATGAAATAATCTCTTGCTTTTCGTTACGCCATGTAAAATATGTATAAGATTGAGAAAACCCGATTTTGGCAAGCCGATACATCAATTTTGGCCTGGTAAAAGCTTCGGCAAGAAAAATTGCATCCGGATGCCGCGAGCGGATATCCGCGATCATCCACTCCCAAAACGGCAGCGGCTTTGTATGCGGGTTATCAACACGAAAATATCTTATGCCCTGGTCTGCCCAGAACTGCACCACATCGCGAAGGGCTATCCATAAATCCGGCTTCGCGGCTTCGCCATAGAAATCGACATTGACAATATCCTGATATTTCTTGGGTGGATTTTCTGCGTACCGTAAAGACCCATCCAACCGCCAATCAAACCATTCCTTATGTTCGCGCAGCCATGGGTGGTCAGGCGAGCATTGAACCGCAAAATCAAGCGCGATACAAAGCCCGTGGGTTTCAGCAGCTGCGATAAGGGCACGAAATTCCTCAAGCGTTCCTAATTCTGGGTGAATTGCATCATGCCCGCCATCCATACTGCCTATCGCATACGGGCTGCCCGGATCCTCCGGAGACGCGGCCAACGAATTATTGCGCCCTTTGCGGTGTGCCTTGCCGATCGGGTGGATCGGCGGAAAATACAGCACATCGAACCCCATGGCGGCGATGCGCGGTAATTGCGCTATTACATCAGTAAAGGTGCCGTGCCGGGTAGCGTCGCCACTCTGGCTGCGAGGAAAAATCTCATACCAGCTTGCAAAGCGTGCACCCTTTGGCTCTGCGTCCAAAGGCATCTCGTGAGACTTTACAAGAAACGTTTTCGGTAACGCGTATCGCATAGCGCTACGTAAATCTTTGCTTAGCAGCCATTCCTGTAATTCGTTTACTGACGAAGTGCGAAGTTGCAGCGCAACATCTTGCAACCGAATATCAGCCTCGGCTGCCTCGTTCACAAGGCACAAACCCTCCTGGTTTTCCAAGGTGACATCCACCCCAGCCGCGATTTTCTTCTCCAACCCATCGGCAAAACTTGCGAACCGGTCATGCCACGCCTGCACCACAAACCCATGCCGGCCCAACCGTTCCAGCGGGAATGCCGCCGCCCAGCGATCATTCCCTTGCGGCACCATGGGAATGGCGCGCCAATTCTGTTGCTTGCCCGTGCGGTAAAGCAGGTCAACCGCAAGCAGGTCGTGGCCATCGGTAATTACATCCGCTTCAACCTCTACCGCCTCGCCAACCACGCGCCGCACGGCAAAGCGGCCATCATCCACCTGGGGCGAGATTGCCTCAATGGCGATGCGTGGTGCCTCGGTGTTTAATTTTGGTGCGGGATAGGAAATATTGACTGGTGCCATAACCGTCAAAAATGCGACTTCACCGGGCTCAAGCGTCAACTTATCCACGGCGTTGAATATTTCGCCACTACCCAACCGTAAGCCCGCGCCACCAAGCATCGGCAGCAGGTGCGCTAATGGTTGGCTTACCTGTGTCTCAAGGGAGGCATTTGCAACGGTAACCAAATTTTTACGTTTTATTACCGCCACAGCCGCGCCAGGGGCTGAAATAACCTGGCCGGCGCGGCTGCCAAGTAATGCGGCTTTTTGCAAGCGCATTGCCAGAATTGCGCGCAGATCATCATTATCTAAAGAGATCAATTTCTTGTCGACAGCCCATGCAGGAGCCAGCATGGCGGAAACCCGCAAAGCACGCCGCAAGGCCGCATTTTGCCAAAGCGAGGAACCGGGAGGCGTTGCAAACACCAGCGCGGGCGCAATCGATTCTGTTCGTTGGGTATCCTGGTTCAACCAGCCTGAAGCAAAATCCCAATAGCAAGACGAAGATGTTGCAAAATCGAAGCCCGTACCCCGCAAGGCAGCGACTTCGTCCGGGTTTGCTCCTAAAATATCAGCGACCAGCAACGTATCGTGGTCTCGCTGTTTGGCCTTGCCAAGCAGGTCGTACCAAAACATCGCCGCAAGCCTATGGGCGGCGCGAAAATAAAACCCGGCTGCACCTAGTTCTTGCAAAGCGGCAATGGCGCCGTCTTCAAACTCCCTGAGTACGATAACCGGCATAAGTCCGCATGACTTAACTTCACCAATCAGCGATACATCTTCCAGCAGGGCATGTGTGAAGCCAAGTCCGGCGGCCAGCGCATAATCCCCCGTGCCGGCATTGCAAAGAAGCGCCAGTTGCGCGGGTGGCCGAAGCCGTGTTTCGGGTTGCACCGGCATATGCCGGATTGGCTCAGAAAGTAAGTCAGGCATCGGCGCGCTCATTATCGCTGTTCGCCACAACCAAACTGGCGGGTGCCGCCATAGCAGATTGTAAAAGCCGTAACAGGCAGGCGCCACAAAAATTTCCCATGACAGGGAAATTGGAATCAAACGAAGCGGTTCAATAAATATTACCGAGTTTCAACGGTAATAAGCGGAAAATTAAGCTTGCGTGCCGGGGCAGATCAATCTCGCCCTATACCCCGGCACGGCCATTGCATTTTTAACAGCGCATACCCATCACGCGTCGAGATTTGCCACACGGAGCGCGTTGTTCACGATAAACTCCCGGCGCGGCTCTACCACGTCGCCCATCAGTGTTGTGAATATCTGGTCCGTGCCCTCAGCGTCCGCAATCTTCACCTGAAGCAGGCGGCGCACCTTGGGGTCCAGTGTTGTGGCCCATAATTCTTCGGGGTTCATCTCCCCTAACCCTTTGAAGCGGCTGATCACCATGCCCTTGCGGCCATACCCAAGCAATGTATCCCACATCTCGGCCGGGCCGTGCACGGGCTTTGGTGTTCCGCCATCAATTGAGAGCATCGCGTCCTTGCCGAATATTTCAGCAAGCTTTTCTCCGCGTTCGGCCAGGTAACGCGCCTCGGCTGTCCGCAACGTCATGGCGTCCAGCGCGTAATGCTCCGCCACGCCGCGCACCGTGCGGCCTATTTTCACCCCGGCTTCATCAGACGTCACAATCCAGCCGCGTTCTGATGGCAGTGAAATTGAATTAAGCCGTGCCACCAGCGCTGCATCCTTTGCCGCATCGCCTAATGCGCCGGAAGACATCAAACCGGCAATCGCGATCTGCTCAAGATATTGCTGCGGCAGCGTATTTTCCATTGCTTGCAGCCGGTGCACCACATGGCCAATCCAGGCAGAGGCCTCGCGCAGATCATCGCCTGAAAGCGTCAGGGCGCCGCTGCTCAAAACCGATCCGCCCAGCGCCCGGTCAAGAAGAAAATTCTCAAGCGCCGCGTCGTCTTTCAGATAACGCTGGTCATTGCCGCGTTTGGCCCGGTAGAGCGGCGGCTGCGCGATATAGAGATAGCCATTCTCAATAAGTTGCGGCATCTGCCGGTAGAAAAACGTAAGCAGCAACGTACGGATATGCGACCCATCAACATCCGCGTCTGTCATGATGACGATGCGATGGTAACGCAACTTAGCTGGATCGAACCCACCCTCGCCCGAATCCGCGCGGCCGATGCCTGCACCCAAAGCCGTAATCAGCGTGCCGACCTCGGCACTGCCCAGCATCTTGTCGAACCGCGCGCGCTCCACATTCAAAATTTTGCCTTTCAACGGCAAAATCGCCTGGGATTTACGGTCCCTTCCTTGTTTGGCGGAGCCGCCGGCGCTGTCACCCTCTACCAGGAAGAGTTCGGATTTCGCCGGGTCACGCTCCTGGCAGTCCGCCAGTTTGCCGGGCAGCGATGAAATATCCAGCACGCCTT
This sequence comes from Rhodospirillales bacterium, assembly GCA_018971565.1. GTDB lineage: Bacteria > Pseudomonadota > Alphaproteobacteria > Acetobacterales > Acetobacteraceae > Acidocella. The sequence continues at coordinate 8,141 of JAGXAO010000069.1, forward strand.
TGCGGCGGGTGAGTTCGCGGGCACGGCGGGCGGCCTCCCGCGCGGAGGCGGCGTCCATCACCTTCTGCACGATATTCTTGGCTTCCTTGGGGTGCGTCTCGAACCAATGGCTCAGTGCATCGGCCACCGCAGCCTGCACAACCGGCTGCACCTCGGAGGAGATTAACTTATCCTTGGTCTGGGAAGAAAATTTCGGGTCCGGCACCTTCACGGAGAGTACGGCGGTCAGCCCCTCACGCATGTCCTCACCGGAGAGGTCGGCCATGTCTTTTTTGCCAGCAATGCCCTTGGCATAATTGCTCACCACGCGGGTTAGCGCCCCGCGAAACCCGGCCAGGTGCGTGCCGCCGTCGCGCTGGGTGATGTTATTGGTAAAGCAGAGCATGGTCTCATGGTAGGAATCGTTCCAGGTGAGCGCGAACTCAACCTTAATTCCGGCTTCTTTGGCTTCGCTGATGGCGGTGATCGGGCTGGGCACCACGGAATGCTTTGCGCGGTCGAGCCAGAGGCAGAACTCTTTTACCCCACCGTCGTAATGAAAATTCGCCTGCTGAAACGGCTCGTGCCGCTCATCGCGCAACATGATGGCGAGGCCGGAGTTCAAAAAGGCGAGTTCGCGCAGGCGACGTTCAAACACCGTATAATCGAAATCCGTATGGGTGAAGGTCGCGGCGGAGGGTTTAAACATCACCTCCGTGCCGTTAGGGTGGTCCGAGGGCCCAACAACCTTCAACGGCTGCACCGTGTCGCCGTTCTCGAAGCGGATGAAATGCTCCAGCCCGTTGCGCCAGATCCGCACTTCCATCCATTCAGAAAGCGCGTTCACCACCGCCGCACCCACACCATGCAGGCCGCCGGAAACCTTGTAGCTGTTCTGGTTAAACTTGCCGCCCGCATGCAGCTTGGTCAGCACCACCTCGGCGGCGGAAATACCTTCCTCTATATGAATATCCGTCGGGATACCGCGGCCATTATCGCGCACGGTCATCGAGCCATCGCCATTCAGCACAGCTTCAACCTGGGTTGCGAAACCGGCCTGGGCTTCGTCCACCGCGTTGTCGATGATCTCGAAGCCCATATGGTGCAAACCCGAGCCGTCATCCGTATCGCCGATATACATGCCTGGCCGCTTCCTAACGGCATCCAGCCCCTTCAGAACACTGATCGATGCGGCGTCATAGGCATCGTCGAGCGGGGCGGAATCAGGCGTGTCGGACATAAGGATAACAGGCTCCAGAGTTTGCGTGGTGGAGCCGGTTTATACCGTATTCCGGGGCAAACGCCTAATGCCGCTGGTGCATCTTCTAGGTTGCGCCCGCATAGCTAGGCTGCGCGGCGGCATGGGCAGCCTCTGGCTGAACTCCTATGCCCAAGGCCGCCGCCAAGGAAATAATGGCCTGGCGGAAGGGGCCTCGGTGGCGCACCGCCAGCGTGCCAAACCCCGAATGCCCGCCCACCAGCCGGGGCGCATCCAATATCACGGCATCAAACGGCGCGCCCAGCTTATCTTCCATGAAATGCTGGGTCAGCCCACCCTGTGCGCCCGCCTTGTTCAGCACCAGCAACGGGCGCGGCGCCTGGCCGGAGCCTACCGGAAGTGTCCGCAGCCGCTCCACATTGCGCAGGGAGATCAGCGTCGCATCCAACACAATTACCCGCTGCTGGGCGTTGAATAATAACTGCCGGGCCAGGGGCGAAAGCCGCGCGCCAGTATCCGCCACCATAAAATTGTAGCGGGTACGAACTGTCTGCACGAAATTCGCCAACCCTTCAGGGTTACACGGCGCCTCCCACGTCATGGCTTCCATGCCCGCCATCACATGCAGCCTGTCCCCCAGATCCTGCACGCAACGTTCGATCAGCAGCTGGTCCACCCGCTGCGGCGCCTCCAACACCGCTGGCAAGCCACGGCTGGCGGCAAGGTTCAAATCCAGCGCCAGCGTGCCGGTATTCACCTCGCCATCCAGCAGCAGCGTATGCCTGTGCAGCTCATTGGCGATGTATGCCCCCAGATTCGCGGCGATACAGCTTGTGCCTACCCCGCCGCGCGCGCCGCATAGCGCAATCATCCGCCCGCCACGCTGGCCAGCCTGCTTGTGCGCCAAATTATCGATTACCGGCAGAAAATGCTCTATAATCGCAGCCTTGGTCAGCGGTTTAGGAATATATTCTTTTATTCCCATGTCCTTGACCACAAGACGGTAGAAATTCACGTTTTGGACATCACCGACCGCCAGCACCACCGTTCCGGCATCCACCGCGTCAGACAGGTCCAGCAGCGCATTTATCGGCTGCTCCTCGCCAGAGAGGTCCACCAGCACAACCTCCGGCGTAGGCATCTCCCCCAGAATTTTCAAAGCCTGACGAAAATCCGCCAAATGCACCTGATTGTCATGGGGGATATGCCCCGCCAGCGCCGTGCGCAACATAGTCATGGTGGCTTCGTCACGGGTAAACCCTATGAACTTGTTCCGTTTCGTGGCCTGCGCCCTTGGCTGCGGGTTAAGGCTGTTGCTGTACGGCTCGGTCTGCCGTGTATCTGTTTGGCTGGGCGGCCGCAAAAAGGGGTTTGGGTCGTCTTGCATTTGGCAATCCTCCGGAGACCCGGTGATTCCAGCAGATATCGGTTGCCATCGCGTTAAGCGGCGGCACTGCGCTCCAACAAGGTTGCAGGCGGGGCCGCCGCGCTCTATCAGCGCCGCTCATTTGAATTTTTACAGGACACGATGGCTCGGCAGAAAAAAGGCCGCAAACTAGACGGCTGG
>JAGXAO010000070.1 GCA_018971565.1 Rhodospirillales bacterium
ATAAAGGCTCTCGGCAATCGCTTCGCGCCGGCACAGCTCGGCCATACTCTGCTCGCCCCGCAAGCCTTCCAGCACAATCCGTATGTTGTCCTCAGCCGAATAATGCTTCCGGGTCGCCCGGCGGATATCCTTCACCAGCCTCTCCGAGGACGGTTTCGGGTTCAAGGATTTCTGGCTCATCTGCACTCCTTCGTCGCGGCGATAAGCCAGAAATCCTCCGTTATTCAAGACGCTAAATCTGTCTCATAGGTCCTGACGGGGGACATGGCCGGTTGCGAAGCAAGGCGTATTCGTTGCCCAGGCAACGTATGACATGGAACTGGCGGAGAGCGCGTTGAGGCGCTATATGCGCCATCGCGCTTAAAAGCGAACACCCTTTGTACGGCAAGATCGAAAACTGGTTAAGGGACATTCACAAGTGAAGCTGATACCTCCGCCGCTACAGCCAGATAGTGAGAATAACGCTAAAGCGAACCTCACGTCAGCTCTTGCGGTGGCGGGAGGCTTTGCGGTGGTAAGCTTGGTGGCATTCCTTTTGTGCCTGCCATTCATTCGCAGCGTTTATTGGATGGGCGATGAGGGCGTTTTGCTGCGCGGCGGAGCGGAGCTTTTGGCGGGGCACAAAATCTATACTAATTTTTTTGCCTTTCTGCCGCCTGGCGGCTATCTGCTTTTGGCTGGCTGGATGAAGCTGTTCGGCCCTAGTTTTTTAGGCATTCGGCTATTTGCGATTTTGAATATTGCGGGTATCGCTGCCTGCGCTTATCTCGCCTGCATTCTGGCCAGCGGCAATGCGGTTCTGTCCGTATTTTTGGCTTTGGCCTGGCTGCTTACCAGCCCATCAACCTCCGATGTCGTAATCAACCATCATTTCCTTACGACTTGGCTCGGGCTATTAGCCTTCGTGTTTGCCCTACGCGCCATTAGGCAGAACAGGGCGACAGGGCTGGGCCTGGCTTCATTGGCTGGCGTGATGGGCGGCGCGGCAGCGATGGTCACCTCTTCCTGCGGGCTTTGGGCGCTACTAGCGACAGCGGCTAGTTTCCTTAGCGCGCGGCGCCTGCCCTGGCCCTTTCTCGCCTGCCTGGCAGGCGGCCTGCTGGCGCCGCTTTGTTGTCTTGCCTACATTGTGTATAGTGGAGCATTTATACCTGCTTTCAACGACATCGTCGTAAACACGTTCACACGATATTCAGCGATACAGCATGTCGCCTATGGCGCGGGGGCACGTTGGTTCGTCGTTAATACCTACATCTTCCCGCTGGCCGGGCTGGGCACTTTGGCATTACTTATCCGTGCGCCACGCTACTACATATCGGACCCTTCATTGCTTTGTTGCGTATGGTTTGCTCTGGCAGGATTCGCTGGCATATTTCCGAGACCCGATATCTACCACATCGTGAATACTGAGCCATTGGCGCTGCCGTTGATCGCTTTTTGCGCCACAAAGCTGACAGCGAACTGGCGCCCTTTTCAACGTCGGCTGGTTTTGGAACTGGCGCTTATCTGGTGCTTCCCACCAACAATAGTGTTCATCCAGAATGCCCGTGCCGCGATTGCCGCGCCAACCTATGATACGCCTCGCGGGCCGATCGCCCTGCTCGGCGACGAGCGCGCCGGAGACGACGCGGTTTTCAGCTTTCTTGCCACGAAACCGGCAACGGACGGCTTCTTTTTCTATCCCTACATGCCGCTGATGCCCTTTCTTGCCGAACGCCCCCAAACCTCCCTCTATGATATTTTTACGCCCGGCTACACGACGAGGGCGCAATATTTCAATGCGTGTCAGGATGTCATGCTCAAAGCCAAATGGCTTATTCTCGATAAGGCGGCGATGAACCCCGCGCGCTTGCGGCAGGTTTACCCAGCCTTGAAAAATGCCTCCCCACCAGAAACCCGAGGCTTTGAGCATGCCCTCGCGGTGAATTTTAAGCCAGTGAAGCGGCTGGGCGTCTTCGAGATTGAGCAAAAACTGCCATCCCCTGACCTTATCGCCTGCAATGCGGTCCTGCATTGACCCGCTAGCTAGTTTTGGTTCAGGGCTTGGGCCGTTTACCGCAGTCTTTCAAGTGGGGAGATTTGCCTCTAAGGTTGGCTGTAATGTACTGGGTATGCAAGCATCGACCTCGGGGGCAGGGCTTTGGCGACTGAAGACTTCATTTCTGTGATGGTACCCGTTTATAACGAAGAAGCATCGCTGCCTCTGCTGGTCGAAAAAATCATCACCGTCCTCGATGAGGCCGGCATAGCCTTTGAAATCATCATGGTGAACGATGGCAGCACCGATGGCTCGGCTAAGGTTCTGGCGGCCATCGCGCAAGGCGATGCCCGGATCAAGATCGTCAATTTTGCGCGTAATTTCGGTCAGACCGCCGCCATGATGGCGGGGTTCGATCATTCAAAGGGCAGCATCATCGTTCCCATTGATGCCGATTTGCAAAACGATCCGGCTGATATTCCTCGCCTACTTGCCAAGCTTGATGAAGGGTATGATGTCGTCTCTGGCTGGCGGCGTGACCGTAAGGACGAAGCGGTGAAGCGTAACCTACTCAGTCGGGTCGCCAACTGGATCATCTCATACGCCTCTGGTGTGCATCTGCATGATTACGGCTGTTCTCTAAAGGCCTACCGGCGTTCGGTGATCGGCCGCGTGAAGCTGTATGGCGAGATGCACCGTTTCATCCCCATCTATGCTTCGTGGTATGGTGCACGTATCACCGAACTGGAGGTGACGCACCATCCGCGCCGATTTGGCAAGTCGAATTACGGTATGATTCGTATCGTTAAAGTAACATTAGATCTGCTTGTTGTCAGTTTTCTCGACCGCTGGATCGGCAAGCCCATCTATCTGTTCGGCGGATTCGGATTATTATGGCTGGCCGTCTCGTTGGTTTCGCTGCTCTATGTGTTTTATCTGAAGCTCTTTGCCAATTTGTCCATGATCCTCACGCCCATGCCACTGCTGGTCGCGATGTCCTTCATGATGGGGGTGATGAGCATATTGATTGGACTGCTCGCAGAGATTGTGGTGCGAACCTATTTCGAAGCGCTGGCCAAGCCGATCTATTTCGTTAACAACACGGTCAATTTGCCGCCCGAGCACGGTGCTGGTGGCTGAATGTGCGGGTTTGCAGGCTACGTCGGTGCGGGTGACGAAGCCGATCTGAAGGCGATGACCGACGCGATCGCGCATCGTGGTCCCGATGACGAAGGCTATTGGACAGAGGCCGCAAGCCGTGTGAATCTGGGCTTTCGGCGCCTAACCATCCTCGACCCTGAAGGCGGGCGGCAACCCATGCGCGCGCCCCTGCATGGGCTTACGATCGTTTTTAACGGCGAGATTTACAACCACCACGAATTGCGCACCGAACTTGAGGCGAAAGGCCACCGGTTTTGCAGCGACCATTCGGACACCGAAGTGCTGCTGCATGGCTTCGCCGCCTGGGGAGAGGGTTTGCCCGCCCGGCTTGATGGTATGTTTGCCTTCGCGATCTGGGATGAGCGCCACCAGCGCCTGTTCTGCGCGCGCGACAGGTTTGGAGAAAAGCCATTCTATTACGCCACGCCTCCGGGCGCCTTTCTGTTCGGCTCCGAGGTCGGTGCACTGGCGGCGCACAGGCTTTCCGACATGCGGCTGGACCGGGCCGGCGTGCAGAAATATTTCGCCTATGGCTATGTGCCGGCGCCTGGCACGATCTTCGCGGGCGTTCACAAGCTACCGCCCGGCGCAATGCTCAGCCTTGAAGCCGCCAGCGGAAAAGTGAGCGTCACGCGCTATTGGCGCTTCAGCATTACGGCGGACCAGGATGCTCCGGCCGCGCGCATTCCGGCCCTGGCCGAGGAGCTGCGTCATCTGCTGCGCCAAGCCGTGCGCCGGCGGCTGGAAGCTGATGTACCGTTGGGTGTGTTCCTTTCGGGCGGGCTTGATTCCACCGTCGTGCTGGCGCTTGCCGCCGAGGCGCGAGGTCTTGCGGGAATCGACAGTTTCAACATCGGTTTCGTCGAGCCTTCCTACGATGAATCTGGCTTTGCGCGGGAGGCCGCGACTGCTCTGGGTAGCCGACACCATGAGCGCATCGTCGATCTGACCACCGCGCGCACGGAATTACCCTCTCTGTTGGCTGGGCTCGGCGAGCCATTTGCCGACCCCTCGCTGCTGCCCACCCACCTGCTTGCCCGGTTCGCGCGTGAGCATGTCACGGTGGCACTTTCCGGCGATGGCGGTGATGAGCTGTTCGCGGGTTATGACCCGTTGGTGGCGTTGCGCCCGGCCAGGCTTTATCAGCGTCTTGTGTCGCCCACCGCACACAGGCTGCTGGTGCGCGGAGCCAATGCTCTGCCCAGGGGGCAGGGCAATATGAGTTTTGATTTCCGCATCCGGCGCACATTGCGTGGGCTGTCGCATCCGCCTTCGCGCTGGAACCCGGTCTGGCTCGGTCCGCTTGCGCCTGAGGAATTCGCTGCTTGCTTCGAACAACCTCTTGCGCCGGAAGAGCTGTTCGCTGAAGCGGAAACCGCGTGGAATGGCAGCCAGAGCCTCTCTTTGGTTGATCGCACGCTTGAATTCTACACGAATTTCTACCTGCCCGAGATGATCCTGGCCAAGGCCGACCGTGCCTCGATGTTCGCTTCGCTCGAGAGCCGCGCGCCGTTTCTAGACCGCGACCTCGTCGCCTTCTGCCAGCGCTTGCCGCATGGCTATAAGCTGCGGGGTGGGAAGCGCAAATTCCTGCTTAAGGAGGCGCTACGCGGCGTGGTGCCCGATTTCGTGCTGGCGCGGAAGAAAAAGGGTTTTGGTATTCCGCTGACGACATGGCTGAGCGAGGTGGCGCCGCGAAGGCCAGCAGTGCCCGCGCCTGGGTTCCGCACCGATTATGCGCGCGCGCGCTGGCGGAATTTTGCCGCCGGAACCGAGGATGAACGACTGTTTTTGTGGGCGCATCTTACTCTGGCGGAAGGGCTGGGGGCCGGTGCATGATGGGATTTGGCGAGCGCGTGCTGCGCTATATGGTGGCGGGGCTTGGGACATCGTTCTGTTATACGCTCGCTGTCGTGGCGTTCGTGCATACCTCGTTCAGTGCAGTCGCGGCAGCAATGCTGAGTTTTGTGCTGGTGCAGCCTATCGGCCTGGCCTTGCACGGCACCATTACCTATCCCGGCAGTTTGCGCACCAGTGCGCACCTGCCCCGAATAGGCGCGCGCTTTGTGCTGACCAATGCAGTGGGATTTGGAATCGCGTCGGGCGGCATGGCGCTGACGACCTCGGTCTGGCATGCCAGCTACCTATTGGGTATCGCTCTGACCTGGTTGCTGATTCCCATGGCTAATTTTCTCATCTATTTGATATGGGTATTCCGGCAGCCAGTGCCTGATGCGGTACACGGCGCCGCATCGCCATCGAGGCCTTCATGACGCACCAGCATTATTCCACCGTCTTCTATAACCGGGCCGAGCAATCGGCGGCTGCGGCCCGCCTTATCTCCAGATTGATCAAGGGCTGGTTCCCCATCGGCAGTGTGCTAGACGTCGGCTGCGCGCGGGGCACTTGGCTGGCGGCTTGGCTGGCGGCGGGATGCGGCGATGTGACTGGCCTCGATGGCCCGTTTGTCAGTCCCGAGACAATGCTCATCCCGTTAGAGCGGTTTCGGCGGACCGAGCTGGCGCTGCCCTTCCAGCTTGGGCGGCGTTTTGATCTCGTGCAATGTCTCGAAGTCGCCGAACATCTGCCCGCCGCGCGCAGTGCAGGCCTGGTCGATGATTTGACCGTACACGGCGATGTCGTGCTGTTCTCCGCCGCCCCGCCGGGTCAGGGCGGGGCTGGCCACGTCAATGAACGTCCCTATGAATTCTGGCGCGCGCTGTTCGCGGCAAAGGGATACGAGGCGTTCGACGCCATCCGCCCCGCGCTGACTCTGCATGACGAACTGCCCTACTGGTATCGTTATAATATTCTGCTTTACGTCAAGCGGGGCGTAGCGCCGCCCGCCTTGCCCGGACAACTGGCACCCGGCCAGCCGATTGTCGATATTGCGCCCTGGGTCTTCAGACTGCGCAAGCAGCTTTTGCGCCGCATGCCCCAGTCTATCGTCGACCGGCTTGCCGATTTTAATGCGCGCCTGCGCCATGCGCGCCCGTGATAAGGACCGAATTCGCCATGCCAGATTCTGACAAAGACATCATCGCTGGCTCGCCTGAACGTTTCGGCTATTCCTGGGATAATTATGCCGAACTGCTGCCCGTACATGAGCAGCAGTTCCTCCGCTGGACTGCGCCCCTTACGCCCGAGAATTGGCGAGGCAAAAGCTTTCTTGATGGCGGCTGCGGTATGGGGCGTAACAGTTATTGGCCGTTGCGCTATGGTGCGGGGCGAGGCGTCGCGGTGGATGTAGATGAGCGCACGCTGGACCGCGCCCGTGCCACGCTGGCGCCGTTCCCCAATGCTGAGGTGCGGCATGAGAGTATCTATGACATTGCAGAAGAAAATGCGTTCGATATCGCTTTCAGCATTGGTGTGGTGCACCACCTAGGTGAGCCCGAACGCGCGGTGCGGCGGCTGGTGCGCGCCGTGAAGCCGGGCGGGATCGTGATGGTCTGGCTTTATGGGCGCGAGGGCAATGGCTGGATCATACATCTATTCAATCCTCTACGCATTCATCTTTTCAGCCGCTTGCCACTGCCGCTGGTTCACGCGCTCTCCTGGCCGTTGACCGTGCTGCTTTGGCTCATGTTACGGCTTTATTTCGGCGCCTCGCCTTATTTACGGCAACTGCGCGGCTTCAGTTTCCGGCATCTGCGCGCCATCGTGTTCGACCATATGATCCCGCGCATCGCGCTCTATTACACCCGCGATGAGGCCACCGCCCTGCTGAAGCAGGCTGGACTCGAGGATGTTGAGGCGCACTGGACGAACAAGATGTCCTGGGCCGTCAGAGGCCGCAAACCGGCCTGAGCGCGCAAGAACGACCAAAATTGCCGCGTACATTTCGAGCAACCAGCTACATCGAACTGAACCGCCCCGGGTTTACCGGAGGGGAAAACTCTCAGAGGATTGTCCCTTATGGAACAGAAAAAGATCTCGAAGCCTTATTCACCGGAATTTCGCGAGCGGGCGGTGCGGTTATTCCTGGAACATCGCGCGGATTACCGGAGCGAATCTGCGGCGTATGCTGCGATTTGCGGCAAGTTGGGCTGCTCAGCCGACAGCCTTCGTGCCTGGTGCCAGCAGGCCGGGCGTGACGGTGGTGAGCGGCCTGGCCCGACAAGCGCGCAGCTGGTCCGGATAAAGGAGCTTGAACGCGAGGTGCGCGAGCTCAGACAGGCCAACGAGATATTGAAGAAGACATCGGCGTATTTTGCGCAGGCGGAGCTCGACCGAGCACATTCAGCAGCCGGAAGGCACGGCCGTCGCCCAGCCGGTCCGCCATGAAATCCATCGACCAGGAGACATTCGGCGCCGCGGGAACAGCCAAGGGGTCCGGCTTGTCCCGGCGCAGCCGTTTGCGTGGCTTGATCCGCAGGTTCAGCTCCAGCTCACGGTAGATGCGATAGACGCGCTTGTGGTTCCATGGCCGCCCCTGCACGTTGCGCAGATACAAAAAACATAGGCCAAAGCCCCAGTTACGCCTGGCGTTCGTCAGCCCCACCAGAAGGTTAGCGATCTTCTCATTCTCGCCAACCAGCTTCGGCGCATAGCGATAGCATGTCTCGCTCACCCCAAACGCCCGACACGCAAGTGCCACGCTGATCCCCTGCCTCGCCACCGCTACCACGGCCATCTCACGGCGTTGAGATGGCCGCGTTATTTTTTTTCCAGAGCCTCCTTGAGCAGCTCGTTCTGCATGCTCAGCTCAGCAAACATCTTCTTCAGCCGGCGGTTCTCATCTTCAATCGCCTTCATTTGCGACACCATCGATGCATCCATGCCGCCATACTTGGCCCGCCATTTGTAAAAAGAGGCGTCGCTCATGCCGTGCTCGCGGCATAAATCTGCAACCGGCACACCGCCTTCAGCCTGGCGTAAAATCGAAAGAATCTGGGGTTCGCTGTATCTCGACGTTTTCATCTAAATCTCCTCGTGCAAGATGCCGAGAAAATTCTACTTATCAATCCCCTTACTTTCAGGGGGGATTACCGTTGCACTCCAGCATACAACGCCTGATCAACTGGATTTGAGCCAATCGGGTTGGGGTTAATGCCCACGAGACTGTCGTAAGCGTACCTGATATCGCCGCCCAGGTTATCCAAACCCCGCCCGATCTGCTGCAACGGGTTCTGGCCATTTGCTACGACCTGAGCTTCCTGACTAAAGAGATATCTAATGCAGATACCTCTCATCAAGTGGAACTTTTGTGATTCTTCTACGAATCACATCAATCTGATAATAAGTTAAAATACAAAGTAGCCACAGGGCTTTAACTTTACCTAACATTCCAAAGTTTTTCATGAGCAAAATATGTGCTAAATCTTTTTTTGCAAAGACACTCCCTTTTTTGGCAGCCAACTCCAAAAGATCCAGAGCTTTTTTGAAGTCTTTTTCTACGTATTTTCCTAAAATGTGCATACTCGCTAGTCTATAGATGGATGGAGCATACCCATCCAAAGCCCCCCAAGAAAATGCATCAAATGCAGACTGATAATCGCCATCTCTATAAAACCCAGAGCCAAATCGGTAAGAAGCACTTTCCAAATGGAGTTTTTTTGCCAGCTCATGCCAACGTTTTGCTCGAATAGTTATATCATTTAGATTAACGCCACGCATAAACATATCAGATATATAGAGAATGCTGACTTTTGAGCCTTTCTCTGCAAACTCTTCAAGAGTAAAAAAAGTCTTGATACGATTTGTTGTTCTAAGACGGTATGCCTCATTTACCTTTTCTAAGTCAGGTTCATTACGTAATTCTGAGTTCTTCATTACCAGATCCATGCAAGGGTGACTGTTGAGATCATTTAGGTTGTTTAGGTTGTGCCGTCGTTTGCTCCTCAATCACCAGCTCAGGAACCTCAATGGGATCTGGCTGTTCAGCGTCACGAAATATTTGGGGCATAGACGTTTGGAAGACACACCAAAGACACATCACCTTGTACGAAAAGCTACGTTTGTCGGCAACTTGTTCAAGCCCAATGGCCGACTGACCATCTGAAGCCTGTGCTTGTAGTGCTTCGCCATATAACGCCTGGTCTGTTAGATTTTGGCCAATTGGATTTTGGTTAATCGGATTCGCATTAATGCCCACGAGACTGTCGTAAGCGTACCTGATATCGCCGCCCAGGTTATCCAAACCCTGCCCGATCTGCTGTACCGGGTTCTGGCCATTTGCTACGGCCTGGACTTCCTGACTAAAGAGATATCTAAATGATCCTGTTATAGCACCGTTTTCGAAGGATCCACCACCTATCACGGAGCCGACGCCGCCGGTGACGGCTTCCGCCGCGACATTATAAGCATCCAAATGCCCGCCATTATTGAGCAGACTTCCCCCGACGACATTGCTAAAGGAGACCTGTGCGCGGGTAAGGTTTTTTATGATTTTAAGTAAATGGGGCAAAACCCTGGGCGCTCAGGCTGTGCAGCGCATCGCGACGAGTTGATTGAGGTCTTGGATAAGCTCGAGAATTTTCTTTGCTTTTTGTAGGAGGGCGATTAGCTGCCCTGGATGGGTATCAAGCCGGTTGCGTGAAGAGGTTAAGAGTGCGTTTGAGGTTATAAGCGATGGCAGTGAAACGGACTTGAACAGCGGCTTTGGTAAGACCGCACCATCGCATTCGCCGTAATCCGTAGCTTCGTTTCCAGGTGCCGAAGATCTTTTCGATTCTGCCCCGTACGTGATGTATGGCCCGGTTGTGAGTATTCATGCGGGCAAGAGCCATTTCCTCGTCCTGGGCACTTGCCCATACATGAGTGATGACAACCCTTGGGGTTCCGCCCTTGGCGCGAACGGCGTTCCTGAAATGATCCCCCCGGTAGGCGCTGTCGGCAAACACATCGCCAGGATTGTCGGGAAGAGCTTCAGGACCGGCTTTGCCGTCATTCACGTTGGCCGGCGTGATCGCAATCTCTTCCACCAGTGCCGTGTCTGCATCCGCTCCGACGTGAGCCTTGAAGCCATACACGGCTTTACGCCCTTTGTGTTTGACCCAGCGCGCATCGCTATCTCCCTCACGGGCTGCGGTGATGATCGTTGCATCCACCAGTGTCCCGGTCTTCACACGGATGGCTTTAGCCTTCAGTTGGCGGGCCACTTCATCAAACAAGGCTTTGTCCAAGCCGCGCGCAGCCACGATCTTGCGCAAACGCACGAACGCCGTCCGTTCCGGCGTCGCCTCCTGGGTGGAAAAGCCGCAGAACCGCCGGAAAGACGCACGATCATCCAAGGCTTCCGACAGTTTCACATCCGAGAGATCATACCAGACCGCCAGCAGCATCGCCTTAAACATGGCCAGAGGCGGCCAAGCGGCTTCCCCTTTCGAGGCGCTGTAAATATCGTCCAGAATGGCTTCAATGGGGGCCCAATCAATCATGCCGGAGAGCTGTTCCAGGGAGGATCTACCGCCTCTGCTGCGCGAAAAAAGCAATGCTTCCTGGCCAATCCGGCGACGGGGCATCTCAACCTCCAATTCATCACTATAAAAAAATCACACCAATTCGAGCCGGTGCAACACTACCCGCGCACAGGTCTCTAAAGCCCGCGGCGAGGAAGCCTGATTCAAAGTTGCCGCCTTCCGCGACACTGGAAAGGCCGCCAACCAGCCCGTCTCCAGCAACTTGTTCCAAAAATGCAGGGGCAAAGTTGGCGGCTTTGCTAATGGCACCGTGTTCAAGGGCCGCCCTAAAACTGGTAGCCCCTGAGTTGGTAAATCCGCC
>JAGXAO010000071.1 GCA_018971565.1 Rhodospirillales bacterium
GCCGTGCCAGATGGCGCATCAACCTTCTGGCGGTGATGCATCTCCACAATCTCGGCGTCGTATTGCGCAGCAGGCAAGGCGTGGCCCAGCTTTTCGGCCAGCAACAGCAGCAGATTAACCCCGGTGCAGAAATTCGGCGCGGCGATGATGGGGATGGTTTTCGCCGCAGCCTGAATGGCCGCCTCATCCTCTGGCCCGTAACCGGTGGTGCCCAGCACCCAAGGGGTTTCCGTTTCGGCCAGGGCCTTGGCATGGGCTTGCACGGTGCTGGTGTGGGTGAAGTCGATCACCACGTCCGACTCTCTGGCCAAGGCCACAATATCCGGGAAATGCGGCGCGCCGGAGGGCCCCGCGCCGGAGCGGCTGGTACCGCCGGAAAGCGTGGCGGCGGCGGCGGCTTCCTGCGCAAGATAAATGCCCATGCGGCCGGAAATGCCGGCAATGCCGATTCGTATGCTCATGACGTTTACATACCGCCCGGATAGTTCGGCCCGCCAGCACCTTCCGGCACCACCCAGTTGATATTCTGGGTCGGGTCTTTGATGTCGCAGGTTTTGCAATGCACGCAGTTCTGCGCGTTAATTTGCAGGCGGGGCGCATTCTCCTCCGCCCCCACGATCTCATACACACCTGCCGGGCAATAGCGCGTCTCCGGGCTGGCATATTCAGCATAGTTCACGGTGATGGCGATGGCGGGGTCCAGCAATTGCAGATGCGCGGGCTGGTTTTCCTCATGATTGGTGTTGGAGAGAAACACCGAGGACAAGCGGTCGAAAGTGAGCTTGCCGTCGGGCTTGGGGTAGTCGATCGGCTTTGCGTCCTTGGCTTTCACCAAACTCGTGTTGTCCGCATGGTTTTTCAGCGTCCACGGCGCCTTGCCTTTGAACACATAGGTTTCCAGCGCGGCGTTCACGAGGCCGCCATACAGGCCAAACTTGGCGAAACCTGGCCGGATGTTTCGCACCTCATGCAGCTCCGGCCACACCCAGCTTTCCCGCAGTTTTTGTGGATAGGCTGCCAGCGTATCCGGCCTCTCGCCCGCGAAAGCCTCTGCAATTGCCTCCGCCGCCACCATGGCGGATTTCATTGCAGTGTGGGTGCCTTTAATTTTCGGCACATTCAGCGTACCCGCCGCACAGCCGATCAACACGCCGCCGGGGAAAGCCAACTTCGGCAGCGATTGGAACCCGCCTTCGTTGATGGCGCGGGCACCGTAGGAGATGCGCTTGCCCCCCTCGAACACCGGGGCGATGGCCGGGTGTGTCTTGAAGCGCTGGAACTCCTGAAAGGGCGAGAGATACGGGTTGGAATAATCCAGCCCGATCACGAACCCGACGGAGACGAGATTCTCGCCAAAATGATAGAGGAAAGAGCCGCCATAGGTATCGCTGGCAAGCGGCCAGCCAATGCTGTGCTGGGTGAGCCCCTTGCGGAATTTCTCCGGCCTGATCTCCCACAGCTCCTTAATGCCGATGCCGTAAGTCTGCGGGTCCACGCCGTCACGCAGACTGAAGGTTTTCTCTAGCTGTTTGGTGAGCGAGCCGCGGCAGCCCTCGGCGAAGATGGTATAGGTGGCGCGCAGCTCCATGCCGCGGGCGTAATTGCCAGTCGGCTTGCCATCCTTGCCGATACCCATATCCCCGGTGGCAATGCCCACGACGCGGCCGTTTTCGATGAGCGTTTCGGCGGCGGCGAAACCGGGATAAATTTCCACGCCCATTTCCTCCGCCTGCTGGCCCAGCCAGCGCACCACATTGCCGAGAGAAACGATGTAGTTGCCCTGGTTATGCATCTGCGGCGGGGTGGGCAGCTTGCGCGCCCCAGTGGGGGTGAGCATCACGAACTCATCCGCCGTGACCGGTGTTGCCAGCGGTATCTGCCCTGGGTCGATATCGGGGATCAGCTCTTTCAACGCGCGCGGCTCCAGCACCGCGCCGGAGAGGATATGCGCGCCGACCTCCGAGCCTTTTTCAACAACGCAGACGGAGATATCCGGGTTCAATTGCTTCAGGCGGATGGCCGCCGAAAGCCCGCCCGGCCCGGCGCCAACAACCACCACATCGAATTCCATCGCCTCACGCGGCAGCGCCTCGTCCGACATTCCCGGCCCCTCGTTATGATTGTCCTGCCGGTCTAATGATAAATCCACCGCCGCGCAAAGGGCTGGCGGGGTTGGCCGGGCCAAGATAATGATTCAGCCATGGAGTTGCTGGACGCACTAAGGCTGCAATGCGAGTGGGGAGCGGATGAGGCGCTGCTGGACACGCCACAGGACCGCCGCAGCCCTCCGCCGCTAGCCCCGCTGGCCTTCCAGAAGCCGGTGACGCCCCCCACGCGCCGCACCGCGCCGGCCACATTGGCTGGGCCGGAGGATGCTGCCCGGCTTGCCGCCGCCTGCATGAGCCTGGACGAGCTGGAAGCCGCCATGCGAGGCTTCTCCGGCTGCGCGCTACGCGATACCGCCACGCAACTGGTTTTCGCCGATGGCGCCGCGGATGCACGGCTTGTGATTATCGGCGAGGCGCCCGGCGGCGAGGAAGACCGCGCCGGAAAGCCCTTTGTGGGCCCCGCCGGGCAGTTGCTGGATAAGATGCTGGGCTCAATAGGGCTGGACCGCACGAAGGCGCGGATTATCAACACCGTGCCGTGGCGCCCGCCCGGCAACCGCACGCCCACGGATGCCGAAATGGCCCTCTGCCTGCCGTTTCTGCACCGGCAGATCGCGCTAATCGCCCCCGCGGGGTTACTTTCCCTAGGCGCTGTTGCGGCAAAAGCGCTGCTGGGGGCGGAAGCGAATACCGGCATCAGGCGCGTGCGCGGGCAGTGGCAGCAGGTGCGAATCGAGGGCTTGCCCGCGCCGCTGCCCTGCCTGCCTAGCTATCATCCGGCTTATCTGCTCCGCACGCCGCTCGCCAAACGCGAATCCTGGCAAGACATGCTGCAACTGCGTGCCTGGTTGGAAACGCAAACCTGATTAACTAAAATTTCATAGCTTTAATTTAAATTCCTCCCTGGAATTCTGTGCCGAACTATGGCAAAAATGTGGTGCTTGGCGGAGCTGTCTCGTGATAGAGGAGGTGTGCCGCCTTTAAGGCTTGCTTCATGGTTAAGACCTGTGTAGGTCAGCGCCATGCGAGGAGCCCTGAAACCGCTCTCCCGCCTGAACGTGACGCGTGCGGCACTTGCCGCCATGTCCGTTTTTGCCTTCACCTGCATGGAACCCGTGCAGAGTTGGGCGAAGTCCCTGGATATGGGGCAAGGACCGGGAACGACAACGCCCCCCACACAGCCGTTAGACGGCACCAACGGGGAATCCGTAGCTTATGCCGTGCCACGAAACGCCCCTTCAGGCGATGTGGAGGTGGTGGTGCCGCAACCACTGGCTCCCAGCGACGTGACATTTTACCAGCGTGCCCTGCAATTGCAGCAAAGGGGCGACTTTACCGCCTCCGACAAGATGCTGGCGCGGGTTTCGGACACCGGGCTGGTGGGCGTGGTACTGGCCGAGCGGTATTTGAGCGATAATTACATCACCAGGCCAGCCGAACTGACCGCCTGGTGGGCAAAATATGGCACCGAGCCAGAGGCGCCCGCCATTTATGGGCTGATGCAGCACAAGCTTACCCGCGCCGAAATGCCTCAACCGCCGCAACTATCTTTGTTGCCGGAAGATACATTAAGCGCCCGAGGTGCTGCACGGCCTTCTTCAGCACCGGACAGTGGTGCCTGGCGCCAGAAATTCCTGGCCGGGCTGAACGACTGGAAGAAAAACGACCTGGCCGACGCCGCGGATGATTTCCGCGAGGGTGCGGAGATGCATGGTATTTCCGATGACGACCGTGCGGCCAGCGCCTTCTGGGCCGCCCGCGCGGCCCTGCGCCAGCAACAACCAGACCAATATCTCGACTGGCTGCACCAGGCTTCCTGGGCGGGGGATACATTTTACGGCATGCTGGCCGGCCGCCTGCTTGGGCAGGGCTTTGGCCCCATTGGCATCGCGGCGACACTGACGGAAGCGGATGTCTCCGCCGTCGATTCCCTGCCGGATGGGCACTTGGCCTTCGAAATGCTTCAGGTAGGGCTGACCAGCCAGGCGGAAACGGCGTTGCGGGCACTTTGGCCGCAAATGCAATCCACCCCCGGCCTTGGCCACGCCGTTATGGCGGTGGCGGCCCGCGCCGGGCTGGTGGATGTAACAATCGCCATCGCCAGCACCCTGCCCAGCCCAGTAGACGAAATCGCCGGTGCGCGCCTGCCCATGCCCGCCATGCACCCGCAAGGCGGCTTCAGCGTGGACCCGGCGCTGCTCTATGCCCTCGCCCGCACCGAATCCGGCTTTGATGCCGGAGCGGTTTCGCGCGTTGGCGCGCGTGGGTTGATGCAGTTGATGCCCCAGACCGCCGCCACCATGCGCCGGGCAGAAGGCGTGACGGGTTCAATCGACGACCCCTCCGCCAATCTGGCACTCGGCCAGGCATATCTTAAATATCTTGGCCAGCAGCCCGGCATTCAGGACAATCTGCTCGCCATTCTGGCCAGCTATAATGCCGGGCCAGGTGCAGCCGCCGCCTGGTACAGCAACATCAGGGACGATTCCGACCCGCTGCTGTTCATCGAGACGATACCGAACAACGAAACCCGGCGTTTCGTGCATCAGGTGCTGGCTGATAGCTGGCTCTATGCCGAGGAAATCGGCCTGAAACCGCGTAGCCTGGATACGCTGGCGCAGGGCGAGTTTCCCACCCTGCACGACTTCAACCCCTCGCCCATTGAAACAGCGGACGCAGAATGAGCCGTATTGACGAAAGCCGCCGCTTCATCCCCGTGCGCATTGCCGTCGCCACCATTTCCGACACGCGCACGGAAGCAAACGATACCTCTGGCGATGCGCTGGCGGCGCGCGTGACCGAGGCCGGGCACGAGCTGGCAGGCCGCGCCATTATCAAAGACGACGCGGATGCAATCGAGGCGCAGCTTCGTTCCTGGATCGCCGATCCATCTGTGGATGTGGTGATCACCACGGGCGGCACCGGCGTGACGGGACGGGATGTGACGCCAGAGGCTTTCCAGCGAGTGAGCGAAAAGATTATCGAGGGCTTCGGCGAGTTGTTCCGTATGCTCTCTTATGCCAAAATCGGTACCTCCACCATGCAATCCCGCGCGCTCGGCGGTGTGGCCAACGGCACTTATCTGTTTGCCTTGCCCGGCTCCACCGGCGCGGTGAAGGATGGCTGGGACGATATTCTGCGCTTCCAGTTGGACGCCCGGCACCGCCCCTGCAATCTGGTGGAATTGATGCCACGTTTGAAGGAGTTTTTGGCAGGCTGATGAAAGGCCGCCCCGGGCGGCTTTTTATTTAATGTTTTTGTTCTGTTTTTGTTCTTGACTTGCGATGATGAAACGACCTTAATCAAGCAAGAACGGAGCGTGAACAACATGTCTGTTTCCCGCGTGCAGGTCAAGAAGGATGCCGGGCCCAGTACCATTAAAGGGCGCGGAACGGGGTTGAACCCGGCCAACCGCTTCGCGGCGGAGCGGCTGGAAAGCTTCGCTGATGGCTGGGACTTTGTGGAAGATACTGAGCGGCCGCAAACAACGCTGATCCGCGATGCCTCGCGCAGCATCATCGCACGTAACGACAGCCCCGACCTTGCTTTTGACACCAGCGTGAACCCCTACAGAGGCTGCGAACATGGCTGCATCTACTGCTTTGCCAGGCCAAGCCACGCTTATCTTGGCTTCTCCCCTGGTTTGGATTTCGAAACCAAGATCATGTTCAAGCCGGAAGCAGCCCGCCTGCTGGAAAAAGAGCTCTCACGCCCCGGCTACAAGCCCGGCGTAATCGTCCTGGGCTCGAACACAGACCCCTACCAGCCGGTGGAGCGTACGCTTTGCCTCACCCGGTCGGTTCTTGAGGTGCTGGAGCGCTTCAACCATCCCGTCGGCATCATCACCAAATCAGCCGGGGTGATACGGGATAAAGATATCCTCTCCCGCATGGCCGTAAACGGGCTGGCGAAGGTGCATCTCTCCATCACCACGCTGGACCCTGCCTTGGCCCGCGCCATGGAACCGCGCGCCGCCTCCCCCGCCCGGCGGCTCGCCGCAATCTCCGAACTAGCCAAGGCCGGAATTCCGGTGGGTGTTATGGCCTCGCCAATGATCCCTGGCCTAAACGATGCGGAAATGGAGCGGATACTTGAAGAAGCCGCGAAGGCGGGCGCCACCAGCGCCTACACCACCATGCTGCGTTTGCCGCACGAACTGGGGGCCTTGTTTACGGACTGGTTGCAGAAATATCTGCCCGAGCGCGCCGCCCATGTGCTGAGCCTCATCCGGCAAAGCCGCGCCGGGCAGCTTAACGATTCACAATTTCACACACGCTTTGCCGGCACCGGTCTTTATGCCGCGATGATGGGGCAACGCTTTTCCCGCGCGGTGCAACGGCTGGGGATGGATAAGGAGCGCCCCCGGCTAGATGCATCGCAATTCCGCGTTCCCGGCCGCAGCCCGGCCAATGTGCAGATGAGCCTGTTTTAGAAAAGGAATATGACCATGGAATGGTTGTTTAGTGTAAACCCGAGTATCGTCATCGGCCTTGTCTCGGCCCTGGGCTGTTTGTATTTTCTCTGCATCTGCGCAGAAGAAACCAAAGCATTGCTGGCTTATCACCACGCCATGCGGTGCAGCGCCAGACCTCTGGCCAGGCACGAACGGGTAAAATTTCCGGGCGGCGTATCCCTTCACCGCACGGCCTGAACCAAGTGCGCGGTATCGTTTGTCCGTTACTTATGAATCATCGTCCCGATGCCGTGCTCGGTGAACAGTTCCAGCAGCAGCGCGTGCGGCACGGTGCCGTCCAGAATGGTGGCACCCTTCACGCCCAGGGTCACCGCTTCCATGCAGGTTTCCACCTTCGGGATCATCCCGCCGGAAATTGTACCGTCGGCGATCAGCTCCCGTATCTGCGGCAGCGAAAGATCCGCCAGCAATTGCTTGCTCTTGTCCAGCACGCCCGGCACATCCGTCAGCATCAACAAACGCTGCGCGTTCAACGCACCCGCGATGGCGCCCGCCACCGTGTCAGCGTTGATATTGTAGGTCTGCCCATCCTCTCCCGCGCCCACCGGTGCAATCACGGGAATCAACCCCGCGCCGGTTAGGGCGTGAATCACGCGCGTATCGATGAACGCAGGCTCGCCCACATAGCCCAGATCCAGCACCTGCTCGATAGCCGAATCCGGGTCCTTGTAGGTGCGGCGCAGCTTGCGCGCGCGGATCAGCCCGCCATCCTTACCAGAAATGCCCACCGCCAGCGCGCCCGCGGTATTGATAAGCCCGGCAACCTGTTTGTTCACGGTACCGGCCAGCACCATTTCCACCACCTCGACCATGGCGGCATCTGTCACCCGCAGCCCCTGCACAAAGCTGGACTGGATGTTGAGGCGCCTGAGCATCGCGTTAATCTGCGGGCCGCCACCATGCACCACCACAGGGTTAATGCCCACCTGTTTCAGCAGCGCGATATCCCGGCCGAATTCATTGGCAAGCGAACCATCCATGGCGTGGCCACCATATTTTACCACGATGGTGGCACCAGCATAACGGCGCAGATAAGGCAGCACCTTAGTGACGATATGCGCTTCCCGGGCGGCGTCGGTGATGTCCTGGCTGTTCATGTCTTCCTCATACAGCGAATTCGGCGATGGCGGCGCGCAGCTCCTCGATGCCGATGCCACCGGCACTGGAGGTAGTGATAATCTGGTTCAGCGCGGCGGGGTGCTGCGCCACCAGGGCCTGCACCTCCTCCTGCTTGCGCTTCAAGGGGCCGGGTTTCACCGAATCCGCCTTGGTGAGCACAATCTGGAAGGGCACGGCGGATTGGTCCAGCAATTCCATCACCGTAAGGTCAGAGACCTTCACCTCCACCCGGGCATCCAGCAACAGGTACACGCGGCGCAGATTGGGCCTGCCGCGCAGGTAATCCAGCATCAGTCCCTGCCAGTCGCGCTTGATCTCCTTCGGCGCTTCGGCATAGCCGTAGCCCGGCATATCCACCAGCACCACCGGGCCTGCCGCGCATTCAAAGAAGTTCAGCTGCCGTGTGCGCCCAGGCTGATGCGAAACCCGCGCCAGCGCCTTGCGCCCCGTAACCGCGTTAATCAGCGAGGATTTGCCGACATTGGAACGGCCCGCGAGCGCGACCTCGTTGCCGCGCGGCTCCGGCAGATGCTCCAAAGCCTGGGCGGCATAAAAGAACTCGCAAGGCGAGGCAAAAAGCCTGCGCCCCGCCTCTATCTGCTCGGGCGTTGGGCCCGTGTTCTCGAAATTCAGCCCTTTGCCGGGACTATCTTCTGCCTGGGCGCCATCGCCCTGCGCATGATCAACCATTGCTGCCCCACCGAAAGAATATTGTTCCACGCCCAATACAGAACCAGCCCCGCCGGAGAGCGCGCCAGCATGAAGGTGAAGATGATGGGCATAAACTGGAACATGCGCTGCTGTGCCGGGTCAGCCGGCGCAGGATTCAATTTCTGCTGCAAGAACATGGTGACGCCCATGATGATGGGCAGCAGGCCGACATGCAGGATCGGATTGATCGACGTCGGATCAAACGGAATCAAGCCGAACAGATTGAATATATTCGTCGGGTCCGGCGCGGAGAGATCGTGAATCCAGCCATAGAACGGCGCCTGGCGCATCTCGATGGTGATGAAGATGACCTTATAGAGTGAAAAGAACACCGGAATCTGCAACAGCATCGGCAAGCAGCCGGAGGCCGGGTTTATCTTCTCGGCCTTGTAAAGCTCCATCGTCGCCTGCTGAAGCTTCGGCTGGTCGTCTTTATATTGTTCCTTCAGCGCCGCGATCTTCGGCTGCATCGCCTTCATCCGGCCCATCGAGCGGTAGGAGTAGCTGGCCAGCGGGAAGAAGAGCAGCTTCACGCCCACGGTGAAGATAAGAATCGCCAGACCGAAATTGCCAGTCAGCGTGTTCAACCAGTCCAGGCAAAAGAAGATTGGCTTGGTGATGATATAAAGAACGCCGAAATCCACCGCCTTATAGAAATTCGGGATGTGATAGATATTCTGGTAATAATCCAGAATCTTCACCACCTTGGCGCCGGTGAAAAGCTGGCTGGTAAAACCAGCCTGCCCGCCCACGGGCACACTCACCGGATTCTGGGTGATGAAGCTGGTCTGGTAGGCTCCGCCATCGCCATCGCTCACCGTGTTGTAGCTCATGCTGGCGTTCATCTGCGCCGATTGCTCAGGCACTATGGCCGTCAGCCAGTACTTGTCGGTAATGCCCGTCCAGCCGCCGGGGCCAGAGGTGGAATAGGCAACTCCGCCCGGTGCCTTTTCTCCATTATTCTTCAGCGGCACGTAGCCTTCCTGCTTCAGCGTGCCGTTAAACACGCCCAGCGGGCCATCAAACAGCACCCAGCTGGACTGTTCCTTCGGCTTATAGTCCCGCACCACGCGCGACCAGGGAAAAACCGTAACCGGCGCGGCGCCATGGTTCACCACGTTTTGTGTAATGGTGAACATGAATTTGTCATCGATTTTCAGGATGAGCTGAAAAATCTGCCCCTGGCCGTTATCCCAGGAAAGCGTCACCGGCGTCTCTGGCGTCAGCGTCTGGGCACTGGGCGTCCACACGGTATTGTCATCCGGCACTTTTACCCCGGAAGCTGCGGTCCAGCCAAATTGGGCGTAAGATGGGGTGGCGCTGCCGCGCCGGCCCTCGATCTGTACCAGCGGCGAATTTTTCGCGATGGTTTCGTGGTAATCCTTCAGCACCACGTCATCAAACATCGCGCCGGTAAGGCCGATACTGCCTTTCAGCATCGGCGCGTCCACCGTCAGGCGGGGACCGCTGGCTGGCGCATTTTGCGCCGTGCCGGGCGCGCCAGCCTCAATCGCCGCCTGCTGGGTGCCGGCGGCCTGCTGGGCCTGCTGCTCGGTTTGCGCCGGGCCGGGGGCCGGGTGCGGAAAGAACTTTTCCTGCACAACGGTAAAGGTGGCCAGGATGCCGAAGGATATGGCAAGGGCGAGGATGAGGCGCTTCGAGTCCATCAGGTTCAGCTATCCTTAGGAAAGGGGACCGGGTCGTATCCGCCGGGGTGGAAAGGGTGGCAGCGCGATATACGCCGCGCCGCGAGCAAACCGCCCTTGGCAGCGCCATGGCAAGCCAGGGCCTCACGCGCATAGGCGCTGCAGGAAGGGTAGAAGCGGCAATTCGCGCCGATAACCGGGCGCAGCGTGAGTTCATAGGCGCGCACCGCGCCGGAGAGCATGAAAGCGGCGGGGCTCATGCCAGCGCCTCGTCCAGCGCCTTGGCCAAATTCTGCCTCAACCGTGAAAATTCGATCTCTGCGGTTTCGCGCCGGGCGATCAACACCAGCTCAACCCCCGGCAACGCCCGCCCGGCCAAAACCAGCCGCGCCGCCTCCCGCAGCCGGCGCTTGGCGCGGTTGCGAATAACGGCGTTGCCGATTTTCTTGGTGGCCGTATAGCCCACACATAAAGCGTCTCCTTGGCCATCTTTGGCGGCCTGGAGCACGAAGCCATGCTTGGCGAGCTTTTGCCCCCGCGCGGCCAGGCGCAAAAACTCTGCACGCCGGGTTAACCGGGCGGGCGGGGTTAGAGCGTTGGCCATCAGCGTGGGCGGCGCGCCAGGCGCGCGATCAGGCGGAGAGCTTGGCGCGGCCCTTGGCGCGGCGGCTGGCGATCACCTTGCGGCCACCGACCGTCGCCATGCGGGCGCGGAACCCGTGCCTGCGCTTGCGGACGAGCTTGGAAGGTTGATAGGTCCGTTTCACGGCGT
>JAGXAO010000072.1 GCA_018971565.1 Rhodospirillales bacterium
CGCATCTCACGATAGAAATATTCCATCCGCAATTCGCGGCGCCCCTCGGCCCATTCGTTGAACTGCGCGTGCGAACACAAAAACCGCGTATCCGGCAGAATTTCCAGCGGAACCGGCAGCGCCAGCCGCAGCGCCTCGAACCCTTCCCGAAGCCGCCACTCGCCCGGCTCGGTAATGACAACGCGGCCGGGTGCCAGCGCTTCCACCGCGCGCAGTATCTCGCCATCGAGGCTCTGGCTGTTATCGGCATCGTCGAGCCTCACATAACGCACGGTATAGCCGGCGGCGCGCAATGCCTCGGCAAAATGGCGCATGGCCGAAAACAGAAAAGCGATCTTTTTTACATGATGGCGTACATAGGCGGCTTCGGCCATCACCTCGGCCATCAGGAATACGTCGTGTTGCTTGTTAGCCCCGGAGACGGCATCGAGCCGCGAGGATAATTGATCGCCAAGTATCACGCGCAGCGATTTTTTTTCTTCCGCCCTCATGGCGCGAAAGGCAGCTTGCTCTGTATCTGCGCCGCATTCGGCAAATCGCTTGCCTTAAACCCGCCGCCAAGGTCCTGATACAACCCAATGCTGGCCAGCAGTCTGTTTTGCTGAATGGATAAAGCGGTCTGCTGGTCTGCAAGCAGCGTCACCTGAGCCGTTACCACCGTGGTGTAGTCCACGGTACCGGCGCGGTACTCATTTAACGCTATTTGCGCGGCGCGCTGTGCATCCGTCACCGCACGGGCCTCCACCAGAGCCTGCTGGGCATAAATTTGCAGATTAGAGAGATCGTCCTCCACGTTCTGGAAAGCCGTCAACACCGTCTGGCGGTAGGTCTCCACGCTATTCAGGTACCCCGCCTTCGCCGCCGCCACGGCCTGGCTCCGCGCCCCGCCCGCAAAAACATCCTCGGTGCCGGTGGCACCCAACGACCACAACGCAGTGGAAGCATTAAACAGCCCCGTTATGGGATTGGCGGAAAACCCGCCAAGTGCGGAAAGCGCGATATCCGGGTAATAAGCCGCCACCGCCTCGCCTATGGCCGCGTTTTGCGCCGCCATCTGGCGTTCAGCCGCGGCAATATCCGGCCTGCGTTCCAGCAGCGTGCTGGGCACTTGCGGCGGCGCCACGGGCACGCTCGCAATTTGCCTGCCTTGCGGAATGGAAAGCGCCGCGGGGGCTTGGCCGGCCAGCACAGCTATGGCGTGCTCATATTTCGCGCGAATGGCAAATTCGGCCACAAGGCTTGATTGCGCGCCATCCAGCTGCGTCTGTGCGGTGATTACGTCCGACTGCGCGACAGTACCCGCATTATATTGGTTCTGGGCAATTTTCAGGCTCTGCTCATAGGCCGTCACTGTCTGTTGGAGCAGCGAAATATTGGCATCCGCCGTTCGCAGGTAAACATAGTCATCTGCCAGTGTTGCCTGGGCGCTCAGCGTGGCATTGGCGAGGTCCGCGGCACTCACCTGAGCGTTTGCCACGTCGCTCTGCACCTGACGGCGGATTTTACCCCAGATGTCGAGGCTCCAACTTGCCTGCCCCTCAAAAGAGCCGGAGGTCGCGGGGCTTCCGCCGCCGCCCTGGCCCTGGCGTGTTGCGCCGCCATTCAGCGCCAGGGATGGAAACAACCCGCCCCGCGCTTCCTGCGCCACGGCCACAGCCTGCTCATAGGCATAATAATCCGCCGCCAGAGTGGCGTTATTCACGGCCACCTGAGATTCGAGTTCATCCAGCGTCGGGTCTTGAAAATTCTCCCACCATTTGCCTTTCGGCGCGGCATCGGCGGGCTCAGCCTTTACCCAGCCGGGTGCCGCTTTATAGGCGGAGGGTACGGCCAGGCTCGGGCGGTGGTAATCCGGCCCCACCATGCAACCCGAAAGGGCCAGCAGGGCGATGAATGCGATACGCCTCATGGTACCTCCACAATGCTGCCTGAACGTGGGGCCGCTCGGTCTTTTCCGCCGCGCAATTTCGTACCCAGACGCTCCAGCCAAAGATACAAGACCGGCGTGGTGTACAAGGTAAGTGCCTGGCTCACGAGTAAACCGCCTATGATCGTCAGCCCCAAGGGCTGGCGCAAGCTGGCCCCCTGGCCAATGCCGATGGCCAGGGGCAAGGCGCCTAGAATTGCGGCGAAAGTCGTCATCAAAATTGGACGGAAGCGAAGGATAGCGGCGCGGAAGATCGCCTCATCCGGCGCGATACCTTCGCCGCGCTGCAAGGCCAGGGCAAAATCGATCATCAGAATTGCATTCTTCTTCACAATGCCTATCAGCAAAATCACACCAATCAGCGCGATAATCGTAAGCGGCGTGTTCAGCATCAGTAAAAAGAGCGTAGCCCCCACGCCGGCCGAGGGAATGGTGGAGAGAATCGTCAGCGGGTGGATCGTGCTCTCATACAGAATGCCCAGCACAATATACACCGCCGCGAGTGCCGCCAGAATAATCAACGGCTCGGCTGATTGCGAGGATTTGAATGCCGCCGCCGTGCCCGCGAAACTGCCTTTGATGGTGAGCGGCACATCCAGATTGTTCATCGTTTTTTGAATTTCCGCTGCCGCCGCGCTCAGCGCCCCGCCTGGCGGCAGAGAGAAAGAGATCGTCGACGCGATCTGCCCGCCCTGATGATTGACTGCAACCGGTGTGGTGCCGGAGGTAACAGTCGCGAAAGCCGAAAGCGGCACCATGGTTTCCTGGTTGGTGCTAACAGCGGAACCTGAGGATGAATTCTTGCTGCCGGAAATGGCGTTAATGGCGGCGTTGGTGGCACTATCCAAGGCTACGGTTGCGGTTTGGCTGGAAGCTGTGGTTGTGTTGCTGCCAACCGAACCCGCTGCAAGCTGTGTTGCACCCGTTCCGCTCGCATTTCCGCCAGAAGTGCTCACATAAATGCGCGAAAGATCCGCTGGCGTCTGCTGGTAGCGCGGCGCGAATTCCATCACCACCTCGTACTGGTTCAGCTCGTTATAAATTGTGGAAACCGTGCGTTGGCCAAAAGCATCGTACAGTGTTGCGTCAATTTCCTGCGGCGTCAGCCCAAGGCGGGCCGCCTGCGCGCGTTCAATCTGTATATTCGTCTCCAGCCCGCCATTCTGCAAATCAGAATTCACATCCACCAGCGCTTTATCCTGTTTCAGCGCGGCAACAATTTTTGGCACCCAGGTTTGCAAATCAGCTTCGCTGTCAGCGGTCAGCGTATATTGGTATTCGGCGTTGCTTTGCCGGCCACCTACCCGCAAATCCTGCGCTGGCACCAGAAAGGTTTGCGCCCCAGCAATTTTTGCAAGCTGCGGGCGCAACCGGGCGACGATCCTGCTTGCGGAAAGATGCCTTTGGCTTAATGGCTTTAGCGTAACGAACATCATCGCCGTGTTGGTGGAGCGCCCGCCGGTGAAACCCGCGGCAGATTCCACTGCCGGGTCCTTTTGAATAATGGCTTGCGCAAGCTTCAATTTTTGTGTCATCGCGGCAAAAGATGTCGATTGATCAGCTTGAATGTTGCCGATAAGCAGGCCGGTATCCTGCTCCGGGAAAAAACCTTTTGGCACGACCACGAATAAAACAATATTCAAGGCAATCGTTAACAAAAATCCTGCGCCTATGAGGCGGGAATGCCTCAACGCCCAACGGAGAGACCGTTCATAACCGCCCCTGGTGCGGATGAAGCCTCGCTCCATCGCGTCCAGCCATTTATGCGGTTCACGGTCATTATCCTGCTGCCGCAGCAGCAGCGCGCACAGAGTTGGCGTTATGGTGAGTGAGACCAGCAGCGAGATGAGAATTGCCAGAGACAAGGTTTCAGCAAATTCCTTGAATAGCATCCCAAGCAGCCCAGGCATC
Source organism: Rhodospirillales bacterium (assembly GCA_018971565.1). Taxonomy (GTDB): domain Bacteria; phylum Pseudomonadota; class Alphaproteobacteria; order Acetobacterales; family Acetobacteraceae; genus Acidocella. The sequence goes on from JAGXAO010000072.1 coordinate 3,839, forward strand.
AGCAGAATTGGCAAAAACACCGCAATAAGCGAAAGGCTCATCGACAGCACAGTAAAGCTCACCTCCGCGCCGCCGCGCAGGGCCGCTTGCAACGGCTCCATGCCATCCTCCAGATGGCGCATGGTGTTTTCCGTCACCACCACGGCGTCGTCCACCACGAAGCCAGTGGCGATGGTCAACGCCATCAACGAGAGATTGTCGATAGAAAAACCCAGCAGATACATCGGCCCGAACGTGCCGATGATGGAAACCGGCACGGCCAGACCAGGAATGAGTGTTGCACGCGGCGAGCGCAGGAAGATGAACACCACCGCCACAACGAGCAGCACCGCGATGAATAATGAACGCTCCGTGTCATCCACCGCGGCGCGGATGGACTGGCTGCGGTCCATTGCTTCCTGGATATTCACCGAGGGTGGCAATGCGGCGCGTATCTGCGGCAATAGCGCCTTGATGGCGTCCACTGTTTTGATAATATTCGCCTCTGGCGTTGCGTGGATAATGACCAGCACTGCCCTCTGGCCGTTATAAAACCCGGCATTTTGCGTGTTCTCAACCGAGTTTTGCACATCCGCCACACTGGAGAGCTTGACCGCCTGGCCATTGCGGTATGCCACCACCAGATCCCGGTATTGCGCCGCCATTGTTGCCTGGTCGTTTGTATAAATCTGGTAGCGCGTGGGGCCTACATCAAAGTACCCTTTGGGAGAATTTGCGTTTGCCGCCGCCAGCGCCGCCCGCACATCCTCAAGCCCGATTCCGTATTTCGCCAAAGATCCTGGCTGAAGCTCCACCCGCACAGCCGGCAAAGCGGAGCCGCCCAGTTCCACCTCGCCCACACCGCTAACTTGCGAAAACTGCTGCCCCAGCAGGGTATCAGCGGAATCGTAAAGCTGGGCTGGCGTCATCGTATCCGATGTAAGCGCCAGCACCATAATTGGCGCATCGGCCGGGTTGAATTCATGGTAAGTCGGATTCGCGCGCAGAGTCGTCGGCAAATCTGCCCGCGCCGCCTGAATCGCCGCTTCCACATCGCGAGCGGCGCCGTTAATGTTCCGGTCCAGCCCGAATTGCAGAACAATTTGCGTGCTGCCTACGCCTGACTGCGAGGTCATTTCCGTCACGTCGGAAATAGCACCCAGATGCCGCTCCAGCGGTGCTGCAACCGTGGTGGCCATGGTTTCAGGGCTGGCGCCGGCCATCTGCGCCTGCACTTGTATAGTAGGAAATGCGATCGGCGGCAGCGGCGCCACAGGCATGCGGCTAAAACCTAATATGCCCGAAAGCGCGATGCCGATGGTGAGCAAAATACTCGCCACCGGCCTGCGGACAAAGATCGAGGAGATATTCATCCCGCGCGATTGCGTAAGCGCAATGCCAGAGTGTCGAATGCCAGATAAATAACCGGCGTGGTGAACAAGGTAAGCACCTGGCTGACCAGCAAGCCGCCGACAATGGCAATGCCAAGCGGGGCGCGCAACTCAGAACCCATGCCCCCGCCGAATATCAGCGGCAACCCCGCCAGCATGGCCGCGAGCGTGGTCATTAAAATCGGCCGAAAGCGCAGCAGTGCCGCCTCATAAATCGCTTCTCGGGGTGGTTTGCCCTCACCCCGCTCTGCCTGCAACGCGAAGTCGATCATCATGATCGCGTTTTTCTTCACGATGCCAATAAGCAGAACTATGCCAATGATGCCAATTACACCCAGCCCGTCACCCGCCAGCCACAGAAAGATCAGCGCCCCGATACCCGCCGATGGCAAGGTGGAAAGAATCGTCACCGGGTGCACGAAACTCTCGTAAAGCACGCCCAGCACGATATAAACCGCGATGATCGCCGCGATGAGCAGATAGACCTCGTTGGAAAGCGAGCTTTGAAACTGTGCCGCCGCCCCCTGGAAAGATGTCTGCATCGCCTTCGGCAGCCTTGCTTGCGTTTCGGCTGCCTCGATCGCGTTTACCGCCTGCCCCAGATGCGCCCCCGGCGCCAGATTGAACGAGATGGTGGCGGCGGGAAATTGGCCGAGATGCTGCACCACCAAAGGTGTTTTCTCAACCGTAAAGGTGGCGATTGCAGAAAGCGGCACCTGCCCGCCGGAAGCCGAGGACGAGGGCAAATAGATATTCCCCAGCGAGGCAACCGAGGTCATCCTGTCAGCCGAAACCCCCATGATAACGCGGAACTGATCGCTCTGCGTAAAAATCGTGGAAATGATGCGCTGGCCGAACGCATCGTAAAGCGCGCTGTCCACGGTTGCGGGCGTTATACCAAACCGCGCGGCGTTGGTGCGGTTTATGTCGATATAAACCGAATTGCCATCGGCTTGCAGGCTGCTCGCCACATCCGCTATCTGCGGCAGTGCTTGCAACTTTGCCATCAGCTTCGGCACATAAGTGGTGAAATCGTCAGCATTCGGGTCTTCCAGCACGAACTGGTATTGCGTGGGCGAGATCGTGGTATCCAGCGTCAAATCCTGCACCGGCTGCAAGTACAGCGAAATACCGGGGATATTCTGAACATCCCGGTTCAGCTGGGGTATAAGCTGGGCGGCACTCAGGCTGCGAGCCGATTTGGGCTTCAGGTTGATCAAGAACCGCCCCTGGTTAAGCGTGGTGTTGGTACCATCCACCCCAATATAGGAAGTCAGGCTGACCACATCTGGGTCTTTCAGCAGCGCATCCGCCAACGCCTGCTGGTGCTGCGCCATCGCGGCGTAGGAGGTCGTCTGCGTGCCCTGGCTTATGCCCTCGATCACCCCGGTATCCTGCACCGGGAAAAACCCTTTCGGAATAAAAACATAAAGCAGCACGGTTAGAACTAACGTAGCCACTGCCCCGGCCAGCGTGAGTCGCGCATGATCCAGCACCCAGAGCAGCCCGCGCCCATAGCCAGCGACCACGCGGTTAAACCGCTCCTCCGCCCAGCTCGCGATGCGACCGGGATTCTCCTCCGCCGCCGGGCGGAGAATACGCGCGCAGAGCATAGGCACCAATGTGAGCGACACCACGGCCGAGATCACGATTGTCACTGCCAGCGTTACCGCGAATTCAGAGAACAGGCGCCCGGTCACATCGCCCATGAACAGCAACGGGATAAGCACCGCGATGAGAGAAACAGTGAGCGAGATGATGGTAAAGCCCATCTGCCCCGCCCCCTGCAGCGCAGCCTGCAACGGGCTCTCGCCCATTTCCAGATAGCGGGCAATATTCTCGACCATCACGATCGAATCATCCACCACGAAACCCGTCGCCACGATCAGCGCCATAAGCGAGAGATTATCGATGGAGAACCCGGCAAGATACATGAAGGCCAACGTGCCGATGAGCGAGACCGGTACGGAGATACTGGGAATGATGGTCGCGCGCAGGCTGCCCAGGAACAGATAGATCACCGCCACCACGAGAAAGATGCTCAGCAGCAGCTCGAACTCGGCATCGTGCACCGAGGCGCGGATAGAGGTTGTTCCATCGTTTATCACGGCGATCTGCAACGCCGCAGGCAGGCCGGTGGTCAGCGTGGGCAATGCCTGCTTAATCGCATCGACGGTCTTGATGACATTCGCATTCGGCTGGCGCTGAATGTTCAGAATAATCGCCGGTGTGCGATTGGCCCAGGCGCCCAGCTCCGCATTCTCAGGCGCGGAAATAATCGTCGCCACATCCTTCAAAAAAATCGGCGTGCCATTCTTGTAGGCGATAACAAGATTTTCATATTCCGACGGATCGGTGATCTGATCGTTATCGTTGATCGTGTAGGTCTGCGCCGTGCCGGAAAAACTGCCCTTCGGTGAATTGACGTTGAGATTGGAAATATCTGTACGGATATTGTCGATGGAAATACCATAGGCAGCCAGCGCCTGCGGGTTCACATCTATCCTGATCGCCGGTTGGTTGCCGCCGGAAACTGAAACCAGCCCAACACCTGAGATTTCCGATATCTTCGAGGCCAGGCGTGAATCCACGATGTTCTCGACATCGGTGAGATTCATTGTTTTGGATGTGATCGCCAGCGTCATAATCGGTGCATCCGCCGGATTTACTTTGGCATAAATCGGCGGCGCCGGAAGGTCCGTGGGCAACAAATTACCCGCCGCATTCAGCGCCGCTTGCACCTCCTGCTCCGCTACGTCCAGGCTGAGCGAAAGATCAAACTGCAGCGTGATAACCGAAGCCCCCGCAGAGCTTTGGCTGGACATCTGGTTCAGTCCCGCCATTTCGCCAAGCTGACGCTCCAATGGCGCGGTCACTGAGGTGCTCATCACATCCGGCGAGGCGCCAGGATAAAAAGTCTGCACCTCAATTGTGGGATAATTCACATCCGGCAACGCGGAAACGGGCAAAAACTTAAACGATACCAACCCAACCAGCACAAAGGCGATCATCAAAAGCGATGTCGCGACCGGCCGGAGAATGAAAAGCCGTGAAAGATTCACTGCCCAGGCCGGCGCTTTTTGCCATTTTTGCCCGAACCACCTGCCTGATGCGCGCCCGCAATTGATATCTTGCTGCCGTCAGCCAGGCGGTCAACGCCGTCCACCACCACCTTGTCACCCGGCTTCAGCCCTTTGGTGATAACGGTATTCACGCCATCGGTTGCCCCGGGTGTTACCACCTGTACTTTCACCGTGCTGTCCGGCTGCACCAGGTAGACGTAATAGCCAGGCGCGCCTTCCTGCACCGCGGGGCTGGGCACCAATGTCGCGTCCTGTATCGTCTTCACCAGCAAATGTACGTTCACGAACTGGTTAGGGAAAAGCTTGTCGTCCGTATTGGCAAAATCTGCGCGCAACTTCACCATGCCGGTTGATGTGTTAACCTGGTTATCAACGGCATGCAGCGTGCCATCCTCCAGCTTGGTTACATCGTCGCTGGCATAGGCGCTGGCGGTGAGCGTGGCGCCCTGGCCAAGCTGCTCCAATATCTGAGCCAAATCCTGCTGTGCTACGGAAAAAATTACCGTCGTCGGGCTGACCGTGGTTACCACCGCAAGCCCGGTGCTGCTACCGGAAGTGACGTAATTGCCAATATCAACAAGCCGTAAGCCCACGCGCCCCGCCACCGGGGAGGTTATATGGCAATACACAAGGTCCAGTTTCGCGCTGTCGATATTCGCCTGATCGGACTGCACCGCCGCCGCATCCTGGGCGGCAAGAAACGTCTGGTCTGATACCTGCTGGGCTGAAATACTGTCCTGCGCCGCCAGCTTTTGGTAGCGTGCCAGGTCCGACCTCGCCTGGCCAAGACTGGCCTCGTCCTTGGCCAAAGCCGCCTGGTATTGTTCAAGCTGAATTTCATAAGGCCGGGGGTCGATCTGTACAAGGAACTGACCCTTGCTCACCATCTGCCCTTCGGTGAAACCAATCTGGGTGATATAACCGCTAATCTGCGGCAGTATGGTTACCGTTGCCAGGGGGGTTACCGTGCCAAGCTCGTCCAATACCACCCGCATCGGCCCGCTGACAACTTTGGCTACGCCAACAGCCTGCGGCACCAAACCACCGGATTTTTTCTGCTGCGCTGAATGGCGCCACCAGATGAAGGCGACCAAAAAAATGACGAGCCCTGCGATAATCCAGCGGCCTCTGCCATGTCTTTGCCGTTTTACAGCTTCCGCCACGCGAGCCCGCCCCCGTATCACACCTGATTAATGATATAATGTTCCAAACAGATTTTGTCCCACCCGGCATTTAAAGAGTGAATGACAAATCGTAACCAGATTATGGCAAAGAGGCGAAATTCAGGCTTGGCGCCGGCATTCCGGCTGCCCAAGGCACTACCGCAAACAAGGCCGTGGCAGCTAAACTGGCCACCAGCACCAGAAGGGCACGCCAGATATTCAGTTGTAAACCGGCCTTCAGCACGAACCAGCGGTTCCAGAGCAAATAAAACCCCACAACCTCCAAAACCACCTTCTCCGCCCGGGTGATAGGCAAGCCGGTTTGCACGAGAATGGAGCCCAGCAGTGCCGCCAGAAAAATAGCCGGCAACACCAGCCAGAAGCACCAGTTCAGTGCCGTGGCCGTACGCAGCCAGAGGCTTTTTTTACCAAAAAGATGCGCGAATTCATAGATTATGAGCGGCAGCGCCAATACAGCGCAGAGCCGCGAGAGCAAACCGATAAGTGCTGCCTTCCAATCTCCGCTTACAGCGGTAATGGCCGCGCCTACCAGCGGAAACGCGATTAACGGCGCCAGCGAGGCAGAAAATGCCTCCTTCTCACCAGAAAACTCCACGAGTCCCTTGGCGTCGCCCCGTGCCAATTTAGCAAGTCCCCGGAGGATCATCCACAGAACTCCTGGATAAGTGCGGTGTAGATGTCAGTCAGTTGCTCAAGCTCGGCCACCGGCACAGCTTCATCCACTTTGTGCATCGTTGTGCCTACCAGTCCAAACTCCGCCACCGGGCAGTAACGGGCAATAAATCGCGCGTCGGAGGTGCCTCCACCGGTGTTGCGCTCCGGCGCGCAGCCCGTAACAATTTCGATAGCCCGCGCCAGCGCGGCGGTTTCCTCCCCCGGTTGGGTCAGGAAGGATTCGCCCGAAATCTTCACCTGCAACGTGGCGTCCGGCGCGTTGCGCACCAGCACATCCTTCAACCAGTTTGCCAGCAAAGCCCCGCTATGCAGCTCATTAAAGCGAATATTCAGCTTGGCCACCGCCTCGCCAGGAATGACGTTTGTCGCTTTATTGCCGACATCAACAGAGGTAATCTGCAATGAAGATGGCTCGAAAAACTTCGATCCCTCATCAAGCCGCCGCCCGGCGAGTTCCGCCAGCACCGGAATCAGCTTATGCACCGCATTTTCCGCCAGATGCGGATAGGCCACATGGCCCTGGCGGCCGGGTATGACGATTGTGGCGTTCAGGCTGCCGCGGCGCCCCACCTTTATCACATCGCCTAGCCGAGCCGTGGAGGTAGGTTCGCCGACCACGCAAAAATCCGGTATTTT
>JAGXAO010000073.1 GCA_018971565.1 Rhodospirillales bacterium
GTGCTGCGCCGCGTCTTTGTGACCACGTAGAACTGCATCAATCCAAGGAGCAGCACTGACCGAACGGATATTGCGGATGGGTGTATCGAGATGGAGCGCTGAGTTGATTTTGAAATTTTCGGGTCGATTTGTTGTGAACAGGCGCTGTTTTGCCTCGGGTGCGTCAAGCACGCCGGGTGCGGCTTGCACGTGCCATTCGGATCGTTCCAGTAATGCCTTGCCCCATTCCGCCAGGCCAGCCTCGCCAGTATTAATTTCCTGACCGTTACCGACCAGGGCGACAATTACCGCGTAATCCTGGTGGCGCCGCATGATATCGAGAACGATGGCTGCTTCGCTCTGAGTGAATTGAAATTTCCCAGCGCCCTTTTTGGCATCCCAGGCGCGTTGAGCTTCATCGAAGATGATAACATGTTCGGCGGGTGCTTCCATGCGTGATGTGCTGTCGCGTAAAAATCCAACGACACTTTCAATTTTTGCTTTGCTTTGATGTCGCGCTGCTCGTTGGCTGTGGCCTTGTTGTTTTCCGCGATCCTCGGTTAGTGCTGCTTTCAAAACATAGACCATCGGCAATGTGCCAGTGAGGAACGTAGCTTCGATCTCCGGGGCAAATGCAATATCAAGCCTGCACAAGGTTTTTCCTGCGCCAGGAATGCCGGTAACAAAAACGATATTGTATGTGCCGGTCTTTTTCGCGTCGTAGATGACTTGTAGAATCGCCGCGGTCGTTCGGCTAAGATTGATTGTATCAGCCCGTGCAGCTTTAATCTCTGCGACGCCGTGCTGGTCGTAAAGGGCGCGTGCCGCTTCTATAATTGTTGGCACCGGCCGATAGGGCGCTAGCTCCCACCCGGAAATATCGATGGTGTGAGCAGGTATCTTTCAATGATGGATTTAAGAAGGCCGCTTAGCTGATTAGCCAACGTTTCATAAACAACTGAAACGCCCGGAAAAGGAAATTCAAATTGTGGTCGCACAGGCTTACCGCTACCCGCCACCACAATTGGGATTATAATCTTGTTTCGGCTTGCCGCATGAAAATCACGCAGATCATGTGCATAATCCTCAGCCTGTTCACGTGCGCTGGCGTCAAATCCATGACCAAACGTCTTAAATTCAATAACGAAAATCGCGCGATCTGACACCAGCACCGCGTCCAGCCGGCGGCCCAGCCGCAACAGTGGATATTCCAGCAGAAGCCGCCAGTTTTCAGGAAGATTTACCAATTCCGGGCGGAGTTTTTCGATCTGCCAAGCCCAGGCTTGGAGCTGTGCCGGCTCGTTGGCCCGATAGTTACGCATCTGACAGGTGGTCAAACACCCAATGATCTCTTGGTCTGAACTAGCCAGAAAGTCCCGGATGTTGCCCGACCACCAGGCTTTCACGGCATCAGGCTGGATTTGATTCACGCTAAGGCCTGTTAGAGAAGTTTGATTGGCTCAAACAATCACCCCTGCCTCCAAGGCAGTCCCTCGGCCTTCCATCCCGCCACGGTACCCCTATGCCCGCGCGCGTCCGGCGGGCCTTCAAAGCCGTCCTTCACGTTGTAAACATGCTTGAACCCAGCCGCCTTGGCGGTTTGTGCGGCGGCCATGCTGCGGGCGCCCGAGCGGCAGATGAAATACACATGCGCGTCATGCTCCACATGCGCGGCGGCCAGTGCTTCCATGAATTTCGGGTTGGGCTGCATGGTGGGGAATATCTGCCACGGGATGAGAACCGGGGGTTTTCCGGTGCTTGCCGTATCCGGCAGGCCGACGAAATTCCACTCTGCATTGGTCCGTACATCGCACAATATGGCATCGGGGTTGCTCATCAGCGCTTCCCAGACCTGTCGCGGTGAGACATCTTCTATCATAATACCCTCCGGCAACGTATCTTTGAAGCGCAGCATAGCGAGGAGCGTAACAGATGGAAACAGTGGCGGACGGGTTGATCGGGGCTATCGGCAATACCCCTCTCATCAGGCTGAAGCGGGCCTCCGCCGCCACTGGCTGCGAGATTCTGGGCAAGGCGGAGTTCTGCTCGCCCGGCGGTTCGGTGAAGGACAGGGCAGGGCTGGCGATTATCCGTGATGCCGAGGCGCGCGGCGTGCTGAAGCCCGGCGGCACCATTGTGGAAGGCACGGCGGGGAACACGGGCATCGGCATCACGCTGGTGGCCAACGCGCTGGGCTATAAAAGCGTGATCGTGATGCCGGAGACGCAGAGCCAGGAAAAGATAGATTTTCTGCGGATGATCGGCGCGGATTTGCGGCTGGTGCCGGCGAAGCCGTTCAAGGACCCTGGGAATTATGTGCATGTTTCCCGCCGGTTGGCGGAAGAGCTGGGGGCGGTGTGGGCCAACCAGTTCGATAATCTGGCCAACCGGGAGGGCCACCGCGAAACCACCGGGCCGGAGATATGGGCGCAGACCGGTGGCAAGGTGGATGCCTTCACCTGCGCCTGTGGCACTGGCGGCACGCTGGCCGGTGTGGGGCTGGCGCTGAAGGCGCGCAAGCACAGCGTGCGGATTGTGCTTGCGGACCCGGAAGGCAGCGGGCTTTACGGCTGGGTGAAAAATGGCGACCTCACCGTCACCGGCTCTTCCATTACCGAGGGCATCGGCCAGTCCCGCGTGCCGGAAAACCTCAACGGCGCGCCCATCGACGATGCGCTGAAAATCCCTGACGCGGAGGCGCTGGAGCAGATTTACGATCTGCTGATCCATGAGGGTATTTCCGTTGGCGGCTCGGCGGGCATTAATGTCGCGGCGGCGATCCGCGTGGGCAAGGCGATGGGGCCGGGCCATACCATCGTGACGATGCTGTGCGATGGCGGTGCGCGTTACCAGAGCAAGCTGTTCAACCCAGACTTTCTGCGTTCAAAGAATTTGCCAACGCCACCCTGGATGTAAGCCACGCCATTAATAAAGCAGCAATAAGGAGGCTGCATAAAGCCAGGCACGAACCTTGCGCGGCGCCCGCCGCGTAATCGGACAAAATGTTTGATGGTGGGATTGCATGGCATTCGTGGTCAAACCGCTACAGAGCTTCACGGCCGAGGCGCAGGCACAGGATAGCAGAAAACTATATCTGTATCAGATAGACCCGCTTCTGATTGAGGAAGAGGACGGTTTTAATCTGCGCTATTATGATGACCCGAAAGTCATCGCGCATATCGAGGCTTTTTGTGAATCCTTCATGGATGGGCGGTATGTGCCGCCGATGGTGGTGCGTGCTCTTGATGACGGGCGGATTGTCGTCATCGAAGGCCATTGCCGCAGGCGTGGCCTGCGCATGGCAATTGCGCGCGGGGCGCGGATTGGGCTGGTGAGCGTGATCCCCTTCCGGGGTAACGACGCCGAGCGGGTGGAGGTGATGCTGCGCTCCGCCCAGGGGTTGAAGCTGGAAGCGCTGGATGTGGCGCGCGGCTATCTGCGGCTGCGGGATATGGGGTTCAGCGCGGCGGATATCGCCGCCTCGCAAAGCAAGAGCGAGGCGCGGGTGCGGCAGATGCTGCTGCTGGCCCAGGCGGACCCGCAGGTGCAGGCGCTGGTGCGGGGCAGGCATGTCTCGCCGGATGCGGCGATCGAGGCGCTGATCGAACATGGCGACGTGGCGGCGGAGGTGCTGGGCCGGAAGCTGGATGCAGCGCGGCAGGAAGGGCGGTTCCGGCTGACCAAGGCCGCGCCACGCCAGCCCCGGCCCTCGCGCAAAACCGTGGAGAAAGTTTTCGCCAATGTGGAGGCCGCTGCGGTGCATCTGCCGCCGGATTTGCCAAAGCAGGCCAGGGCATTACAGAAATTGCCAGAGGATGAACGCGCCGCGCGCATGGTGCAGGTTAACGCGCAATTGCTGATGGCGCTGGCGCAGGCGGTTAAGGAGATAGAGCGGATGAAGGCCCGCCAGGCGCGCAGGCTGGCGAAGTGCGATGCTGTGGGCCAGGAGCAAACCGTGGTACAGTTGGAAACGGTTTAATCGCCGGTTGCTTTTGCAACCTTCACCCGGTCTATCCGCCGGCCATCCATTGCCAAAACCTCAAATTTCCAGCCGCCGAAAATAATGGCGTCGCCCTTTGCGGCGGGGCGCAGCAGCAGCGCCAGAATCAGCCCGCCCAGCGTGTGGTAACTGCCTTCATTTGGCAGGGCTGGCAGATGCAGCCGGGCCTTTATCTCATCCACCGGCGTCAGTCCGTCCAGCTCATAAAACGAGTCCGGCGGCGGTTCGATATAGGAGGATGGGCCGGTATCCTCGGCATCGCCCACAATCGCCTCCAGTACGTCGGCGGCGGTCACCACGCCCTCGAAGCTGCCATATTCGTCGAACACCAAAGCCATGCCCAGTTCGTCGGCTTTCAACCGGTCCAGCGCATCCAACGCGGAAACGGAATCGGGAATCGCCATCGGCTGGCGCAGCACCGGCGAGATCATGGGGCCTTCGCGGTTGTCCAGCACTCGGTCCAGCACATCCTTGGCCAGAATAATGCCGGTGACATTATCCACCGAGCCGTCGCATACCACGAAGCGCGAGTGCGAGGCGGCGCGCAACCGCGCAATGATATCCTCGCGGGAGGCTGAACGGTCCACCCAGACGATTTCCGTGCGTGGCGTCATGATCGCGCGTACGGGTTTGTCCGCCAGGCGCAGCACGCGTTCGATAATGTCGCGCTCCTCATTTTCCAGCACCCCGCTTTCGGCGCCTTCAACCAGCATGGCCTTCAACTCTTCTTCTGAAACGCCGCGGCGGTCCTCCAGCGTGGGGCCGAATACGCGCAGCACGAGGTGTGTGGCTTTGCTGAGCAGCCAGATGGCAGGGCCGGCGATTCGGGCGAGAATCGCAATGGGCCCGGCAACCAGCACGGCCAGGCGCTCCGGGTGGCGCAGTGCAAGCTGCTTGGGCACCAGCTCTCCAAACACCAGGGTAAGAAATGTAATGGCGAGCACTGTAAACGCCACGCCCAGCGGTGCGGCGTAGGCAGCGATATAGGGAATGTGGCGCAAAGGCCCCTGCATACGCTCCCCCAACTGCGCGCCGCCAAACACACCGGTGAGAATGCCGATAAGCGTGATGCCGAACTGGGTGGTAGGCAGAAAGCTCTGCGGGTCGTCCGCCAGCAGGCGCGCGCGGGTGGCGCCGCGCAGGCCCTGGCGTTCCATGAGGGTGAGCATGGCGCGGCGTGCGGAAACCAGGGCCAGCTCCGCCATCGCAAAGGCGCCGTTCAAAAGAACCAGAAGGGCCAAAATGGCGAGCTGCAAAATCAGAGGCATAATCTGGTTGTAGCTTGGTTTTGTGGCGCGCGCGATTGTTACGTCTCGCCGGGTAATTACTAAAGTCTGATATTAGGTTGTTTATATAAAATACTGATAAAATTGAATTTTATAGAGTAAGACAAAAAGTTTGGTAACAAAGATTAAATTTTGTTTGCCTTAGTTGGGCCACATTCACGCCCAGCGGGTGCCGCACTGAGCTGCGATGTTGCTGCCGATCCGGGGATTATCCCGGAAGCAGCCTGGATATCTGATATGACGTATCAGTCGCAAATCCGCCGCCAAGAGGCGATGATTTCCACCCGCAAGGCCCGCCGTGGCTGGGCGAATCCCAGCTCCTGGGCGGCAGCGCTGGGCGCTGGCGTGGTGGCGTTTGGCCTGTGGGCGGGTGTTAACCGGCCGGCTGCAAATATCGCTCCCTATACGGGGGAAATCGGCGGTTTTGCGTTTTCGCCCTTCCATAAGGGGGAAAGCCCGCAGACCGGGGATTACCCAACCACGGCGCAGATTAAATCCGACCTTACGCTGGCGGCGAAATACACCCACAACATCCGTACCTACACGGTTGAGGGCGATCTGGGGCAGATACCCGCGCTGGCACAGGGCATGAACCTGAACGTGACGCTGGGCGCCTGGCTGGACCGGCACCCGGACGCCAACGCACAGGAGCTGGCGAAGGTGGTGCGGATTGCCAATGCCAACCCGGACGTGAAGCAGGTGATGGTGGGTAACGAGACCATTCTGCGTGGCGATATGCCGGTGCCGGAGCTGATCGCGGATATTCATTCCGTGGAGCAGCAGGTGCATGTGCCGGTTTCCACCGCCGAGCCCTGGCATGTGTGGCTGAAGCACCCTGAGCTCGCGAACTCCGTTGATTTCATCACAGTGCATCTGCTGCCCTACTGGGAAGGCGTGCCGGAGAACATCGCCGTGCAGGATGCCATGCACCGTTTCCAGGAAGTGCATGACCGCTTCCCGAACAAGAAGATCGTAATCGGCGAGATCGGCTGGCCGTCTGACGGTATCGATATCGGCGCCGCGCGGGCCAACACCATCAACCAGGCCCGCTTCCTGCGGGACTTCTTCAATCTCGCGCAGAAGCAACATCTGAACTACTTCGTGATGGAAGCGTTCGACCAGCCCTGGAAGACGAGCTTTGAGGGCCGGGCTGCTGGGTATTGGGGCATGTTCACGCTGGGCCGCCACCAGAAATGGTCGCTCACCGGTGCGGTTTGGAATCATCCTGAGTGGATCTGGTACGCGGCTGGTGCTGCGCTGATGAGCCTGCTGGCCACCATGGCGCTGCTCTCCCGCCGGCCGGATATCCGCCTGCCGGGCAAGCTGATCTTCGCCGTGCTGGTGGAAGGTTTTACCAGCACTCTGGCGATGCTGCTGATGAATATGGGCCAGACCTATCTCTCGCTCGGCGCCGCCGCGGTGTGGGCCAGCTTGGCGCTGGGGCAGGGGCTGCTGCTCTTCCTGCTCATCGCGGATAGTTTCGATCTGGTGGAGACCATCTTCGGCCGCGTCGCCAAGCGGCACTATGAACCCATTCCCGCCCCTTCCGGGGCGAAGCTGCCCAAGGTTTCCATCCATCTGCCCATCTGCAACGAGCCGCCGCACATGGTGAAGCTCACGCTGGATAGCCTGGCCGCACTTGATTACGACCGCTTCGAGGTGCTGGTGATCGACAATAACACCATGGACCCCGCCGTGTGGGAGCCGGTGGCCGAGCATTGCGCGCGCCTTGGGCCGAAATTCCGCTTCTTCACCCTTGGCAAATATAAGGGTTACAAGGCGGGCGCTCTGAACTTCGCTCTGCGCGAGACGGCACCCGATGCCGAGGTGGTGGGCGTAATCGACTCCGACTATCTGGTCGAGCCCGACTGGCTGCGTTCCATGACGCCGGCTTTCGCGGATCCAGCGGTGGGCTTCACTCAGTCTCCGCAGGATTACCGCGATAATGACGGCTCCATCTTCAAGCGCATGATGTTCTGGGAATATGCGGGCTTCTTCCATGCCGGCATGGTGACGCGCAATGAGCGTAACGCCATCATCCAGCACGGCACGATGACGCTGATCCGCAAGGAAGCGCTGCTGAATGAACAAGGCTGGGCGGAGTGGTGCATCTGCGAGGATAGCCAGCTTGGCCTGCGGCTGTTCCGCGCCGGATATGAGGCGGTGTACTCCAAGAAGAGCTTCGGCAGAGGCGTGATGCCGGATGACTACACGGCCTTCCGCAAACAGCGCTACCGCTGGGCTTATGGCGCCATGCGGATTGTACGGGCTAATGCCGCGGCTTTATTCAATCCCTTCAACAAGGAGCTGACCGCAGCCCAGCGCTGGCACTTCGTAACCGGCTGGATGCCCTGGTTTGGCGATGCGCTGGGGCTGGTGTTTCTGGCCATGGGTCTGGCCTGGTCCCTGGGCCTCATTCTGGACCCTGTGCGGTTTGAATTCCCGATCGCGCTGTTCATGCTGCCTTCCATCGGCCTGTTCTTCTTCAAGATCGTGCAGATACTTGCCCTTTATAAGAACCGCGTACCTTGTGGGTTTATGGATCGCCTGGGTGCCGCGGTGGCGGGGCTGGCACTCTCCCACTCCATCGGCAAGGCCGTGTGGAAGGGTCTGTTCACCAACTCGCTGCCCTTCCTGCGCACGCCGAAGATGGAGAACGCCCCGGCTTTGGTGCAGGGGCTGGTGATGGCCCGCGAGGAGCTGGTGATCCTGGCGCTTACCTGGGCGGCCGCTCTGGGCGTTGGCTTCGGCCACCATTGGGCGACGCTGGAAACCAGGCTGTGGGTGGCGGTGCTGTTCACCCAGTCCATGCCGTATCTGGCCTCGGTGGGTGTTTCCATCCTGGCGGCGATGCCGGCCAAGGTGGTGAAGCCGGTGGTTGTTCCGGCGGCCAAGCGGGCCTCCCGGCCGGTTTTTCACCCCGCCGCGGGCGACTAACGGCTCTGCCGCCACACCAAACCCTCCCGCCCAAGGCGGGAGGGTTTTTTATTGGTTGCTGCGGGTTTCTGCGTTGCATCATAAGCCTTGCGTCGCTTGGCCTTACCAGCGTAAGGAGGGCGCGCTTACCGTCATGGCGCGAACATCAGGCATGACGGCGGATGCTTTAACGAGGGCGGGGACGCCCTTTACGGGCTGATTTGCACCGTCCTTTTCCAGATT
The DNA here is from genome assembly GCA_018971565.1 of Rhodospirillales bacterium. Lineage (GTDB taxonomy): Bacteria > Pseudomonadota > Alphaproteobacteria > Acetobacterales > Acetobacteraceae > Acidocella. The sequence continues at coordinate 8,425 of JAGXAO010000073.1, forward strand.
CGCGCATGGATACCGGACATTGACCGCCAGAGGATAAGCTTCTGGCGGCGGAGATGTTTGTTGTGAGTGATTTGACCTTTGAAGATTTCGGCTTTGCCACTGCCATCGTGGGCGCGCTGAAGGCCACGGGCTTCGTGAAGCCTACCCCAATTCAGGCGCAGGCGATTCCGCACGGCCTGGCCGGGAAGGACGTGTTGGGCATTGCCCAGACCGGCACGGGCAAAACCGCGGCCTTCGCCCTGCCCATGCTGCAGGCCTTCGCGACCGAGAAGCTGCACAGCCGCCGCTTTTCCACCCGCGCCCTGGTGCTGGCCCCCACGCGTGAGCTGGCGGTGCAGATTGAGCAGGAGATTAAGAAATTCGGCGCCGGGCTTGGCCTGCGCACCGTGCTGGTGGTGGGTGGCGTCAGCCGTTACAGCCAGGTGCAGCGCATGATGCGCGGTGCGGACATCGTGGTGGGCTGCCCCGGCCGCGTGGTGGATTTGATGAACACCCGCGAGCTGATCATAGACCAGTGCCAGTTTTTCGTGCTGGACGAAGCAGACCGCATGTTGGATCTCGGCTTTATGCCGGATATCCGCAAGGTGGTGAACGCTTTGCCGTCCCGCCGTCAGTCCGCTTTGTTTTCCGCCACCATGCCGGCCGAGATCGCCAAACTGGCCAACGGCCTGCTGCGTGACCCGGTGCGTGTGGAGATCGCCCCTGTTTCCTCCAGCCCGCTGAAGATCCAGCAAAGCGTGCACTTCGCCGAAGGGCCGGAGAAACGCAATCTGCTGGTGAAGCTGCTGCATCAGCCCGAATTCGCCAGGACCATCGTTTTCACCCGCACCAAGCGCGGGGCGGACCGTGTGGCGATGATGCTGAACAGCTCCAAGATTTCCGCCGCGGCGCTGCATGGCAACCTCAGCCAGAACCAGCGCCAGCGTGCACTGGATGCCTTCAAGGCCGGTGACGTGCGCGCCCTGGTGGCGACCGACATCGCCGCGCGCGGGATTGATGTGAGTGCGGTTTCCCACGTGATAAATTTCGAGCTGCCGAACGAGCCGGAGAGTTATGTGCACCGCATCGGCCGCACCGCGCGCAATGGCGCGGATGGCGTGGCGGTGGCGTTCTGCGACGCGACCGAGCTGCCCTACCTTAACCAGATTGAAAAGTTGACCGGCATTAAGATGAATGTGGCGGGCGGCGAGCGCCCCAGGCAGGCCATGCCGGTGAAGAAGCCGGTGCGCCACCCGGATATGCAGGTTCGCAAGGTTAAACCTCAGCGCCCGCAATATCAGGAAAGACGTAAAGTTGCGTAAGGGTTGATTTCGATCATACAAGTTCTGAATGCCGCCTCTTATAATAAGGCGGTATTCAACTTGGGGAGCGAAAAATGGCTGAAACAAAGCAACCTGTCATCGGCATCATCGGCGGTTCGGGCCTTTACAATATTGATGGCCTGACCAACACGCGATGGGCAAAAATCGAAACCCCCTGGGGCGATCCTTCGGACGAGTTTCTGCTTGGCGACTATCAGGGCCTGAGGGTGGCGTTTCTTCCCCGCCACGGGCGCGGACACAAAACCACGCCAAGCGCACTCAAATACCGCGCCAATATCGATGCGTTCAAGCGCCTAGGCGTCACCGACATCATCTCCCTCTCCGCGGTCGGGTCCTTGAAAGAGGAGCTGCCGCCAGGCCATTTCGTGATCGTTGATCAATTTATAGATCGCACCTTCGCCCGGGAGAAAAGCTTTTTTGGCCCAGGCTGTGTCGCGCATGTTTCGATGGCGCATCCGGTTTGCGCGCGGCTTGGCGATGCGCTGGAAGAAAGCCTGAAGGCGCTGAACCTGCCCTATACGCGCGGCGGCACCTATCTGGCCATGGAGGGGCCGCAATTCTCAACCTTGGCGGAGAGCAATCTCTACCGTTCCTGGGGCTGCTCAGTAATTGGCATGACCAACATGCCAGAGGCTAAGCTCGCCCGCGAGGCGGAAATTGATTACGCTACCGTGGCCATGGTGACCGATTACGATTGCTGGCACGAAGAGCATGACGCGGTGAGCGTGGACCAGGTGGTGAAGGTGCTGCTTGGCAATGCCGATAAGGCGTGCAACCTGGTGAAGGACGTGCTGCCGCGCCTAAGCCAGCCGCGCCCCATTTGCCCGCATGGCTGCGACACAGCGCTCACCCACGCGTTGATCACCGCGAAAGAAGCTCGTGACCCTGACATGG
>JAGXAO010000161.1 GCA_018971565.1 Rhodospirillales bacterium
CCGAGCCGTGCCCAGCGGGGCAGGGCGGCAAACCCGCCGCGTTCCACCGTTTCCGCCAGCACTGCCCCCAGAGGTTGCGCGGCCGCGACGCTGGGCATGGTGTTCAGCGCGGCAATGGCCAGAGGTTCCAGCAGCTTGGCATAAAGTACGCTACCACCCACCAATGGCTCCACCAGGTCTTCTGGTTTTGTCTTGAGCAGCTTTTTCAGCGCCAGGTAGCTCCACGGCTGTGTTCCCGGCACGCGGTGGCTCGGCTTAAAAACCCACCAGGGAAAATGCCCAGTAGTAAGCCGCAGGGTCCAGGCCTCGCCAGATTTCACGTCGCGGAACGGGAAAATGGGGTTCGCCGGGCCTATGAGTGAATGCCTGGCCCCGATGCGTTGCAGATAATTGAGTGTCGAAATATTGCCGGAGAGCAGCAAATGGTTGCCGTTATCGATCCGGCAATCCAGCAGCTTATCGAAATATGAGCGTGCCCGCCCGCCCGCCTGGGGGGCTGCCTCGAACAGCACGATGCGATGCCCGCTTTCGGCCAGCCGGCAGGCGGCGGAAAGCCCGGCAAGCCCCGCGCCGATGACATGTACGCTCATGCCCTCTCCTTCATCCCGCCAGCAATCGCACCGCCAGCATTAGTTTTTTCCATTTCGGTAGTGTAACGCGCCTTTGCGCATAGTCAAAGTTGCGGCGGCGTAAAATATGCAACAAAGGGCGGTAGCTGGCTTCCATCAGCCGGGCGGGGCGCATGGCCTTGGCGTTGCAGCGCGCCATGGCCGCGTGGGCACGGGCGAAATTCGCCTCCGCCATCTCCGCCACGCGGGTGCATATTTGCGGCAAGGCCGGGGCGGTGAGGATGCGCGCCGGGTCCGACGTTACGCCCGCTTCTTCCAGAAATTCGGCGGGCAGATAGATTCGTCCGCGCTCCGCGTCCTCCGCCACGTCTCGCAATATGTTGGTGAGCTGCAGCCCGCGCCCCAGCGCATGGGCCACTTCTTCCGCCGCGGGGGAGGAATCGCCAAACACCCGCACGGAGAGCCGGCCCACGGCGGAGGCCACGCGGTCGCAATACAGGTCCAGCTCCGCCAAAGGCGGGGCGATGATCGGTTCACCCGCATCCATCTCCATGCCGTCGATGATGGCGATGAAATCATCCTGGCGCACGTGGTAATCCTGAATGACCACCAGCAAGGCCCGCGTTATCGCGTCCTCGGCCTCGCCGCGCTCATACAAGCCCGCGATACGTTGGCGCCAGGCTTCCAGCTCCTGCTGCTTGGCGGTAAAGTCACGGCCTTCCTCGTCGGCAATGTCGTCCACCACGCGGCAGAAGGCATAGATGGCGTACATCGCATCCCGCCGCTCCGGCGGCAGGAGCTTCATGCCATGATAGAAGGAGGTGCCGGAGGCCTTCACCAGCGCCGTAACATAGGCGGTATCGCTGGGGCTGATCATGGCGCGTGCCTCAAGCCCCGCAATGTGGCGGCCATCACATCCAGCTTGGAGAGCTTCACGCGGGTGGCCAGCGGGTCGCCATGGCGCAGCTTGGCGGTAAGCCGGTTGGCCAGCGCACAGATAATGGCGGTTTCAATCCGCAACCGGCGGGACTTCACGCGCCTGGGCAGTTCGGCCGCCTCGCGGTTCAGGGCTTGCGTGGCGTCCAGCATCTTGTCGAACACGGCGCGCAGGGCGGGAACGGTTTCGGGCCGGGCGATGTCGTCCGTGGTCAGGCCGGCCTCGCGCAGCCAGTCCTGCGGGATGTAGCAGCGGTCGAGGTCGCGTAAATCCTTGGCGCAATCCTGCAGATGGTTGAGCACCTGGAGGGATGCGCACAGCGCGTCCGATGCCGGCCAGGTATCCCGCGCCTCGCCGTGCACATCCAGTACGTAGCGGCCCACCGGCGCGGCGGAGTAGCGGCAATATTGCAGCAGCTCGCTCCAATTTTCGTAGCGCAGCTTGGTCACGTCCTGCCGGAAGGCCACCAGCAGCTCGCGCGCATGGGCGGCGGGCACGCCGGATTCGGCCAGGGA
>JAGXAO010000162.1 GCA_018971565.1 Rhodospirillales bacterium
GCCTGTGGTATTAAATTACCACACACCAAACCCCTTGACCTTCCAGTGCGCTTTCATCATAAGCCCCCCACTATTCTTTGGGTGAGCATATGAAAACGACAATTTCCATCAAGCCCGCGGACGTGAAGAAGGACTGGGTCTTGATCGACGCCGAAGGGCTGATCCTGGGCCGCCTTGCCGCGATCGTGGCAAACCGCCTCCGCGGCAAACACAAGGCGACCTTCACGCCGCATGTCGATTGTGGTGACAACATCATCATCGTCAACGCCGAAAAGGTGAAGGTAACCGGCAAGAAGGCTGAAGATTCAATCTTCTACTACCACACCGGCTATGCTGGCGGCATCAAGGGCCGTTCCATCAAAGACCGTCTGGCCAGCAAAAACCCGCAAAGCGTTGTCGAGAAAGCGATCGAGCGCATGATCACGCGCGGCCCGCTGCAGCGCCAGCAGATGAAGAACCTGCATGTATATGCCGGGCCTGAGCACCCGCACGCCGCCCAGCAGCCGAAGACCCTCGACGTTGCCGCGCTGAACCCCAAGAACAAGAGGGCCTGATTCCATGTCCGAAACCACCAATGTTTTCGCCGGTCTGAAGGACCTCCAGGCCACCACCGGCACCACCCCGGACGCGCAGCCGCAGAAGCGTGAACCGAAGAAGGACGCGCAAGGCCGTTCCTACGCCACCGGCCGCCGCAAGAACGCCATCGCCCGCGTGTGGGTGAAGCCCGGCAAGGGCGAGATCATCATCAACGGCAAGAAGGCGCCGGTTTACTTTGCCCGCCCCGTGCTGCGCATGTTGATCACCCAGCCCTTCCTGGTGGCAGACCGCTACAACCAGTTTGACGTGTATTGCACCGTTAACGGCGGCGGCCTCTCCGGCCAGGCAGGCGCTGTTCGCCACGGCATTTCCCGTGCGCTCACCCTCTTCGAGCCGGATCTGCGCCCCATTCTGAAGGCTGCCGGCTTCCTAACCCGTGACCCGCGCATGGTCGAACGTAAGAAATACGGCAAGCCGAAGGCCCGCCGCAGCTTCCAGTTCTCCAAGCGCTAAGTCTTAGGCTTCAATTTATTCAATTAAAACAGGGACTTGATATAAATCATGTCCCTGTTTTTACATTCACAGACGCTTTACAGACCCTTGTTTCCAACGCTGTTTCCAGTTAGCGTTTTGCACAGAACTTTCACAGAAATTGTGGAGTTTGGATCATGGTCGAGAGCTTCTACCAGCAGGTCCACCGCCTCCGGGACGGGGCCGTTATGGTGTACCGGCGAGCCGACACCAATCAGCAGGTCTATCAGGCCCGCCTAAAAATCCCTGGTGTCACCGGCTACATCATCCGGTCCCTCAAGACCCGCGACCTTCCCACCGCTCTCAACTTGGCTGAGGACCTGTTCTACGAGCTCCGGGCCGAACAGAAGCTCGGCGTGGATGTGAGAATCGCCGGGAACTGAACCGCCCCGGGTTTGTCGGAGGCTTCAACTCCCAAGTAGGATGAAGCCAGACGAGCAAGACGACGAACAAATTTTCTCCTGAGATCCGTGCCCGCGCGGTACGGATGTTATTGGACCATGAGAGCGAGCATTCTTCCCGGTGGGCTGCTGCCACATCGATTGCCGGGAAGATTGGCTGTTCGACCCACACGCTGATGGAGTGGATGAAGAAGGCCGATGTTGAGGCTGGCCGGGCGCCTGGCGTTCCGTCTGAGGTAGCGGAACGGTTGAAGGCTCTGGAGCGCGAGAACCGTGAACTGCGCCAGGCCAATGAGATCTTGCGCAAGGCGAGCGCGTATTTTGCGGCGGCGGAGCTCGACCGCCGGCACAAGCCATGATCGCCTTTGTTGACGATCATCGGGGGGAGCACGGGGTCGAGCCGATCTGCAAGGTTTTGCCGATCGCCCCCTCACCTATCATGCGCATGTAGCCCAACGTGCCGATCCGTCTCTGCTCTCGGCGCGGGCGCGGCACGATTTGGCCTTGAGGGAGGAGATTGGCCGCGTTTTT
>JAGXAO010000074.1 GCA_018971565.1 Rhodospirillales bacterium
TACCGGTTCCTGAACCACCACGCTGTGCCTGGCCTGGCCTGGATCATCGATTTTCTGCTGCTCATAGCCCTATGTGCCGCTGGGTGGGGGTTGCGCCGCCGCCCGGCGGTGCTGGTTGTGCTCGGCATCGCGTTTCTGTTTCTGCCGTGCCTGTTCCTGCTCATCTCACTGCGCCAACCGGTGCTGCTGCCGCGCTATTTACTGTGGAGCGCTGCGCCTTTCGCGGTTTTGGTGGGGGTGGGCGCTGCTGCGTTGCTGGAGGGGCGGCACGTATTGGCCATGCGCCTGGCCGTGGCGGGCGTAGCAGCGCTGCTGCTTGTTAACCTGGTGCCATATTATCATGTGGAAACCAAACCGCGCTGGGATGTCGCGGCCAGAATGCTGGCGAGCGAAGTTGACCCCGGAGATGTGATTTATCTTTCAGATACCGGGGCGCTGCCGATTTTGCAGCTTTATATGCCGCATGGCGCCCAAGCCGTTGTTTTAAAGGACGCTGACGGCGACCTTGCCCATGCGGAAAAAGCGATTAGTGAAGGCAAGCGCGTTTGGGTTGTGTATGGCCATGCCGGGCAGAACACCAGCACGCCGAAGGAGTTTTTTGGCCCGGCGCATGCGCTTGGCAAACCGAGCCTTGTGCAGGCGGCGGGCTCGCGGATAACCATCGTGCTTTATGACCCAGCGGTAAGCTACGCGAGCTGCACGATTCTTGGTCTTCAGGACGGCATCTGCGGTTAGATAGCGCGCGAAGCCGCGCGCTATCTGGCAATGATTTACTTGTCGACGAACGCCTTTTCGATCACATACTGCCCCGGTTCGGAATGGTTGCCTTCCTTGAAGGCCCTGGCTTCCAGCATGGTTTGCAGGTCCGCCAGCATTTGCGGGCTGCCGCAAAGCATCACGCGGTAATCTTCTTTGTTTAGCGCAGGCAGGCCGAGATCGGCTTCCAGCTTGCCTTGCTCCAGCAAGGCTGAGATGCGGCCGCTGTTTCGGAAAGCCTCGCGCGTTACGGTGGGGTAATAGAGCAGTTTTTCCTGCGCCATTTCGGCGAAAATTTCATCCTGCAGCAATTCGTTCACCACCTTCTCGCCGTAGGCAAGCTCGGCGACATGGCGGCAGCCATGAACCAGGATAATCTTCTCGTACCGCTCATAGGCATCGGGGTCTTTGATGATGCTCACAAACGGCGCCAGCCCGGTGCCGGTAGAGAGCATCAACAGGTATTTGCCGGGTGAGAGATTGTCCTGGATGAGTGTACCGGTCGGCTTGCCGCCGATAATGATCTCATCGCCGGGTGCGAGTTTCTGCAGATGCTGGGTGAGCGGACCGTTTGGCACCTTGATCGAGAAGAATTCCAGCTGGTCCTCATAATTGGCGCTGCACAGAGAATAGGCGCGCAGCAGCGGCCGGCCGTTTATGGGCAGGCCGATCATCACGAATTGCCCGTTGATGAAGCGCAGCCCGGGGTTGCGCGTGGTGGTGAAGCTGAACAGATTGTCAGTCCAGTGCCGGACGGTCTTCACCGTCTCGGTATACATCGTCGCCAAGGTTACGTGCTCCGCAAAAAATCAGGCTGTGCTTAAACGCTATGGTGGAAAATGTTAACCTCTATTTCGGTATTGCAGAGGGCCAAAACGCAAAAATCTCCTCTCTTTTTGCGGTTTTTCCCGTTTCTTGGTGATATTGGCGGATTCGGCTATGACTTTGCCCGGCAAGGCCGGAGTAAATATGCATCCTGCGACGCGGTTGGTGGATAAAACCATACAATCCCCTGAAACCAGCCCAGCCCACGCCCCGGAGCTTGCGGCTTTGAGCGAGCATCTGCCTGAAAGGCTCGGGCAGCCTCCTCTATTGGTGCGGTACGAGGCGGAGGCCGCTTGGCTTGAGGCGCATGGCGTGGAGCCTCGCCTGGCGCGCGCCGCCGCAGCCCGGGCAGCCGCACTTTACGCCATGGATGAACCGGATGAGCCTGGGGCGGAGGCGCCGCTATGGCGGGCGCAGATGGCGGCGGAGATTTCTCCTGGCCCGCTTCGCTTAGCTCAGTTGTTCGGGCTGAGCGCAATGGCGGCTGAGCGGCTGCATGAAGCCTGGGCGTTGCTTGGCACTGCCGACGCGCTGATGGAGACCGGTGGTGACATTCGCCTGGCCCGCGATCCGAAAACCGCCTTGAACGGATATGGGTGCAGCCATCGCCCACGCCCCTGGGCGATCACATTCGCGTCCTCGACCGCTTCTTCTTCTTCTGCGCGGGGTTACATTGCCGCTGACAAAGCCCGGCTGGCTGTAACCACCGCGCTGTTACGCGGAATACCAGCCGGCAAGGCTGTTGGCGTCTGCATTAGCGCCGTGCGCCGTGGTATCGCCAAGGGGTTTGGCCTGAGGGCAGGTGAGGAGATTATTCTCGCGGCCTCGGGCACGGATACCGAACTGCTGGCGTTGGCGTTGACCCATCTGGCCGGGACGGACAAGCCGATCCTGAATATTCTCATTGCCCCGGAGGAAACCGGGCGCGGCGTGCCGATGGCCGCGCGTGGGCTGCATTTCGCCGTGGATACCGCTTTGGGGCATGACGTGACCTGTGAGGCGCCGATCGAGGGCTTCCGGCCGGATACGGCGCTTGCCAATATTGCCCTGCGTGATGCTTCCGGCGGCGTGCGGGCAGCCTGTGTGGTTGAGGCGGAGATCGAAGCTGCGTTGGCCGCCGCGCTGGCGGAGGGCAGGCGGGTGATCCTGCATGGGCTGGATCTTTCAAAAACCGGGCTGCTGGCGCCATCTCCCGCTTTTCTTGCCCGTTTGCGCGAACTGTATGGCGATGCGTTCGATATCGTGCTGGATGCCTGCCAGGTCCGGCTCTCGCCAGCTTCGGTGCAGTCCTACCTCGCCCTTGGCGCCACGGTTTTGGTCACGGGCTCAAAGTTTTTCACTGGCCCGCCTTTCGCTGGGGCGGCGCTGCTGCCTGAAGCAGTTGCGGCGCGCCTGCGCACCGGGATGCTGCCAAGGGGGCTGGCCGCTTATTTCAACCGGGCCGAATTTCCGGTTGATGCCCCGGCGGCACGTGGGCTGCCGGAGGGTGGCAATTATGGCCTGGCCTTGCGCTGGCACGCGGCACTGGCGGAGATGCGTGCATTGCTGCGGGTGAAGCCCGGACGGCGAGTTGAGATTCTGTGCGGCTTCGCCAAGGCGGTGGAGCGCGGCATTGCCGCCACGCCTGGGCTGGCCTTGCTGCCTGCCCCGGCCGTATTTCGCAACGAGGCGGATGAACCATGGGAGCGCCTGCCCAGCATTTTTACGTTCTCCTTGTGCGCGCCCTATGCGCTGGATCGTTGCCTTACCCCGGTTGAGGCGCGGCAAGTTTATGTGTGGCTGAATACCGATCTTTCCCCCTGGCTGCCGGAGCAGCCAGAGATTGCGGCGCGAATTTGCCACATCGGCCAGCCAGTGCCCTTGGCGCAACCGTTGGGCGAAGGGCAGATGGGGGCGCTGCGGGTTTCCGCCGGGGCACGCCTTATCTCGGGCGAACCCTCGCACCGCGCGCTGGGGCCAAGGGCGCGGCTTGACCAGGAGTTTGCCGATGTTGGCGTGGTATTTGCCAAGATCGGATTGATATTGGCAAATTGGACGCTGTTATCCGAGGTCAATCCCAGCCCGAGCTACCGGCCGCGCCGGGTTAATGGGTGAATAAATTGCCGTTCTGGCTGACGCTGGTGAGACCAGAGAAGATCAGGTGCGTGCCATCGTTGAGGTAAACATTTAAGGCGCCGCCGGAAACGGTTTCACTGGAGACGGTAAGTGTGGAGGCTACCACCAATTGGCCAGTGAAATTCTGAATCATGTCTGTGCCGCCGCCACCGGTAATGGAAAACAGATCGTTACCCAGCCCGGCGCCCGTTAAGGTTTCGTTGCCAGCCGCCGAGACAATTGTGTTTGCACCGGCCGCGCCACCAATAAGCACATCGTTAGTTCCCCCGGCCCGGAACAGATTCCCCCCACCTAGCCCGCCATTCAGGCTGTTATTTCCGGCATCACCGCCAGAGACAATGTTGTTGCTGCTGCTGCCCCCAAACAGTGTGACCTGGGTATTGCTACCCGCGGCGAACACTGTGTTGGAGGTGCCGGAGCCGCCGATAAAGAGCAGGTGCTCGTTGCTATTGGTATTAAGATCACCGATCTTGGGGCCGGTATCATCAGAGGCGGTGACGAAGGCATTAACATTGGCGTTTATCGTCGCCGCGCTATCAGAGACGTTCACCAGGTGAACACTATCAGTTCCGCTGCCGCCAAGAATAATGTTGTTGCCGCCATATAGCTGGTCTGTGGCGGTGATGCTGTCATTGGCGCCGTTCAGGGTGGCGCTGTTGCCGCCGGTAAGAGTAATCGCGGCGGAAGAACTGCTTTGCAGCAATGTATCTTTGCCGCCGAGGTTAAATTGGCCACCCTGCACGGTGAACTGATTTTGTACATTATCCGTGTTGGTTGATGTGCCGTATTGCCAGGGGTTGGAGTCTGAAATCGTGGATTGGCCGGTCAGGTTGACCATATTGCCATCGCCTTGCAGAGTGAGTGCTGCGTTGTCGCCGGTGATGGTGTTGTTTCCAGATACAACAAACAACGAGGCGCCGTTATTCGCCACGATACTGTTATTGCCGGACCAGACGGATAGCGTATCTGCCCCCGCGATGGATAGCAGGCCACCTGCGGTGCTGCTGGCGGTGGGGTTTGCAAGTACCGCAAAGAGATTGCCGCTGCCGCCGAGATAGAGCGAACTTGCAGGAGCGCCATAAATGAAGCCGGAATTGCCGCTGCCGTTGACGCTAAGAATATCATAACCCGCTGCGACGCCGGAAGCAGTGAGGTCAACAATATTGCCTGATCCAAGGATAATCGTATTCGGAGACCCTGCAGCCCCGCCCAGCGTATCCTGCGTGAGGAACTGACCGTCGGCAACGTTTACGGTATTTCCTCCAGAGGCAAGGTTGAGCTTGGTGCCGCCGCCGATGGTATAGCTGTTGCCGCCAATGCTGTCGTTATATGTACCGCCTGCGGTGGCAATGATGCTGGTGCCCCCGGCGGTTACGTTAACGGTGCTGGGGCCGCCGCCGGGTATGGTATCCACAATGGTTGAGGTGCCCGCATTATAAGTAGTGGAGGCGGCAACGACACTATCGACCGCGACGGTTGAGGACGGCACTGTACTGGAGGGTGTGCCGGAGAATAGTGAGGTTGAGGTGCTGACCGTATCCTGCGCGCCGGCCACGCTGATGGTCTCGGTCTGGGATTGTGCCGAAACACTGCTGTTGCCGCCTGAAAGAGTCGCGGAATCACCAAAGCTTAACAGAGAGACCGAATTGCCATTGCCGCTGCTTGTCACTGTATCGTTGTTATTATAAGTGGTGACGTTGGCGCCGGAGCCGGTAATGGAGATGGTTGTGCCAGGCGTACTATCCTGGGTTGCCTGGGCCGCACCACCCAGCAAGGCTGTAGGGAATGTTGAACCCGGGCTGGCTTCGACTAAAACCGTGGCGCCACTACCAGTGACGAGAATGCTCTGCGCATTCGCAGCGAATACCGTGTCGTTCGCGCCGCTAACCGTGAACGCGCCATTATTCGCATAAACCAGAGCGTTATTGCCGGCGATTACAAAATTACCGTTCATGTAGGTTGCAGAAACGGTGTCGTTATTGCCGTTGACAACGATATTGGACGTTTCGATACGTTGCTGAGAGCTAAAGTTATTATAGCTCCCGTTGATGGTGACGCCCCCGCCGCTGAAGCCGTTATCTTCGATGGTATTGTAATTTCCCGTGAGCAGTAGCGTATCTCCGCTAACGCCTCCGGAAGCGGCGTCGCCAGCTACAAGGGTGTCGGCGGAGCCGCCAAGGCTGATGGCGTTATTGCCGCCGGTAAGAACAATGCCAACTCCCGAGACAGAGCTCTGCACCGTGTTGGAGCCGCCATTGATCGTTGGAGACCCAGAAACAATGTCCAGATTTTGGCCGCTATAGGAACCATATACGCTACCGGCAATGGTGATAATTCCGCTCAACGCCGCCTCTCCTATTCAAGCCCACGAAGAATGTTAATAATTGCGTTGCTGTAAGCCTCCGCGCAAGTAATTGATTAGCTGGCAAAGTAAGCCGCGTCAGCAAAATTATGCACGTTGAAGATGTGCGCTGGCTCAGCGGCAGTCATTGTTAATAAATGTCTAAAAAAATCATCAATTTAATATTTGCGATTGTATTGCAGAAGAAATGTAAAGTTTAGTGCAGACTTTTGGCTTACGAAAGATTGCAGGTTATTCTAATATAAAAGAGTTGTATCAGAAATATTCTGAAAAAGCCTTGAATAATCTTATTTTTACTGGCCATTCGGAATTGGCGGGTTTGTTTTTGAATTTAATGACAAAATTGTAATTCTATGTTTATGACCAATAATGCGTTACAGTCCCCCGATGGGCGCGGTAAGGCCCTTGCCGATGCGGACGGGACATGGTGCATTTCCCGTATGGTGAAGCTCGACAAAATATATACCCGGGGCGGCGATCACGGTGAAACCTCGTTAGGAAATGGCGTGCGGGTGCCAAAATCCGCCGCCAGGATTGTGGCGCTTGGTGAAGTGGATGAAGCCAACGCCGCCATTGGCCTGGCCCGGCTGGAAGCCAGCGCGCCGGTGGATATTATTTTAATGCGAATACAAAATGACTTGTTCGACCTTGGCGCGGATCTCTGTACGCCGATCGTGCAGGCACAGGCGTCGGCTTTACGGGTTGTGCAATCGCAAATAGATTGGCTGGAAGAGCGGATTGATGCCGCCAACGCTACCCTGCCGCCGCTTACATCCTTTGTTCTGCCCGCCGGCAGCCCGGCCGCAACGAGGCTGCATTTTGCCCGCACTGTTGCCCGCCGGGCGGAACGTGCGGTGGTGCAATTGCTGGAAACGCCGGAGGAGGCAGTGAACCGGCTGGTTCTGGTTTATCTCAACCGCCTGTCGGATTTATTGTTTGTGCTGGCGCGCGCCGCCAACGGCATGGGCGGGGCAGACGTGCTGTGGGTGCCTGCCGGAAGCCGGAATGGCTGAACCGGCGGAATGGTCCATCCAGGCTGCGTTTGCCAGCCAGGGGGAGGGGGCCGCGGCGCGGAGTTTCTATGCGCTTTACGAGGGCAAACATTTTGGCGTGCCGGCGCGCGGGGCATTGGCTGTTATTGCCTGTGCCCATGCGGATGGGCGGGCGGACGCAGAGAGCGTACGTGCGGCCGTGCAAAGTGCGGCACATACTTTCGCGGAGGGCTATTTCGGCGCGCGGCGAACCCTCTCGCCCGGCAAGGCGGCTGCGGCGGCGCTGGCCTCGGTTAACCGTTGGTTGGCGGGGCAGATGCAGGGCGGGGCGCTGGTTTCGCTTTCGGCCTTGCTGCTGCAGAACAGGCGGATCGGGCTGGTTCAGCTGGGCGCTTGCCAGATGTACAGGCTGCGCGGGGCCATGCTCACGCCGCTCATGCAACCCCATATCCACCCGGTGGAACCAACGCCCTTCATTCCTGCCAGGGCATTGGGGCTGGATGCCGAACTGACGCTGGATTTGGGCGAGATGGATGCTGAGGCGGGGGATGTGTATCTGCTCATCGCAGGATTGAACCTGACAGAAGGGGTCTACGCGGCCCTGTTGCCGTTGCTACAGCACGCTGGCGAAGCGGAGCTGGCCGATGCCACCCTGGAAGCGTTGGCAGCTTTGCCCGCGCCGGGTAAATCGGTGATGGCGCTGCGTATGCAAAGCCTGGCTGACGACGTAGATGATGGCTCGGCCAGTGCGGCACTGGCGCATCTGCCCATCCGCCCAGCTCCGCGCGAAGGCGATGTGCGGGATGGCTTCCAGATAGGCCGCACGCTCTTTCGCGGGCGTTATACCGTGCTGATGGCGGCACGGGACCTGCAGAATAATCAGGACGTGGCATTAAAAATCCCACTACCCTCGATGCTGCAAGACGAAGTTTTTACTGCCGGCTTCATGCGCGAAGCCTGGGTTGGCACCGCCGTGCGCAGCCAGAACGTGGTGCAATATATAGAGCTGCCGCCGGAGCGCCGCAGCGCGCTGTATTTGGTGATGCCGCTTTACCATGGCGAGACACTGGAAAAACGCATCAACCACGCGCCGCTGATGAGCCTGCCGGAAGGCATGGGTATCGCCATGCGTTTGTGCGAAGCGGTGCAGGACCTGGCTGCTATAGAGGTGGTGCACCGTGATTTGAAACCGGACAATGTGATGCTGTTGGAAACCGGCGAAGTACGGCTGTTGGATTTGGGGCTGGCTTATTTGCCGGGAATCGATGCCGCCAATGCGGCGCGGCCGGGTGGAACCATACGCTATATGGCTCCGGAACTGCTGAAGGGCTCCCCCGCCAACGCCCGCACCGAGGTTTACGCACTGGCGGTGAGCTTCTACCGCATGTTTTCGGGCGGGGCTTTTCCCTATGGCCAGCATGAGAAGCGCCCGCTGGCGCGGGTGCGGCCGGATATGCCTGGCTGGCTGGGGGAAGCGCTGGCCAAGGGCCTTGCCCCCCGGCCGGAGGACCGCTTTGCTGATGCCGGAGAATTTGCGCGTGCCTTGCAAATTGGCCTGGCGGAAGGGCGGGACACGCCGCCGCGCAAGCGCTTTGCCTTCACCAGCCTGCAGCTTTGGCGCGGGGTGGCGTTGCTGTTCGCGTTGTTGTTTCTGCTTAGCCTCATCTGGTCGATCAAATGATCCGCGTGCTCTATATGAGCGACCTGCATATTGAAATGACGCGGCGGCGGCGTAGCGTGGCTGATTTTTTCCGCGGGCGCGCGGCTTTACAGTTAGGGCCCGCGTTGAAGGATGTACTGCCGCCCGGCCTCATCGTGCTGGCGGGGGATATTCATAATGGCTTGCTCAGTGTGGCCTATGCGGACAGCCTGGCCAAACGTTTCGAGGCTCCGGTGGTGCTGGTGGCGGGCAACCATGAATATTATTTCCAAAATCTGCCAGAGGCGCACAAGCTTATGTCCAGGGCTGCCGCCGCGACCCAGGGGCGGGTGCGGTTTCTGGATAATGAGGTGTTCACGTTGGAACAGGGCGGCCAACGCCTGCATGTGCTGGGCAGCACATTCTGGACGGATTTCAACCTGAACCAGAATGTAGCCCAGGCCTGTGCCTTTGCTGGCGAGCGAATGAACGATTACCGGCTAATCAGTGATGGCGCCCGGCGGTTGAACCCGAACCTTATCATGGAGCGCCATTTTGCGGCTCGCGCCTGGCTGCACACGGCACTCGACAGGCTGCTGGCGGATGACCCCGCCACGCCGCGCCTGATTGTAACGCATCATGCGCCCGGGGCGGCGTTTTTGGGCACCAGGAATGGGGCGATCGGCCCGGCCTATGCCTCAGACTTGCTGCCGGAATTCGAGCCTTATGGACCCGCCTTCTGGATTCAGGGCCACACTCATTACAGGCACGAGACATACACTCATGGATTTTGGATTATGTCTGCGCCGCACGGATATAGGCATGAACGAGAGGTGGTGGGGGCGCCGTACCAGCCAGGAATTTTAGAGATTTAGGTCTGCCCGGGAGTGGGGTTTGACAAGAATAAAATTCTTGTGCATCACTCTATTTAACTAACAGGAATTTTTTGTTGGCGATGAAATACTCCGCTTTTTCTGTTTTCACCCAGGCGCTGCGGGGCCATACGGGCTGGAAACCGGCCTGGCGCAAGGCGGAACCGGCCCCGTTTTACGATGTGGTGATCATTGGCGGCGGCGGCGGCGGGCTGGCCACTGCTTATTACCTTGCCAAGAACCACCCGGAGGTAGGGCGGATCGCGGTGGTAGAGAAAGGCTGGCTGGGCAGCGGCAATATCGGCCGCAACACCACCATCATCCGTTCCAACTACATGCTGCCGGGTAACGAGCCGTTCTACGAATTTTCCATGAAGCTGTGGGAAGGGCTGGAGCAGGACCTGAATTATAACGCGATGGTGAGCCAGCGCGGCATCTATAATATTTACCATTCAGACGTGCAGCGCGATGCCTACGCGCGGCGCGGCAATGCGATGATTTTGCATGGCGCGGGCGCGGAATTGCTGGACCGCGCGCAGCTCCGCCGCGAAATCCCGTATCTGAATTACGACAATGCGCGTTTCCCCGTGCAGGGGGCGCTGGTGCAACGCCGCGCGGGCACGGCGCGGCACGATGCCGTGGCCTGGGGTTATGCCCGTGC
>JAGXAO010000075.1 GCA_018971565.1 Rhodospirillales bacterium
GCGGCTTTCGTCTGGGCGTGGTTGATCCACCAAACGGCCCCGATGAGGATTACGGCGACGGCGGCGATCAACACCAGCGAGAGGCGGCGGCGCGGTCGGCGCGGCGCCGACGGAGGCGGAGGCGCGGCGCGCAAAGGTTCGTACTCCAGTGTGCCGGAGCGGCGGTTTTCGTCGGGGCTGGTGGTCATCGGTTCAAAAGGTCAGGAATGGATCGCAAGTGCCGGGCGATGACGCCCTTGGCGCCGCCCGGTCGCCTGCAATGACGCCTCGGCGGCGGAAAAGTCACGGACAATCATGCTTATCAAGCAACGCAGGGGCCCGGCGGCGTCAAATGGCCCCGCCGGCTGACCGTTCGACGGCGCCGGCAATGCGAATCTGCACAAAATCGCTTGCATCGCGCCGCCCCCGCTGCGAACGTCCGCCCCTTCCGGCGGATTTGAGGGCGCGGCAATCGTGACCCCAGCAGGTCCGCCTCCCTTCGGGCGTTTCTTCGATGAGAGACCGTTCAGAGGTCCACAACGCTCATCGAAAATCACAGGCCCGGTCGATCGCGACCTGATGCCGCCCGGCTGGTGCATCCCGCACCACCGCCGCGCGCCCGGACGCAAACCGGGCCACCCGCAGAAAGAACATTCGGTCCGCCCGCCACGCGGGCGGATCCTTCCGGAGGCCATCCGCTTCCGGTCGTCCACCATGAACCAAGAATCCACCACCTTCGCCTCGCTCAACCTGTCCGCGCCGCTGTTGCGCGCCCTGGCCGAGAAGTCGTACACGCATCCGTCGCCGATCCAGGCGCGCGCGATCCCGCCGCTGCTGGAGGGCCGCGATCTCATCGGTTGCGCCCAGACCGGCACGGGCAAGACCGCGGCCTTCGCCCTGCCCATGCTGCAGGCCTTCGCGACCGAGAAGCTGCACAGCCGCCGCTTTTCCACCCGCGCCCTGGTGCTGGCCCCCACGCGTGAGCTGGCTGTGCAGATTGAGCAGGAGATTAAGAAATTCGGTGCCGGGCTTGGCCTGCGCACCGTGCTGGTGGTGGGCGGCGTCAGCCGTTACAGCCAAGTGCAGCGCATGATGCGCGGCGCGGACATTGTGGTGGGTTGCCCAGGCCGCGTGGTGGATTTGATGAACACCCGCGAGCTGATTATCGACCAGTGCCAGTTCTTCGTGCTGGACGAGGCCGACCGTATGCTGGATCTCGGCTTCATGCCGGATATCCGCAAGGTGGTGAACGCTTTGCCGTCCCGCCGTCAGTCCGCTTTGTTCTCCGCCACCATGCCGGCGGAAATCGCCAAGCTGGCCAACGGCCTGCTGCGCGAGCCTGTGCGCGTGGAGATCGAGGCGGTGTCATCAACCCCCCGCAAGATCGAGCAAAGCGTGCATTTCGCCGAAGGGCCGGAGAAGCGGAACCTGTTAGTGAAACTGCTGCACCAGCCTGAATTCGCCAGAACCATCGTGTTTACCCGCACCAAGCGCGGGGCGGACCGTGTGGCGATGATGCTGAACAGCTCCAAGATTTCCGCCGCGGCGTTGCACGGTAATCTCAGCCAGAACCAGCGCCAGCGCGCCCTGGATGCTTTCAAGGCCGGTGAAGTCCGCGCCTTGGTGGCGACCGACATTGCCGCGCGCGGAATTGATGTGAGTGCGGTTTCCCACGTCATCAATTTCGAGCTGCCGAACGAGCCGGAGAGCTACGTGCACCGCATTGGCCGCACCGCGCGCAACGGCGCGGATGGCATGGCCGTGGCCTTTTGTGACGCGACCGAACTGCCCTACCTTAACCAGATTGAGAAGCTCACGGGCGTGAAGATGCAGGTTGCGGGCGGCGAGCGGCCCAGGCAGGCGATGCCGGTGAAAAAACCGGCGCGCCACCCAGACATGCAGGTACGCAAAGTTAAACCTCAGCGCCCGCAATATCAGGAAAGACGTAAGGTTGCGTAAGGTTTGATTTCGATCATACAAGTTCTGAATGCCGCCTGTTACAATAAGGTGGCATTCAACTTGGGGAGCGAAAAATGGCTGAAACAAAGCAACCTGTCATCGGCATCATCGGCGGTTCGGGCCTTTACAACATTGATGGCCTGACCAACACCCGGTGGGCAAAAATCGAAACCCCCTGGGGCGACCCTTCGGACGAGTTTCTGCTCGGCGATTATCAGGGCCTGAGGGTGGCGTTTCTCCCCCGCCATGGGCGTGGACATAAAGCCACGCCAAGCGCACTCAACTACCGCGCCAATATCGACGCGATGAAGCGCCTCGGCGTTACCGACATTCTTTCCCTCTCCGCGGTCGGGTCTTTGAAAGAAGAGCTGCCGCCAGGGCATTTCGTAATCGTTGATCAATTTATCGACCGTACGTTCGCCCGGGAGAAAAGCTTTTTTGGCCCTGGCTGTGTGGCGCATGTTTCGGTGGCGCATCCGGTTTGCGCGCGGCTTGGCGATGCGCTGGAGGAAAGCCTGAAGGCGCTGAACCTGCCCTATACGCGCGGCGGCACCTATCTGGCCATGGAGGGGCCGCAATTCTCAACCCTGGCGGAGAGCAATCTCTACCGCTCCTGGGGCTGCTCGGTAATTGGCATGACCAACATGCCGGAGGCCAAACTCGCCCGCGAGGCAGAGATTGATTACGCTACCGTGGCCATGGTGACCGATTACGATTGCTGGCACGAGGAGCATGATGCGGTGAGCGTGGACCAGGTGGTGAAGGTGCTGCTGGGCAATGCCGATAAGGCGCGCAACCTGGTGAAGGACGTGCTGCCGCGCCTAAGCCAGCCGCGCCCCATTTGCCCGTATGGCTGCGACACAGCGCTTACCCACGCGCTGATCACCGCAAAGGAAGCCCGCGACCCGGATATGGTCCGGAAGCTTGGCGCTGTTGCCGGCCGAATTCTGAAAGCCTGAAATGTGCGATTTTTGCGGCGGCGGGAGCATCTCCCGCCGTCAATTTATTTATGGTGGGCTGGTGGCACCGCTGGCCTTGGGGCCGATTGAAAAAGATGGCCTGGTGGAGCCGGTGCTGCGGCTGAACCCCCAACCCGGCCCGCGCCGCGTGGCGGTAACGCTGGATGCCTGCCCTGGCCATTTCGACCCGCGCATCGCCAATTTGCTGGTGGAGCGCAACATTCCCGCCACCATCTTCATCACCGCCGTGTGGATGCGGATGAACCCGGAAGGTTTGGCATTTTTCCTGAAACATCCGCATATCTTCACGCTGGAGAACCATGGTGCGCGGCATCTGCCGCCGGTGCTGGGCGGGCAGCCCGTTTATGGGCTGGCGGTGGCGGGAAGCTGGCCGGCCATTGAAACGGAAATCACGGGTGGGGCGGAAGCGATTTACAAAGTCACGGGCCGGCGCCCGGTTTGGTATCGGGGGGCTGCCGGGCTTTATACGCCTTCTGTTATCCCGCAAATCGAGGCGCTGAACATACGCGTGGCGGGTTATTCCCTGGTCTCCGATGCGGGCGCCTCTCTCCCGGCGGAAATGGTTGCATCCCGCATCAGCGCAGCACGGGACGGCGATGTTATCGAAGGGCATATCAACCAGCCCAAGCGCTCCAGCGGCGCTGGCATCGCCGCTGGACTGGCGTGCCTGCAACAAAGCGGCGCGCAATTTGTGCGCCTTGATGACGCCGCCTGAGTTAAGGCGCGCAACAACTTTTGATTGAATTTTTGATATAAAAAATAGATTTAAGATTTAAAATTGGCAAAATTTCACGAAAAAGAATCAAATTAAATCTAATAATAACAACAAAGTACGATTTCAATTTAGTCTTTGTGATTAATGCGGCATTAGAAAATTATAGATACACATCTCGCTGTTATTAGTGAGGTGCATATGAGCGACCAAGATAATCCAAACCAATTCCCTGGCGGCAGCTGGCAGCATGGCGACTCGGGCGATGACGGTCATGGCCAAGGCTGGGGAAATGGGCAGGACCACGACCACGATCATGGCCATCCGCCCGGTAATCCCAGTGAGATTCTTTACGCCTACAATATCGACCCGCTGGGCGGAAAACCCGGAGACTGCGACTATGTTCTCACCAGCCCGTTTCCCATTCGGCCGCAAACGGTAGAATCGTTCAACAGCTCGCCCGTGCTTTCGGGCGGCGAGCATTTCAAAATCGTCGGGCAGAACGATGTCCAGACCTATATCGGCACCGCTACGGATGATGCGACCGGAACAGTGGTTGGCTTCATTTTTGAAGATTCCACCACCGGAAAATATTTTCTGTTTTCTAAAAACCCATATCTCTGGTCTGGCACGAAGCTCGACCTTAATGCCTCGACCGGACCCAACGACCAGAACGACGCGAACTGGAATTTGAACACTGGCTCAGCCGTTTGTTATTGCTTTCTGGCCGGCACGGCGGTGGCGACACCAGATGGCGAGGTTGCTGTGGAAACCCTGAAAACCGGTGACATGGTGGTGTTGAGCGATGGCCGCATAGCGCCTGTCAGCTGGCTTGGTGTGCAAACTGTTTCCACACGTTTTGCAGATCCTTTGCGGGTGCTACCCGTGCGCATCCAGGCGGGGGCGTTGGCCGATGGCCTGCCGAAGCGCGACCTGCTGATGTCACCCGACCATGCTGTTATGCTGCATGGGCTGCTGGTGCAGGCGGGCGCCATGGTCAATAATATCTCGATCACGCGGGAGCCCGCGATGCCAGAGCTTTTCCGGTATTACCATGTTGAGGTGGCGGACCATTCCTTTATCCTCGCGGAAGGTGTTCCGGCGGAAACCTTTATCGACAATGTGAGCCGTATGGCGTTCGACAATTGGGAGGAGCGTGATGCAGTCTCCGCCATTGAGGAGATGAGCCTGCCGCGCGTGAAATCCGCCCGCCAGCTGCCTTCGGCCGTGCGTGAGCAGCTGAAAATGCGGGCTGCGCAATTTCAGCAGCCCGGCCTGGCGGCATAGTTTTCCACGCAAAGCTAAGGCGGCTCCGCTTTGGGGCCGCCTTTTTTGCACCCGCGAAGGTAGCTTAAGGCGCGGCATGTTTTCTGGCAGGAGGCCCTTGCAGGCATTGCGACAACAGGCTACCTAGCGCGCCATAATCGCCGGTTTCGCTGTCATAGCTCAGGGGTAGAGCACTTCATTGGTAATGAAGAGGTCCTGGGTTCAATTCCCAGTGACAGCACCAGCGAGCTTGCAACGGGCTGGCTAATGCTTTAGGCAACCCCGACCAAGGGCCCAGATAGCTCAGTTGGTAGAGCATGCGACTGAAAATCGCAGTGTCGCTGGTTCGATTCCGGCTCTGGGCACCATTTTTTCCACTTCACAAAAGCTTGAGCGAATATCCGGCAAGTTTCTTTGCCCCGATATCATTGGCAAAAAATGCTTTTTCCTAAAAAACCTTTTCATTCCGGCCTAAGAAGGCTGGTTTTTTTGGCAGGCCAAGGCTAGACATTTGGCATCCGGCCTGTGGAATAACAGAATCCCAAGGTCTGGGCAGAGGAAATCTCTGGCTGAAAAGTTAAATCAGGCCAGGCAGAGCTAACAGGAAAAGGCTTCAGAAATGTCAAAAGCGTTTATTGCTGAGATTATCCAGGGTTCCGCGGAAATCACCGGTGTTGCCGCCAACCGTGCGGCGAGCGATTTGATTGAGGCGATTGTTAAGGAAATGAAGAAGAACGGCAAGTTCACCCTGCCGAGCTTCGGAACCTTCACTGTTCGCAAGACCAAGGCCCGCAAGGGTGTTAACCCGCGCACTGGCGAAGAAATTAAGGTGAAGGCTGGCAAGACCGTGCGCTTCAAGGCGTCTCCTTCCTTGAAGAAGATGGTCTAACCCATTTAAATTTCGCTGGAGAAAAGGCTCTGGTCCAGATCAGGGCCTTTTCTTGTTTTAAATATCCAGCTCGGCAACCCTGCCAGCGTTTTCCTGGATGAACTGAAACCGTAGCTCCGGGCGCTTGCCCATGAGGCTATCTACCAGATTGGCGGTTTCCGCCCGTGTTTCAGGTGTGGCCATAATGCGCAGCAGCGTGCGCTTGGCCGGGTCCATTGTGGTTTCCTTCAGCACGGCAGGGGGCATTTCCCCAAGCCCTTTGAAGCGGCTAATTTCCACCTTTGCCCCGGTCTTGAAGTTTTTCACAACCTTGTCGCGTGCGGCGTCATCCATCGCATAGATGCTCTTGGCCCCTTGCGTCAGGCGGTAGAGCGGCGGCTGTGCCAGATACACATGCCCATGGCGAATCAGCTCCGGCAGCTCGCGGTAAAAGAAGGTCATCAACAGCGAGGCGATATGCGCGCCATCCACATCCGCATCGGTCATGATGATGATGCGCTCATAACGCAGATTGGCGCGGTTGAAGCCGCTGCCGGTGCCGCAGCCCAGCGCCTCTATCAGGTCTTTCAGCTCCTGGTTCTGCTTTAGCTTTTCTACCGAGGCTGAAGCGACGTTCAGAATCTTGCCCTTCAGCGGCAGAATCGCCTGGGTGTTGCGGTTGCGCGCCTGTTTGGCGGAGCCACCGGCAGAATCGCCCTCCACCAGAAAAATCTCGGTGCCATCGGCGCTTTCCGTGGCACAATCAGCCAGTTTGCCGGGCAGGCGCAGGCGGCGCGTGGCGGATTTGCGGGGGGTGTCCTTTTGCTCCTTGCGGCGGAGGCGCTCTTCCGCGCGGTCAATCACATAAGCCAGCAGATTATCCGCATTGGCGGGGTCACCCGCCAGAAAATGGTCGAACCGGTCGCGCAGCGAGGTTTCGGTGAGGCGCCCGGCCTCCTGCGTCGTGAGCTTTTCCTTGGTCTGGCCCTGGAAATGCGGGTCGCGGATAAACAACGACAGCTTGGCGCGCAGGCCACCCAGCACGTCGTCGGCAATGATAGCCGCACCCCGCTTGTTGCCCCTCGTCTCGGCCCAGCTGCGCAGGCCCTTCAGCAGCGCGCTGCGCATCCCAGCCTCATGCGTGCCGCCCAATGGCGTGGGCACGGTGTTGCAATAGGTGTCTATGGTGCCTTCGCCCTGTTCCGCCCAGGCCAGGGCCCATTCCAGCTTGCCCTGGTCCTGGCCGTTTATGGGAACGAACTTCGCCTCGCCAGCCCAGATTTCCGGCAGCACCAGCGCCGCCTCACCTAGCTCTGCCGTCAGCGAATCGCGCAAGCCGCCGGGGAAATGCAGTTCGGCCTCGGCGGGCACGTCCGAATCGGCCTTCAGCAAACCAGGTTCGCAGTTCCAGCGGATTTTCACGCCCCGGAACAGATACGCCTTGCTGCGGCAAAGTCTGTAGAGCCGTGCGGGCGAGAATTTCAGGTTTCCGAAAATCTCCGTATCCGGCACAAAGCTGATGGTGGTGCCGCGCCGGTTCTGGGCGGCCCCAACCTCTTCCAGCTTGGTTTGGGGCTGGCCGCGTACATAGCTTTGCCGGTAGAGCTTGCGGTCTTTCGCCACCTCGGCGGTAAAGCTGGAGGAGAGCGCATTAACCACTGATGAACCCACGCCATGCAACCCGCCTGAGGTGGCATAAGCCTTGCCAGAGAATTTGCCACCGGAATGCAGGGTGGTGAAAATCACCTCCAGTGCGGATTTATTCTTGAATTTCGGGTGCGGGTCTACCGGAATACCGCGCCCATTATCCCGCACGGTAAGCTGGTTGCCGGCACCCAGCCACATCTCAATTGTGCTGGCGTGCCCGGCCACCGCCTCGTCCATTGAATTATCCAGAATCTCGGCGGCGAGATGGTGCAGGGCATTTTCATCCGTGCCGCCGATATACATGCCCGGCCGGCGGCGGACAGGCTCAAGCCCCTCCAGCACCTCGATATCCTTGGCGCCATAACTGTCCTTGGCCGGAATATTCTCGAAAAGATCACTCAACGCCGCCGACTCCTTGCTGCACCGGGCACCCTGGTTGCCACGCCCCATACGGCGCAGGCAAGGGGGGTCATTCTCCCATGTGGTGCAGATCGAACGACCGGATTCCCGGCGTGCCGCGGAATTGCAGCCAATCCTGGTGGTTCAGCGTGTTGCGTGTGTCGTAATAGCCAGAGCGCCAATGCTCCTTCATGGAGATACGGCTGAACTCGTAATCCTTGGCATCGCCCTCATAGGCTTTCTGTTTGTAGATGAGTTGCAGGATGTTGATTTCAGGTAGTTGCTTCAAATCGGCCCTGGCTTCTTTCTGTTCAGCGCTCAAATCCTTCTCCGGCACTTTCTCCAGCGCGTCCCGCAGGGCCTGTTTCAGCCTGTGGGTTTCAAGAAAATGGTCGGTCGTGGTGCGGGTGCGGGAGGAATATTGAATATCCTTCTGCCGGGCCAGAACCTCCGGCATGTCTCGCGGAATAGCACCGCTCGCGGAAAACAAATCCACCTGGAAGGCCAACAGGTTCTTCGAGCCGATATTATCCAGCAGGTGTTGCAGCGGCGTGTTGGAAACAAGCCCGCCATCCCAGTAATGATGCTGGTCGATACGGATCATCGGCAGGCCCGGCGGTAGCGCGCCGGAGGCCATGATATGCTCAGGCTCGATCTCACGCTCGGCATTGTCGAAATACGCAAAATTCGCGGTCTCGACATTCACCGCCCCCACCGCGAGGCGAATATGCCCCTCGTTGATCAGCTTGAAATCAACCAGCATTTCCAGCGTGTGGTGCAGGGGAGATGTGTCGTAAAGTGCCGTTGAGAACCGCGCGCCGCGCGGCGCCAGAAAGCCCGCGAACGGCACGGGTTTAAAGAAGCCCGGCTGGCCGAACATCATGCCGTTCATGGCCGAAAGCCCGTTACGCAGCTTGCGGGCGTTATCGCCTTCAAACCAGGCCGTGAACGGGTCCCGGGCGGTGATATCGGTCCAAAATTTTTCCAGCCGTTCCACCCGGTGTTCAGGCTTGTTGCCGGCGATAATTGCGGAATTCACGGCACCTATGGAAACCCCGGCCACCCAGTCCGGCTCCAGCCCGGCTTCATGCAGCGCCTGGTACACGCCCGCCTGGTAGGCCCCCAGCGCGCCGCCGCCTTGCAGCACCAGCCCGATCGTATCGCAGCCCTTGGGCCGTGAAATGGGGGAAATTGGCAGCAGCGACCTTCGGTGCGGGCGCTTTGGATCGGAAAAAATGTCCATATGCTGCTTGTCCTTCACAGGAGGAGAGGCCGGAAATTCATTTCAGCTCGTAGATGTTCATGCCACCACGGCGGCTCATGTCAAACCGGCAACGCTGAAGGATTGGTGAAATTACCCGGCCACGGGCCGCCTTAGCGAAGATGTTCGGCGAAAAACGCCAGTGAGCGCAGCTCCGCCAGTTCCCAGTCCTTGGCGCTGTAGCTGGCCCGGGCCTCGCAGCCAAACCCATGCTCTGCGCCCTCATACACGAACACATCCACGCCCGGCTGCGCTGCCTTAATCGCCTCAACATCGCTCAGCGGAATACCGTGGTCCGCGCTGCCGAAATGCATCTGCACCGGGCAGTTGGGTTTGGCGGCCTTGGCGGCGGCAATCCCCCCGCCATACCAGCAGTTCGCCGCCTTGAAATGGTCTGTCTGCGTGGCGGCTTCCCAGGCCAGCGTGCCACCCCAGCAATAGCCGATAATTCCCACCTTCTTGCCGGAGAAGGCGGCAGCGGCGGCTTCAAGGTCCAGCAACGTCTTGCCCTCGGGAATTTTTGCCCGCGCTTCCAGCCCGGCCTTTAGTCCTTCGTCGGTATAATCCAGCTCCATGCCCGGTTCCACCCGGTCGAAAACCGCCGGGGCGATCACGCGGTAGCCGTATCCGGCCAGGCGCTCCGCCACATTGCGGATATGCTGGTTGACGCCGAAAATCTCCTGCACGACCACCAAGCCGCGGGGCGCGTTCACATTGCCAGCCTCGAAGGCCTGAAATTTATGCCCGTCTGCGGCGGTTAGTGTCATCATGGTTGGCGATCCTTATTTTGGCGGGCCACGCAATTCATCACTACGCGTACGGCGCGAAATCCCGCGCCAGCCTTTCATAGATGTCTCGCTTGAACGCCACTGCAAGGTGCGGCAGCTCATCAAGGCGCGCCCATTTCCAGTCTTCGAATTCCGGGTGGTCATCGGCGTGCAGATTTATATCGGAATCTTCGCCAGTGAAGCGCAGCGCGAACCATCTCTGCCTCTGCCCGCGATATTTGCCATTCCACGCCACACCCACCAGATGTGGCGGCAGATCATAGAGCAGCCAATCCGGATGCTCGGCAAGAATCTCAGCCTTATCCGTACCAATTTCCTCTTTCAGCTCGCGCAGCACGGCCAGGCGGATGTTCTCGCC
>JAGXAO010000076.1 GCA_018971565.1 Rhodospirillales bacterium
ATCATCGCCGCGCCGAATTTCTGCACCGGGGTTAATCTGCTGCTGTTGCTGGCCGAAAAGCTGGGCCACGCCTTGCCTGCTGCGCAATACGACGCCGAGATTGTGGAGATGCATCACCGCCAGAAGGTTGATGCGCCATCTGGCACGGCCCTTGCAATTGGCCGCGCCGTGGCGGCAGGGCGGGGCGTGGAGCTAGCTGACGTGATCGTCTCTGGCCGGGACGGCCATACCGGCCCGCGCAAGGATGGTGAGATCGGCTTCGCCACGCTGCGCGGCGGGCAGGTTGTCGGCTCTCATACGTTGATGTTCACGGCAGGGGATGAGCAGATCAACCTCACTCACCATGCGTTCGACCGGCGGGTTTTCGCCTCCGGTGCCGTGCGCGCGGCTTTGTGGCTGCACGCGCAACCGGCGGGGCTATACGGCATGAAGGATTTTTTGAAGTTATAGGAGCCGTGAGGCCGCGGATATTGACCCCGGCCCCCTAATACGCCATCCGAACCGCGCCTTAAGTCTAAAGGGGGTTTTTTATGCGCGATCGCGGAGAGTTTCTGTTCACCTCTGAGTCCGTCTCCGAGGGTCATCCGGACAAGGTTGCGGACCGGATTTCCGACACGGTGGTTGATGCCTATCTGGCGGCGGACCCTTACGCGCGCGTGGCCTGTGAAACGCTGGTAACCACCAACCGCATCATCCTGGCGGGCGAGGTGCGCGGGCCGGAAAGCATCACCAAGGAACATCTGGCGCATCTGGCGCGCCTGGCGGTGCACGATATCGGCTACGACCAGGAGGGATTCTCCTGGAAGAATGCCGAGGTTTCCGTGCATCTGCACGCGCAATCCGCGCATATCGCCGTGGGTGTGGATGCTGCCGGCAACAAGGATGAAGGTGCGGGCGACCAGGGCATAATGTTTGGCTATGCCAGCACCGAAACCCCGGCGCTTATGCCCGCGCCGATCCATTATTCCCATCTCATCCTGCGCCGTATCTCAGAGCTCCGCCGCGCGGCGGACAGCCAGGTGAAGGGCCTGCTGCCGGACGCCAAAAGCCAGGTGACGCTGAAATATGTGGACGGCAAGCCCGTGGGAGCCACTTCCGTTGTCGTCTCCATTCAGCACGAGCCGGGCTACACGCCGGACAAGGTGAAGGAAATGCTTCGCCCCATCGTCACCGCCGCCCTGCCGGATGGCTGGATGCCCAAGGACAGCGAATTTTATGTGAACCCGACCGGCATCTTCGAGATCGGCGGGCCAGACGGCGATTGCGGCCTGACCGGACGCAAGATTATCGTGGACACCTATGGCGGTGCCGCCCCGCATGGCGGCGGCGCGTTCTCTGGCAAGGACCCCACGAAGGTGGACCGTTCCGCCGCTTATGTTTGCCGTTACCTCGCCAAGAACGTGGTGGCCGCTGGCCTGGCCGAAAGATGCACCTTGCAGCTTTCCTATGCCATTGGCGTGTCGCAGCCGCTCTCGCTCTATGTGGACCTGCATGGCACAGCGAAGGACGTGAACGAGGCGAAGCTGGAGAAAACCCTGCGTGAGCTGGTGAACCTCACCCCGCGTGGTATTCGCGAGCATCTGCAGCTCAACCGGCCAATCTACGTGCCGACCTCCGCCTTCGGGCATTTCGGCCGCACGCCGGACGATGAACTCGGCACCTTTACGTGGGAGAAGACCGATCTGGTGCCCGCGCTGAAGAGCGCCTTCAACCGCTAACGGTTTTTGGACCTTCCCGGGAGGGCCCAAAAACATCCTATCTACCGCGAAGGCCTGGGGCAGTCCGCCCCAGGCCGAATTCTATTCTGGTGGCATGATGCAAACCCGCGCCGAGGATATTTCCGCTTCTTCCGTGCCGCTATGGCTGCGCGCGGCGCCGGTGCTGTTTCTGCTGTTCTGGTCGGCGGGGTTTCCGGTTTCAAAAATCGGCATCCAATACGCGGCACCCTTCGCCTTCCTGGCGCTGCGCTATGCGCTGGCGCTGCTGGTGCTCATCCCCTTCGCTCTCTGGCTGCGGCCGGCATTGCCCCAGCGGCGCATTGCGTTTCTGCATGTGGCGGTGGTGGGGTTCTGCATCCAGACGGTTTATTTCGGCATGTGCTACGCTGCATTCGCGCTGGGCACCTCGGCGGGTGTGGTGGCACTTGTCGTCTCCCTGCAACCGCTGCTGGTGGGGGTGCTGGCGCCGGTGCTGGTGCGCGAGAAAATCGGCGCCCGGGGCTGGGCGGGGCTGGGTCTCGGCTTTTGCGGCGCGGTGATAACGGTTCTGGGCTATGGCGAAACCGGGCATATTTCCCCGCTCGGCGTGCTATGTTCCTTCGGCGCGCTGCTCGGCATGGCGGGGGCAACACTTTACGAGAAACGGTTCAGCACGGGCATGCATCCGGTGCCTTCCAACATGGTGCAATATGCGGTGGGGCTGGTAACCACGCTGCCCATCGCGCTGCTGGATTTCCATGTGGACGTAACGGCGAAGTTTGTAGTGACGATGAGCTATCTCGTCATCGCCAATTCGCTGGTGGCCATCTCGCTCTATATCGCCATGCTGCGCTTTGGCCGTGCCTCGCAGGTTTCGGCGCTGTTCTATCTGGTGCCGCCAATTTCCGGGCTGATGGCCTGGGGGCTGCTGAATGAGGCGATGCCGTTGCTGGCCTGGGTGGGCATGGCAGTGGCGGGGCTTGGCGTCATGCTCGTACGCGGGCAAAGGAAAGCCGCATGACGATTCTGAAACCACCGCCCGACCGGCTCTATGGCCGGGTACATGGCAAAAAACTTCGCCCCCGCCAGGAATTTCTGCTGGAGGAATTTCTGCCCAAAACCGCCTGGCCGAGCGTGGCTTTCACCATGCAACCGCGCGAGCTGTGGCTGGAGGTGGGTTTTGGCGGTGGCGAGCATGCTTATGAGCTGGCCACGAAAAACCCTGATACTGGCTATATCGCGGCGGAAGTGTTCGATAACGGCATCTGCTCGCTGCTCTCGCGCATTGCGCCGGATGGCACTGGCGAACCAAAGCCCTTGCCCAATTTGCGGCTTTACACCGAGGATGCCCGGCCATTGCTGCGCGGCCTCGCCGATGGCGCGCTCTCCAAACTGTTTCTGATGTTCCCGGACCCCTGGCCGAAAGCCCGCCACGCCAAGCGCCGCTTCGTGCATCCTGAAATCGTGCCCGAACTGGCACGGGTGATCCGCCCGGGCGGGGAATGGCGTATCGCCTCGGACGATCCGACCTATCAGAACTGGACGGACGAGGTGCTGGCCGCGCAGAATTTTTTTACCGTCATCCGCACGGACATTCACCCGGAGGGCTGGCCCCATACGCGCTATGAGGCCAAGGCTATCGCCGCCGGACGCACGCCGTTTTACTGGTCGCTGATCCGCAGATAAAAAACGGATTCAGGCAGCCCGGAGCGCCGCTCTCTTGCCTGGTGCAAGTTCAGGCGGCTGCGGGCACGGCCACGAGGCTGCGTATGGCGGCGGGCAACTGCCTGGCAGACCTTACGCGTGGAAAAGGCATTTCTTCAATCGGGGTTTCTGGGCAGCGGCGTTCGGCCCAGTTGGAGAAGTGCATCCGGTCGATGTTGTCGACAAAGCTTTCAGAAGCCAGGCCCTCGGAAATGAGCAGTTCGTGGGTTTCAAGTTCAACGTGATAAAACGAGAAATCGGCTTCGATGCGTTCGCGGACGATGGTCGTGCCATTCACCAGCGCGCCCGCCTGCACGAGCATGTTGCCGATGAAAACGGCATGCGCCGATGAAACCCGCAAATCCCGTGCGGGCAGGTTTTTGCCAAGCGCCCCGGCGGTGATTCGGATGGGCGCGGCGCGCAGCGGGTCGGCAAAGCGGGCGGAAATATCAGACCGGCCCAGCCATCGCACCGGCTTGGCAGCCCCGGACGCGGTAAGCACGAGATCACCGGCCCGCAGGCTCTCCACCGCCACTTCACCTTCAGGCGTACGGATCAGCGTGCCGGACATGAAACATATTGGGGTAACACTGAAGCTGGTGACGGTGGTATTGCGGGCAATGAATTGTCCGGCCGCGTTCTGTATCCATGTTAGGTACTGGCCGTTGCCCGTTGCGTAAATTTGTATCCGGTTGCCGTTCGAATCTGTGAAGGACACGCCGCTGCCGTCGATATAAGAGGTATAACCATCCAAGGTATCATGTTGAGTAGGATACAGCGTCTCGTCTGACCCCGCATAATTGGAAAGGCTGCTCACGCTGCCAGACTGAAACGTGCCGGGGCTGCCATAAACGGCCATTTGGTCGGTTCCCGATACCGCTGTAATCTGGGTGGAGCTGGTGCCGCCATTCGTTGTTATCGTAGCTGAAAATGAATCGCCGGCAGCATCGGTAAAAGACAGCAAATATTCGTTCGTCGCCATTTGAGCTCCTGGTGTTAATGCGAAGGATTCCGAACTGACCCTCCACGATCGGCACTAGAGCGCGATTCAAACCCCCCACTTGCGCACCAAGCGAAGCAGATATTATTGCGCTATGATAAGATACTTAATTGTAATGATATTTTTATGCAATTCTTATTGCCTGCGCGGGCCCATGGCCCCTGCGGCTTTTGCAAACACCAGCTCTTCATGGTTTGTGTTTATACGTGCGCGTGCCAGCACAAACTGATCAGGCGCTAGGAAGCCTCCACCAACCGTTGGGTAAGCTGGGTAATCTGGTCGCGCAATCTGCCAAGCTCTTCCAGGCTCATCCCCGTGGCACCGAGGATGCAGGCGGGAATTTTGGCCGCGCGTTCACGCAGCTTGTCACCGGGCTCGGTCAGCTTCACCCGCACCACGCGCTCATCCTGCTTATCCCGATGGCGGGAGAGCAGGCCATCGGCTTCCATCCGCTTCAGCAGCGGGGTGAGGGTGCTGGATTCCAGCGATAATTTCGTGCCGAGCTGCCCCACGCTCTGGTCGTCTTCCTCCCACAGCACGGTCATCACCAGATATTGCGGATAGGTGAGGCGAATATCCGCCAGCAGCGGCTTATAGGCACGGCTGAAGGCGTGCTCCGCCGCGTAGATCGAGAAGCAGAGAAAATCGTCGAGCCGGGCGGTTACCGCCGGGGTATCATGCTGTGAGCCGGCCATATCGGGTCTCCAAATCAAGCGTGAAAAAGTCATCGCGATTGTATCGTTTACGATTGACTTTTGAAATAGGTATCGCTAAACAATCGTACACGATTTAATCGTATACATAAAAGGAGAGAATGAGATGGGTACAATCACCGCCAAAGATGGCACGAAGATTTTCTACAAGGATTGGGGCAAGGGGCAGCCGGTGGTGTTCAGCCATGGCTGGCCGCTGAACGCGGATGCCTGGGACGCGCAGATGGTATTCCTGGGGGAGCGCGGCTACCGCGTGATCGCGCATGACCGCAGGGGCCATGGCCGCTCCGAACAAACCTGGACCGGCAACGACATGGACACTTACGCCGACGATTTGGCGGCACTTACCGAGGCGCTGGATTTGAAGGAGGCCATTCATGTTGGCCATTCCACCGGCGGCGGCGAGGTAGCGCGCTATATCGGCCGGCATGGCACCCGGCGTGTGGCCAAGGCCGTGCTGCTGGGCGCGGTGCCGCCGGTTATGCTGAAAAGCGAGGCCAATCCGGGTGGCGTGCCGATCGAGGTGTTCGATGGCATCCGTGCCGGTGTACGCGCCGACCGTTCGCAATTTTTCAAGGATCTGACGATACCTTTTTATAATGCCAACCGCGATGGCTTAAAGGTCTCGCAGGGTGTGCGGGATGCGTTCTGGCTGGCGGGCATGCAAGGCGGGTTCAAGGCGCTGCTCGACTGCATCAAGCAGTTTTCAGAGACCGATTTCACCGGGGATTTGAAGAAGATCGACGTACCCACGCTGATCGCGCATGGGGATGACGACCAGATTGTGCCGATTGCAAACGCGGCGCTGCGTTCAGTGGAGGTCGTGAAAAACGCCGAGCTGAAAATTTACAAGGGTGGCAGCCACGGGCTGGCGCAGATTCAGGCGGATGAATTCAATGCCGACCTGCTGGCCTTTATTCAGAAATAAAATCCGGACGGCGGGCGGGGTGTTATGCCTCGTCCTCTTCCTCGTCCTCTTCCTCAAGGCCGAATTGCTGCGCCTCTTCGTCGTATTCAAAAAACTCCGCATAACGGCCCCAGGCGATGACGGTACGCAGCGTTTCTTCCGCGTATTCGGGGGACATGTGATCCTCCAACTGGTCGCGGAAACGCACCGCCGCGGCGCGATGGTTGGAGCGCTGGTCGATAACGTTACGGATTTCGGTGATCAGCGGTACATGCGCGCGCAGCGCCTCGGCGAAGATTTCCTTGCGGTTCTCGGTCTCGGCGTCGGCGAAGCGGCGGCCGGTTTCGGTGATCTGAATGTCACCTTCTTCCAGCACGGCGAAGCCCAGCATGCTGAGAGTTTCACCGAGAGGCAGCAGCTCATCCACCTCAAACTGCAAGGCGGCGGCGAGCGCGGGCAGGTCGGCGCGGCCGTTATAGGGCTCGCCGCTCAATGTTTCCAGCAGGCCCGCCATGAGGTTGGTGCCGACCGGGTGCAGCGGATGCGCGAAGGGGTTGGGTGCCGCCGCGGCGGCGTGCACTTCTGGCACCTTGCGGCGGGTCATAATGCCGTAAATATCGTCTACCATCTCGCGGAAGGCGGGGTCGAAACGGTTGCGCGGGTGCGCGAACGGCACTTTCAGCTCATGCGCCACCCTGCCGGGGTTGGAGGAGAACACCAGGATGCGGTCTGCCATCAGCACCGCCTCCTCGATATTATGCGTCACGATCATGATGGATTTCACCGGCAGCTTGCCGTCCATCCAGAGGTCGATGAGATCGGTGCGGAGCGTTTCGGCGGTCAGCACGTCCAGCGCGGAGAACGGCTCGTCCATCAGCAGCAGGTCCGGGTGCACCACCAACGCCCGGGCCAGGCCCACACGCTGGCGCATGCCGCCGGAGAGTTCTTTCGGGTAGGCGCCGTCGTAACCGCCGAGGCCGATGAGGTCGATCGCCTCTTCCGAGCGCTCCTCGCGGTCGTCCTTCTTCACGCCCAGCGCTTCCAGCCCAAGCTCCACATTTTCCTGCACGGTCAGCCAGGGGAACAGCGCGAAGCTCTGAAACACCATTGCCACGCCGGGGGCTGGGCCCTTCAGTGGTTCGCCGCGCCAGCGCACATCGCCGGAAGTGGGCTTCAGCAGCCCGGCGACGATGCGCAGCAGCGTGGATTTGCCAGAGCCCGAGCGCCCGAGCAAAGCGACGATCTCGCCCTCGTGCAAGGTGAGCTCCACATCGTCCAGCACCACGAGATCGGCGCTGGCCTCCTTATGGTACGCCTGCCGGCAATTCCGCACGGAGATGAGCGGCGTGGTGATATGGTCCATGGCGTTTACCCCAGCGTGGTGCGGCGGACGGCGTAAGCATAAAGCGGCCGCCAGAGAATGCGATTGAAGAAGATCACGAAGCAAGCCATCACCACAACGCCAAGAACGACACGCGGCGTGCTCCCCGCCGCTGTGGCCTGGGCAATATAGGCGCCAAGCCCCTGTGCGGCGAGCGTATGCGTGCCCCAGCTCGCCACCTCGGCGACGATTGAGGCATTCCAGGCGCCGCCGGAGGCGGTGAGGGCGCCGGTGATGAAATAAGGCAGAATGCCGGGGATCATCACCTTGCGCCACCAGAGCCAGCCATGAATATGGAAATTTGCCACGGCCTCCTTCATGTCCCCCGGAAAGGCAGCGGCACCGGCGATGACGTTGAACAACACATACCATTGCGTGCCGATGAGCATCAGCGGTGTCAGCCAGATATTCGGGTTAACGTTGAAATACACAATGGCCAGCACCACCGGCGGAAACAGCAGGTTCGCCGGGAAGGCGGCCAGGAACTGCGCGACAGGCTGGGCGATGCGCGTGGCTTTCGGGCGCAGGCCGATCCAGACGCCGATGGGCACCCAGATGAGAGCCGCGACGATCATCAGCACCGTCACGCGGATGGCGGTGTAGAGCCCCATCAGCAAGGCGGTGAACAGATCCCGCCACTGCAATGTGGCGGAGACATAAGCCACGATATGAAACCCCGCGTAGACGGCCACGGCGGCGATCAGCACGAACCAGAGCCCGTCCATCGTACGGGAGGGTTCGCTGGTTTCATCCACCTGGCTGGGCTGGCGGAAGGAAAGGCGCAGCCGGAAGATAGTGGCGAACACCCCGCCGATTGCCTCGCCAACGGTACGGAACAACGCTGTGCGGCGAAGCAGCTTCAGCATCCAGGGCTCGGGGCCGGAGATGGCCGCCGTGGTCTCGAACCGGAACTTGGCCGACCACGCGACCAGCGGGCGGAACAGAAGCTGGTCGTAGAGCAAAATCACCACAAGCATCGCCAGAATGGCGTACATAATGGCGTGCAAATCCTCTTTCGCCAGCGCCACGGCCACATAAGAGCCGATGCCGGGCAGGGTGAACTGGGTGTTGCCCACTGTCACCGCCTCCGACGCAACCACGAAGAACCAGCCGGCGGACATCGAGAGCATGGTGTTCCACACCAGCCCCGGCATGGCGAAGGGCACATCCAGCTTCCAGAAGCGCTGCCAGGGGGAAAGCCGGAAGCTGCGAGATGCCTCCTGCAAATCCGCCGGCAGGGTGGTGAGGGACTGGTAGAAGCTGAAGGCCATGTTCCAGGCCTGGCTGGTGAAGATCACGAACACCGAGGCCAGCTCCGCCCCCATCACCTCGCCGGGGAAGAGATGCAGGAAGAACACCGTGGTGAAGGTAAGAAAGCCCAGAATGGGCACGGATTGCAGAATATCCAGGATAGGAATGAGTACCATGCCCGCCCGGCGGGATTTGGCCGCGAGCGTGGCATAGGTGAAGGTGAAGAACAGCGAGAACAGCAGGGCCGCGAACATGCGCGCGGTGGAACGCAGCGCGTAATAGGGCAACCAGGCCGGGCTGAGATGGATGGGCGTGTTCTGGATCTGCGCGATGGGCGCGCCGATGGTGCTGCGGCCAACCTCAACCAGCGCGATAAGCAGCCCCATGACGATGAGAAGCGCTGCGCCATCGAAGCGGTTGGGTACGCGGTGCCCAGCCAGGGCGGGGGGGGTGTAATTTCGCATCTTGCCGCCTGGCTTCGGGTGAAGGCTTCAGCTCCCCCTTAGCCATCTGGCGGGGCTTTGTCACCCGGGGATGGGTTGCGCTTCCATGACAGAAACTAATGCCCCGTAGAGCCGAACCCGCCAGCACCCCGGCTGGTTTCGTTCAAATCGTCCACCTCTTCCCACGCGGCGCGCACAACAGGCGCCAGCACGGCCTGGGCGATACGCATCCCGCGCGTAACCTCGAAAGCCGTATCGCCGGTGTTGAGAATGATAACACCAACCTCGCCGCGATAATCCTCGTCGATGGTACCAGGGGAGTTTGGCAGGGTGATGCCATTTTTCAGCGCGAGGCCAGAGCGCGGGCGTACCTGCAATTCGTAACCCTCCGGCAGGGCAATGCAGAAGCCGGTGGGGATGAGGGCGCGCTGGCCGGGGGCGATGCTCACCGGCGCCTGCACGGCCGCCAGAAGGTCCGCCCCGGCGGCGCCAAGCGTGGCGTAGGCAGGCAGATCCAGCCCCGCGCCATGGGCCAGGCGGCGGATTTTCACGCCAACAGATTTCATTTGAAATAATCTCCAATCTTCGCGGCGAGCTTTTCCGCCACCGCCTGTTTGTTCATGCGGGCCCAATGCTCGTTGCCCGCTTCCGTGAGCAGCAGCACCTCGTTCTCGGAACCACCCATAATGCCGGTGCCGCCGACATTATTGGCCACCAGCCAGTCGCACCCCTTGCGGGCGCGTTTGGCGGTGGCGTGTTCCGCGAGCTTCTCCGTCTCCGCCGCGAAGCCGATAACCAGGCGCGGGCGGTTAGGGCCGGGAGCGGCAATGCCCGCCAGAATATCCGGGTTTTCGGCCAAAGCGAGAGCAGGCGGCGCGCCGCCATCCTTCTTGATCTTCTGCCCGGCCTCGGTGGCGATGCGCCAGTCCCCCACGGCGGCGGCGCATATGGCAATGTCAGCGGGTAGTGCCGCCTCAACCGCCGTCTGCATCTCGCGCGCTGTTTCCACATGCACGGTGGTCAGCCCCAGCGGGTCCGGCAGGGCGACGGGGCCGGAGACAAGCGTGACGCGCGCCCCCAAAGCTGCCAGCGCCGAGGCGATGGCATGGCCCTG
>JAGXAO010000077.1 GCA_018971565.1 Rhodospirillales bacterium
GCCGCGTAAGGTGGAGTTACAGTTGCGAAGCCATAGCCCGCGTTACGCAGATCCGTGGTGAGTTTGGCGCTGGCGGCCAGAATAGGCGCCGCATTCGCCGTTTGCCCCGCACGGATGCCCGGGCGCGGTTTGAAGCCCGGCGGCAGGCCATTGATATTCACCTGGCCGAGCGTGAAGAGCGGGCCTTTCTGGGTATTTACCTGCACCTTGGCCTGGCTGGCATCCGGTAGTTGATTGAGATGGTCGAGCAACGCCGGGTCGTCCAGCGCCATGCCGTCGATGGTGATGCTGGCGCGGCCGTCATCATAACCCAGGGAATGCAGCACGGTGATAAACTGGGTTTCATCCGCCCTGGCGCGGCCGATAAGTGCAAAGGGCGCGGGTGGCAGCTTGGTGCGCAGAGAGGCGAGCGCAGAGGTTTGTTTCATCAGCCCGTCCAGCGTGCCATTGCCGGAGGGCGCGAAATTTACATTGTATTTTACCGGGTCCGCGCCTTGGGCGGCGCTGCCGCCCAGAGCAAAGCAAAGGCATAGAAGGGGGCGGGTCCACCGGCGCATAGCCCAGGTGTGGCAGGATTTTTACCCGGTTTCCACCCGGTAAAGGCTTAACCCCTTGTAAGAATGGCGAAGCCCGAGTGATGGCTCAGGCGCGCTTACCGCCCTTTGCGCGCGGGCCGCGCCGCCTCAGGTGCCGGGAA
Organism: Rhodospirillales bacterium; assembly: GCA_018971565.1. Taxonomy (GTDB): domain Bacteria; phylum Pseudomonadota; class Alphaproteobacteria; order Acetobacterales; family Acetobacteraceae; genus Acidocella. The sequence continues at coordinate 698 of JAGXAO010000077.1, forward strand.
GCCAAGATAATGCAGCCCATCCAGCATATGTTTTGGCAGGGGGGCCTCCACGGTCAGGCTGCCGCCTTCAGGGTGGGGAAAGCTGAGGCGGCGCGCGTGCAGATGCAGCCGTTGCGCGAAATGTTCGGAATATACTCCGCCATAAACCTCATCGCCCAGAATTGGGGTGCCCAGTGCCAGGCAATGCGCACGCAGCTGGTGCATTCGCCCGGTTTGCGGCCGCAGTTCCGCCAGGCAGAATTTACGCCCGGCCTTGTCCAAAATCCGGTAATCCGTAACGGCACTTTGTGCCTCCTTGTCCTTACGGCTGGAGGGTTCAGCGCGTGAAGTCTGGCCAAGGTCGAGCCGCTTCAGCGGCAGGTCGATCCGCCCTTCCAGCGCATCCGGCAGCCCGGCCAGCAGCGCCCAGTAGGTTTTTTCTACATCGCGGCCCCTGAAGGCGGCGGAAAGCTTACTGGCCACCCGGCCGGAGCGGGCGATGACCAGCAGGCCGGAGGTGTCACGGTCCAGCCTGTGCACCAGCTTCGGGCGCTCAGGGTTCTCACCCCGCAGCGCGTCCAGCATGCCATCCACATGCACGGCAATACCGGAACCGCCCTGCACCGGCAGCCCGGCGGGCTTGTTCAGCACAATCACCGAGGCATCGCTGTACAGCACCATGCGCTCCAGTTCCCTGGTGCGCGCTTCATCCATCTTCACCACATGGCGTTGTTTGGGTACCTCGGCGGGGGGTGCCATTTCGGGCACATTCAGCATATCGCCGGTATTCAGGCGGGCATTGGCTTCGGCCTTGTTGCCATTCAGGCGGATTTTGCCGGTGCGCAGCAGCTTTTGCAGCACGCTTTGCGTTAAGCCGGGAACTTCGCGGCGGAGATAACGGTCCAGCCGCATTTCGGCACCGGCTTCGGTTACTTGGTATTCGGTCATTGCTTCTCTTCGCGCAGTTTCGCCCAATAAGCGAGGCGCTTGGCGATTTCACGTTCAAAACCGCGTTCCACCGGGCGGTAGAAATCCGGCCGGCCCATGCCTTCGGGGAAGTAATTATCGCCGGAGAAGCCTTCATCCGTGTCGTGGTCATACTGATAGCCCGCGCCATAGCCAAGGTTTTTCATCAGCTTGGTTGGCGCGTTGAGGATGTTCATGGGCGGCATCAGGCTGCCGGTTTCCTTCGCGGCGCGGTTCGCCGCGCCTATGGCCTTATATACGGCGTTGGATTTGGGGGCAGTGGCGAGATACACGACTGCTTGCGCGATACAGACCTCGCCTTCCGGCGAGCCGAGGCGCTCATAAGCCTCCCACGCCGCAAGGGCCTGGGGCAGGGCTTGCGGGTCCGCGAGGCCGATATCTTCCGAGGCAAAGCGGGTGACCCGGCGGGCGATGTAGCGCGGGTCTTCTCCGCCCGCGAACATGCGCGCCAGCCAATAGAGTGCTGCATCAGCATCCGACCCGCGCATGGATTTATGCAGGGCGGAGATGAGGTTGTAATGCTCTTCGCGGTCCCGGTCATAAAGTGCGGCACGGCGGGAGAGGATCTGGCCAAGCCCGGTTTCATCCAGCTTCGGTTCTGGCGGCATGGCGAGGAGTTGTTCGGCCATGTTCAGCAGGGCACGGCCGTCGCCATCGGCCATGGCGCGCAGGCTGGCGCGGGCACCCTGCGTCAGCGGCAGCGTCTCTCCGGTCTCGGCTTCGGCGTGGGTTAGGAGCTGTTCCATCGCAGCATCCCCCAAACGGCGGAGCACGAATACCTGAGCGCGGGAGAGCAGGGCGCCGTTGAGAGCGAAGCTCGGGTTTTCCGTGGTGGCGCCAATCAGCGTGATGGTGCCTGCCTCCACCACCGGCAGAAACGCATCCTGCTGGGCGCGGTTGAAGCGATGGATCTCGTCCACGAACAACAATGTCGCCTTGCCCGCCCGGTGCAGGCGGGTGGCGTCCTCGAACACTTTCTTCAAATCCGCCACGCCGGAGAACACGGCTGAGATTTGCCGGAATTGCAGACCGGCGGCATCCGCCAGCAGGCGCGCAATGGTGGTTTTGCCAACACCCGGCGGCCCCCAGAGGATGAGCGATGCCAGCGAGCCACGTTTGAGCATACCCGTTAAGCTGCCCTCAGGCCCCAGTAAATGGTCCTGGCCCACCACTTCGGCCAAGGATTTCGGCCGCAATATCTCCGCCAAAGGCCTTTGCCCGGTATTCCGGTTATCGGGCTGCGGCTCGGCCTGGCCGAACAGATCATCTTCCTGCATGGCGGGCATTTAAGCACAAGCCCGTGCGCCTGCCATGCGCGGTTGCGGTTTATGATTGAAGAGCCACCCGCTCTGCCCTACATTCAAGCCATGGCAAAAGAAAATGGCCCGGTACTCGACATGACGCCCGACGGGCACTTCGTGGAGCGTCCTAAACCTTCCCTAACGCAAATCCTTTTGCGCCTGGCAGTGTTTGGCATGGCATTATGTGTGGGCGCTGCCCTGTTATGGACCGCGTTTATCATGATCCCGGTGCTGCTCGTGCTTGGGTTCGCTGGGTATTTGTTTGCACGCACCCAGCGGCGGAGCTGGCGAGCGTTTTAGAGCGCGCCACTTTGTGAATCGTCAGGCTCTAAGTCAGCACCGGCTCCAGATCCACGCCCACATGCAGGGAGTGGCGGCCGCCGCCGAGGATGATGCCGCGCAGGGGTGAGACGTCCGAGAAGTCCCGGCCCCAGGCTAAGGTGACGTGCTCGTCGCTCACCAGCAGATTGTTCGTGGGGTCAAAATCCACCCAGCCAATTTCGGGGCCTGCCCAGGCGCCCACCCACGCATGGCTTTGGTCCGCACCGCGCCGCCTTGTTTGCCCAGGTGCGGGCGAGGTGCAGAGATAGCCTGACACATACCGCCCCGGCAGGCCGAGGGCCCGCAGGCAGGCCAGCATAAAATGCGCATAATCCTGGCAAACACCGGCGCGGGTGTGCAAAATCTGCATGGCCGTGGTGGCGTTGTTGCTCACGCCGGGCTTGTAGGACATCTCGGTGAAGATACGTTGGTTGAGCTCCAGCAATCCCTCTAATATCCTGCGGCCTGGCAGAAAACTAACCGCTGCATAATCAGCTATTTCACCGGCAGGCATGGCGAGTTTGCTTGGCAGGCAAAATTCCGCCACCTCCAGCGCCTGCTGGCCCCAGGCCGCAATTGCCTCCCATCGGGGTGTCTCCGGGGCCGGAGGGGGTGCAGGTAGCCCCACTTCGGCCGTGGCGCTCAGGACCACACTGAACTGCTTATGTGCCCCGGCCAGCGACACCGTGGTAGTGCAATTACCAAAATGGTCTATCTCATCACGCCGGCAATCCGGTGCGGGGGAGATGTCAAGCTGCGCTTCACGTATCCATTGCCCGGGTCGCTCACGCGGCAGCAGATGCATGAAATGGGTGCCTAGCACCACCGGTTCGGCATAGTCATAGATCGTGCTGTGATGCAGACGGTAAAGGGTCATATTGCAATGCAGCTTGGCTGATTATTGCGCTGCTTCCAAGATCTCGCCTTCTTCCAGCGTGTGCGCCTCCGGCAGCAATGTGAAGAAGCGGCGTTGCACACGGTCTGAGAGCTGGCGCAGCTTTGCCGCGATTCCGCCCAAAGCTGTGTTCAGGGCGATGCCGCCGCCGGCAAGGTTTGTCACCTCTTGGTGCAATTGTCTTGCGGTTTCGGCATCGTCGTCGGCGCCAAGCCGCTCCAGGCAGGCGCGCAGGGCGTGGCATTGGAAGGCCAGGGCGCGCGGATTGGAAAGGTCGGCCAGCAGCATGGCCAGCACCGGGCCGGGGGCAAAGATACCGGCATGGCGAAGTTCGTAGCTTAGCACCGAATCGGCAATTTCGATTCCAAGCGCCATGCCTGGCTCCAGCCGCCCAACGGGGCCATTTAGCAGAATGGCGAGGGTTTCCGCCAGGGTCTCGCCACGCTCCAGCCGCCGCCCCATTTCCAGGAACAGCCAGCCGCCATCGCGGGACATGTTCTCCGCCGCAATGCCCGCGAAGGTGGCGGCAAAGCTGAGCATGGCTGGCAATGCGGCTTCCTCGTTTGGCAGCGCCTCACGGGCTTGTTGCAGGGCGAAGCGCACGGTGGCGAGCATGGAGGGTGAAAGCCGTTCGGATGAAGCATCCACAAGGCGCGCGACTTCTTGCAACAATTTATCGACAGGCCGCCGCTGTGCCAATGTCTGCCGCAATAGCCGCCCTGAGATTGCGAATCCGGCAACATCTGGCGGCAGCAGCCCGGCCTGCCCAAGGCAGCGGGAGATAAGCGTACGCTCGGCTATATCCCGTGGCAGCGACGTACCGGATTCAAGCCGGGGTAGGGCCAGCATCAGCAACCGTGCCGCGGCTTCTAATCGTTCCACCGAACGGCCTAGCCAGAACAGATTATCCGCCAGGCGCGAAGGTAAATGCGCTGCTGCCAGAAACTTCACATGTTCGGGCGGTTCGGCAGGGGGCACGCCGGCGATCATGCGTGGCTCTTCGCTATCCAGCACCCAAAGGTCTTTGATGCCAAGGGATGGTGGCTTGCCCCCAACGGCAAGCGGCAGGCCAAGCCCGCCCGGCAGTACCTGCCACTCCCTGCCATCGTGCCAGGCAAACAGGCGCAAACAGAGTGGTGCTTTGATTATTTCCTGGTCCGGCCCAAGAAACGGCGCCTGGGACGCAAGATGTTCGCTGCCTGCATCCGCTAGCGGCAGTTTCTCGGGCTCGCCCAGCAATGGCGCAAACAGTTGTTGGATGTAGGGGCGAAGTGCCGAAGATTCGAGCAGCTTGCTGCCTGGCGCGTTGAGGATAGAGAGAACCCCGGCGCGGATAGCGCCGAACGCGCCTGGAATACCTGCCCCCGGCCTGCCGCCTTGCTCCAGCGGGTCGAGGTCCAGCCCTGAAACGCCACGGACCAGCGTTGCCACGTGCAGAAGCCCGCTCAGAGTTTTTATGTGCAAGGCGCCGTTGCGGGCGGCAAGATCTCCGGGTTCAATAAGCATCACGCCAAGGGCGCGGGCCAGCAAAGCGTCGTCGAACCCGTCCTCGCTTTCACGGGCTTGGGCGAGGCCGCCGGAGAGCACTGCGACAAGCCCGCCTTCCGCCTCGCGCTGTAGGTGGTCCACCAGCATTTCCCGCGCCGGGCGGATGGAGCGCAGGCCGCCGGCGCGGAACAGCTCCGGCAATGTGCCAGTGGCCAGGCGGCGCAGGGAAAGTGCGTCGCCCAGTCCCGGCACCACGCCGGTATGGTCGCGCAGCAGCAAAAATCGCCCGTCCGGCGCGCGGATAACATCCGCCGCGTAAAGCCCGAGGCGCTGGGTGGCAAGCGGGCCGCGGGTGTGCAGCGGACGCAAAAAATGTGGAGCGGCAAACACTAAAGCGGGGGGTAATTGACCAGACCGCATGAGGTTTTGCGCGCCGTAAATGTCTTCCAGAGCCAGCGAAAGCAGATTGGCGCGCTGCTTGATACAGTCTTCCAGCACAGCGAACTCGGCGGCGGTGAGCAGTGCTGGGAGTGGGTCGTAAATTCTGGCAGCCGGCGCGCCAAGCGGCGCGGCAAGGCCCATCTGCCGGTTCAACGCAGTGGCGCGGCGGGCCAGTTCTTCGTTCCCGATCTCGCGAACAGCACCCATAACAGGCCCCCACGGGCGGTGCATCCGGCCCTGGCGGTCCGCAGTTTCGTCGCAGGGGGTCATGAGCTGCATTTGCAAAGACGTATCAGAGTGTTTTCAAAGTGCCTACCTGTGGATGAAAAGAAGGACAGATTTCTTCAAGGCGTGGCCAGGCATCTGCCTGCCGAATTCCATGGATTATCGGGCTTTACCGAAGCATCTTGCGGATATCGACGTTTTGACGGCAGATTTATCTTACGTCACGTCTGTATCCTTCTTTTCACCCGCATATGCGCCGGAGGCTGTGGTTTGAACGAGGTATTCCGCCAGTTTTGTTCCGAATACGACCCCGGCCGGTTTTTTTGTGAGTTGACAACACCCCGCCAGGGTGCCGGCCCGGTGCCGCAGCAATTGGTGGAGCGGTTGCAGGGGATAGGCCTGGAAGCCTTGCGCGCCAGGGCATCAGCGGCGGAAACCGACCTCATAGATCTCGGCGTGACCTTTACGGTTTATTCGGATGCCACGGCCATCGACCGTATTCTGCCTTTTGACTGTATTCCACGCATCTTAACAGCTCCTGAATGGGATCTGATGGAGCGTGCCTGCATCCAGCGCGTGAAGGCGCTGAACCTGTTCCTGGGCGATATTTACGGCAAGGGCCAGGTGGTGAAGGATGGGATTATTCCCGCCGAACTGGTCTACGGCAACGCGAATTACCGCCCGGAGATGAAAGACTTCCCGGTACCGCACGGCACTTATGTGCATGTCTGCGGCATAGACATCATCCGGGATGAAAAAGGTGATTTCCGGGTGCTGGAGGATAATGCCCGTACACCTTCAGGTGTTTCATACGTTATTGAAAACCGGCATTTGATGCTGCGCACTTTTCCTGATCTCATGTCCGGCATCAAGCTGAAGCCGGTGGATGATTACGGCCGCCGGCTGCGCGCCGCCATGGCCGAGGTGGCGCCGGGTGGGCTGGACGAACCGCAGGTGGTGCTGCTCTCCCCCGGCATCTACAACTCCGCCTATTTCGAACATGTGTTCCTGGCCCGCGAAATGGGCGTGCCGCTGGTGGTGGGTGCGGATATGGTCGTGGAAAACGACCGCGTGTATATGCGAACCACCTCAGGATTGAAACCTGTCCATACCATCTATCGCAGGTTGAATGACGATTTCCTGGACCCGGAAGTGTTCCGCCCGGATTCGATGCTGGGCGTTCCCGGCCTCATTCGCGCCTGGAAAAAAGGTAATGTTGCCATCGCCAATGCAGTGGGCACCGGGGTTGCGGACGACAAGGCCGTATATGCCTACATGCCGCGCATCATCAAATATTATCTGGGTGAGGAGCCGCTGATCCAGAACGTTGAAACCCATATCTGCCGTGAAGCGGAGGGACTGAAATACACGCTGGCCAACCTCGACAAGCTAGTGACCAAGCCCGTGGGTGAAAGCGGCGGCTACGGCATCACCATCGGGCCCCGCGCCTCGAAGGAAGAGTTGGAGATTGTGCGTGAGACCATTCTGGCGGACCCTGATAACTGGATCAGCCAGCCCATGATCGGGCTTTCGGTGGGGCCTACTTTGGCGGAGGAGGGCATTGGCCCTCGGCATCTGGACCTGCGGCCCTTCATCGTTACCGGTAAGGATAGCTGGGTGCTGCCCGGCGGGCTTTCGCGCGTGGCGATGAAGCGCGGCTCACTGATCGTGAATTCTTCCCAGGGGGGTGGCTCGAAGGATACATGGGTGCTGGCCAGGGATTTCGGCGAAGGAGATGCGGCATGATCCGCGACCCCGGCTTGCTGGCCCGTGACGCCGAGGGGTTGTTCTGGATGGCCCGTTACCTGGAACGGGTGGAAAATCTGGCCCGATTGATCGACGTGACGCAGAGTTTCGAAAGCCCTGGCTTCGAGGCCGAGGCGTGGCAGGGGCTCATCCGCATCAATTCCGATGAGACGACCTTCCGCGAGCGTGGGTTCTCGTTCGAGGCCACGCATGTGAAGCGCTTCTATCTGCTGGATAAAGGCAACCCAACCTCCGTGCCGGGAAGCCTGGAAGGGGCGCGGACCAATGCGCGCACCCTGCGGCCGCTGATGAGCACAGAGATGTGGCGGCAGATCAACATGTTTCACCGTTTTGTCAGCCGCATTATACCAGAGGACCTGGAGGGCGACGCGCTCTCGCGCCTGTGCACGAAGATAAAGGAGGGCGTGCAGGCCCATACCGGCATCACGCAGGGTACGCTCTACCGCGACCAAGGCTGGTATTTTTACGAACTGGGCCGGCTGATAGAGCGCGCGGACCAGACCACGCGCATGCTGGACATAAAATACACAGCCATTCTGCCGCCGGGGCGGGAGGAAAAGCGCGTGGCTGAGTTAACCCAATGGAACGTGATTCTGCGGGCAGCGGCGGGGTATCACGCGTTCAAGCGCCTCTCCCGCGCGCAATTTTCGCCGGAGGATGTTGTGCATTTTCTGCTGCGTGACCCCGCCAGCCCGCGCGCCGCGTTACATTGTGTGCGCCGGATTGAAACTCACCTTGATGATTTGCGCCGCCATTTCGGTCTCGGCGCCGGAGAAGAGGCAACAGAGCGGGCGGAAATGCTGCGCGAGCTATTGGTGGAAAAACCACTCAGCCATATTCTCGCCACGGGTCTGCATGAATATCTGGATGTCGTGCAGGTCCATCTGCAGGAGCTTGCTGGAGCCATTGGCCGCGCGTTCTTCCGGGATTGGCGGCCCGAGGAGGTTCCTGAATCGCAACTGCAAATACAAACCCAGGTTAGCGCGTGAGCATTTCAATTATGCCTGATACCCAGCCCAAAACAGCCAGCTTGCCGGCAAGTGCTTCTCGCGTGGCCGGCTTAACCTGGCCATTTGGCGTTTTTGTGCTGGCGCTGCTGCCCCGGTTGCTTGATCTCGGCTCCCGCCCTTTCTGGCTGGATGAGGTATTAACCCTTCAACGGGCGTCGCTGAAGCCTGCTGCGCTGATGCTGGATTCCTTCCAGAACCATCATATGCCTAGCTTTTTTTTAATGCTCTCGCCGTTTACCCATCTGGCGCATCCGCAATTTTGGTTGCGTCTGCCTTCGGCCGTGTTCGGTGCTATCGCGGTGATGCTGGTGTTCATGATCGCAACGCGAATCGCCGGGCGGCTGGCGGGTGTGCTGGCGGCGTTGATTCTGGGCCTTTCACCCACCGTGGTGGCTTTCGCGCAGGAGGCGCGGTCTTACACTCTTGTTATGATGCTGATTCTGGTGGCGCTGTATGGCGTAGCCGTATTGGCGCAGGACCTGCCCGCCGCGGGGCGGGAGCTTAAGGCGGCAAAAGCAGGCTGGTTGTGCTTTGTGCTGGGAACCGCTGCAGCGCTGGATGTGCTGGGGGATGGGCTGCCCTGGCTGCTGGCCGCAAATCTTATTTTTGCCGCGCTGCTGCCTTTCATGCAGGCGCGGAGGGGGTTCTTGCGCAACGTGCTGCTGGCGGATCTGGCCATACTGGTGCTCACGGCCCCGTTTTACGCGCTGCTGCTGCATTTTCAGACGCAATCGGTCTCTCACAGCCTGGGCTGGATTCCGCCGCTGGATGCCGCGCGGGTGTGGTATAATTTTGGCTCGGTTTATTTCATGCATGTGGCGGACTGGGTTTCCTACCGGTTCCTGAACCACCACGCTGTGCCTGGCCTGGCCTGGATCATCGATTTTCTGCTGCTCATAGCCCTATGTGCCGCTGGGTGGGGGTTGCGCCGCCGCCCGGCGGTGCTGGTTGTGCTCGGCATCGC
>JAGXAO010000163.1 GCA_018971565.1 Rhodospirillales bacterium
GATTTCGGGCTGATTTACGGGCGCTCCTTCCCGGCCTCATCCCACGGGCTGGTGGGGGATATCGCACTGGCGGCGCCCAGCATCGGCACCGCGTTGCGGCAATTTACCGATTTATTCCCCCTGCACCAGGAGGCGAGCGAGGCCAGGCTGGTGGAGGAAGCGGGACTGCTGCGGCTGGAATACCGGATATTGGACTGGCGGATTTTCGAGCGCCGGCAGGATGCGGAACTGACCATCGCCATGTTCCAGAACCTGCTGCGGGAGGCGTATGGGCCGGGTTTCCGCCCGGTTGAGGTGCATTTTGAGCACCCGGAGCCGGATGATTGCGCCACGCATGAGGCGGTGTTCGGCGCGCCGGTGTTTTTCGGCCAGCGCACCAACGCCATTATTTTCGCTCCCGGCGATCTTTCCCGCCGGATGAAGGGGGCGGATGCCGGGCGGTTCGCCAGGCTGGCGGCGGAAGCCTATCGCCGCCGCCTGCCCCATGGCCGCGTGCCGCTGGGGGCCAGGGTGCGGGCGGAAATACGCTCCCGCCTGCCGGATGGTTCACCGTCGATTTTGGATGTGGCGGATGCGCTGGGCCTGGCGCGCTGGACCCTGCAGCGCCGCCTGAACGATATGGGGCTAACCTATGCAGAGGCGGTGCAGGATGTGCGGCGGGCGCTGGCGGAGAGCTACCTGAAGCAGCCGCATCTCTCTATCTCTGGCATCGCGCAGCTATTGGGCTATGCGGAGCTGAGCCCCTTCTCCCGCGCCTGCCGCCGCTGGTTTGGCGCCTCGCCAGAGCGGATAAGAGCGAAAGCCCTTGACTTGAAGGCCTGAGGGGGCCATTGCCTGCCCCAGATTAAACCGCCGTGCTGCGAGGGTTCGCACCACGGCGCGTTTTGCGTTGTTTGGAGAGTGGCAGCATGTTCGACACCTTGTCGGGCAAATTCGGGGATATTTTCGATAGGCTCCGCCGCCGCGGGGCGCTGTCGGAATCCGACGTAAATGATGCGCTGAGGGAAATCCGCCTGGCGCTGCTGGATGCCGACGTGGCGCTGCCGGTGGTGAAGGATTTCGTCGCCACGGTGCGGGAGAAGGCGGTGGGCGCGGAAGTGCTGCGCTCCGTCACCCCCGGCCAGATGGTGGTGAAGATTGTTAATGACGCGCTGATTGAGGCGCTGGGCGGCATGACGGTGCCGCTGAATATGCTGGCCCCTGCCCCGCTGCCGATTTTGATGGTGGGTTTGCAGGGCTCGGGCAAGACCACGACCTCCGGCAAGATCGCCCTGCGGCTTAAGAACCGCGAGCGCAAGAAAGTGCTGCTGGCGAGCCTGGATACCCAGCGCCCCGCCGCGCAGTTGCAGCTGGAGCAGCTGGCGCAGCGTGCCGAAGTGGGCAGCCTGCCGATTATTCCCGGGCAGACGCCGCTGCAGATCGCCAAGCGGGCGATGGATACGGCGCGGCGCGAATCTTATGACGTTGTGATTCTGGATACAGCCGGGCGGCTTTCCATCGATCTGGCGTTGATGGAAGAGGTAAAATCCATCCGTGCCTCCGTGAACCCGGTGGAAACGCTGCTGGTGGTGGACGCGATGACCGGCCAGGACGCGGTGACCACCGCCACCGCCTTTAACGAGGCCGTGCAGATTACTGGTATCGTGCTCACACGTCTGGATGGCGATGCGCGGGGTGGTGCGGCCCTTTCCATGCGGGCTGTCACCGGCGCGCCGATTAAGCTGATCGGCCAGGGCGAGAAGCTGGATGCGCTGGATGAATTCAACCCGGAGCGGATCGCCGGGCGGATTCTGGGCATGGGCGATATCGTCGGGCTGGTGGAGAAGGCCGCTGAGACGATCGACAAGGTTGAGGCCGAGAAGCTCGCCAAGAAGATGGCGAAGGGCAAGTTCGACCTCGACGATTACGCCGCCCAGTTGAAGCAGATT
>JAGXAO010000006.1 GCA_018971565.1 Rhodospirillales bacterium
TGTGGCGTTAGCACCGGCCCGGAAACGCCTAAAATAACCGGCTTCAAAATGCCGCCACGGTGCATGCCGCGCCTTTGGAAGTCAGGTCATCGCAAAAACTCTTTGCGGCATCGGCCGAGGCAAACCCGCCAACCCGCAACCGCCAGATGCTTTGGCCATTTACAATTGCCGGTATAATCTCGGGTTGCCGGCCGTTCATCACATCCGGGAATTTCTGCTGAAGCTGCACCCAAATGGCCAACACACCGTCTTCGGTGCTGGTAGCGGCAAGCTGCACGGCGGTCATGCTTTTCGCGGCGGCGGCACTGGTTGCGATGGAACCAGGCCGGGGCACTTGAGAGGAAGCCGGAACAACGCTTTTGGGTTCGTCTGAAGCCGCGGAAGGCGCGGCCGGGGGTGGAGGAGTGACCGTCTGCGCCGCCGATACCGTTTGGGTCTGCTGATTAAGCCCGGCTGCCTGGTTTAATGCCGCGATATCTGGCACCTGCGTGGCCGGTGCCAGATGCGGCGCGCCACCAGCATCCATATCTCCGGACATGATGGGGACATTCGCCCCCGGCACCACCATTCCTCCAGGGTCAGCCGGAACCACGCGCAGGGGCGTGGCGGGAGGGTCGATCACCGGTGGCGGACCAAAGGTATATGGATGGATGCCACTCCACGCCCAGGCGACGAGAATAACCAGCACCGACACGCCACCCGCCGCGATGGCCATGCGCTGGATCGCAGGGTCCACCCGCTGCCCCTTGGCGCGGTGCGGACGGTACAGGAAATCGTCGTCTTCCTCCTGCAAGTCTTACCTCATTTCCTCAACCGGGCTTACACCCAGCACGGCAAGGCCAGAACGAAGCACGATGGCGGTGGCCGCCACAAGCCCGATGCGCGCCTTAGTTTCTTCTGGCTTACACTCCTGCAGAAAGCGAAGCGCGGCATTGTCCCGCCCTGCGTTCCAGAGAGCATGAAAATCCGAGGCAAGGTCGTAAAGAAAGAAGGCCACGCGGTGGGGCTCGCGTGCCTCGGCCGCCTGTTCCACCAAACGCGGCCAGGTGATGAGGCGGCGCAGCAAGGCCATTTCCTCTGGTGCCGTGAGGGTGGAAAAATCCGCCTCGGCCGTGGGCCCGGGGGCCGCGCGCAGCACAGAGCGGCAGCGTGCATGGGCATATTGCACGTAAAACACCGGGTTCTCGCGGGTCTGCGCCAATGCGGCGTTAAGGTCGAAATCCATCTGCGCGTCGGCCTTGCGCATCAAAATCAGGAAGCGCACCGCATCCGGTCCAACCTCGTCGATCAGGTCCCGCAACTCCACGAATGTGCCGGCACGCTTGGACATTTTAACCGGCTCGCCGTCCTTCATCACCTTGACGATCTGGCAGAGCACCACATCCAGCCGCCCGCCAGAAAGCGCCTTCACCGCCGCCTGCATGCGCTTCACATAGCCGCCGTGGTCCGCACCCAGAACATCGATCAAGTCTGCTTTCGGGCCGCGGATGATCTTGTCGTTATGGTAAGCGATGTCGTTGGCAAAATAGGTGTATGAGCCGTCGGATTTGGAGACGGGGCGGTCCACATCGTCCCCATATTCGGTGGAGCGGAAAAGTTCCTGCTCGCGGGGTTCCCAATCCTCTGGCGTCTTGCCCTTGGGCGGTTCCAGAATGCCGCGATAGATCAGCCCTTTCTCGCGCAGCGTGTTCAAGCCGCGCTCCACCCCGCCATTCTCGACCAGGCTGCGCTCTGAGGAAAACACATCATGCCGCACGCCCAGCGCGGCAAGGTCTTCGCGGATCATGGCCATCATGTGGTCGATGGCGAAATCCCGGAACAAATCCAGCCATTTGGCCTCCGGGGTTTCGGCAAATTCATCGCAGTATTTTTCAACCAGCGCCGCGCCGATGGGAATGAGATACGCCCCGCCATATTGCATGCCGCCGGGCACGGTTTCGATATAGGCTTCCGGCGAGAGCTTCAGCGCTTCCAGGTAACGGACATAGACGGAGCGGGCCAAGGCCAGCACCTGCGCCCCGGCATCGTTGATGTAATATTCCTTGGTAACGTCGTAACCCGCCTTGGTGAGCAGGTTGGCCAGGGCGTCGCCCACCACGGCCCCACGGCAATGGCCCACATGCAGCGGCCCGGTGGGGTTGGCCGAAACATACTCAACATTGATCTTGTGGCCCCGGGAGGCGCCCCGGCCGTAAGCCTCCTGGGCGGCAAGGACCACAGGCAACTGCGCCAGCAGCAAAGAAGGCGAAAGGGTGAGGTTCACAAAGCCCGGCCCCGCCGCCTCGGCCTTGGCGATGCCTGAGCGCCCGTTCAACGCCTCCACCAGCCCGGCGGCCAGCTCGCGCGGGTTCTTGCCCGCCGGCTTGGCGGCAATCATGGCTGCATTTGTCGCCATATCCCCATGGGCGGGGTCTTTGGTCGGCGTCACTTCCACGCGGGCCAGAATTTCCGGCGCCAGGCCTGGGGCCAAAGCTTCCAGGGCGGTCAGAACCTCGCCACGCATGGCGGCAAACAGATTTTCGTCTTGCATCTTATCTCTCAAGCGGGGACCGACGGATCGGTCAAACGGGAAAATTCATCCAAAGCGTAACGGTCGGTCATGCCGGCCACATAATCACGCACCGTGGCGGCGGCCTCCGGCGTTTCACCCCTGCCTGCCCGCTCGCGCCAGTCATCCGGCAGCAGGTCCGGCTTGTGCAGCAGCAGGCTGCCCAAAGTGCGCGTCACGTTCATGCATTTATGGTTCATGCGGTTCAGCTTCCAATGTCGGTACATCCGCGCCATCAAGAAACGTTTCAGCTCGATATTCACCACCCGGATTTCTTCAGAAAAGCCGATGACCGGGCCGGCGGCGGCACGGATATCCACGGCGGATCGCGGAGCCAGAGCAGCCAGGCGGCGGGCGCTCTCGGCCAGGGCGTCATGCACCAGGCAGTTGATCACCCGGCGGCTCAGCTCAGCGCGGATGCGATGTGGCTGGTCTGTTAGCTTCCGGGCTTCCCGGATCAGGTCGCCGATAACGGGGAGCGGCAGAATATCCTCGAAGCTGAACAGCCCCGCGCGCAAACCATCGTCCAGGTCATGCGTGTTATAGGCAATATCGTCCGAAAAGGCTGCGATCTGCGCCTCGCCGGATGTCTGGCGGGAGAGGTCCAGGGATAAATTTGCATTGAAAGCGGCGATGGTCGGCGGCGGATTTTTCAACGGGCCGTTATGTTTGGCCAGCCCTTCCAGGCTCTCCCAGGTAAGGTTCAGCCCGTCAAACGCCGCATAACGTTGCTCCAGCAGTGTCACCACGCGAAAGCTCTGATCGTTATGGTCGAACCCGCCGAAATCCCTCAGCGCCTCGTCCAGCCCTTTCTCGCCCGCATGGCCGAAGGGCGGGTGGCCAAGGTCATGCGCCAAAGCCAGGCACTCAGTTAGGTCTTCATCGAAACCCAAAGCGCGGGCGATGGCGCGGGCAATCTGTGCCACTTCCAGGCTATGCGTCAGCCGCGTGCGGTAAAAATCACCCTCCCGGTTGATGAACACCTGGGTTTTATATTGCAGCTTGCGGAAGGCCGAACAGTGGACAACGCGGTCACGGTCGCGCTGGTAGGGGCTGCGGTCGTCCGAGCGGGCTTGCTCATACATGCGCCCGCGCGTTTGCTCTTCCTGCACGGCATAGGGGGCTTTCATCATGGGCAGGGCTTTACCCCTGCTTGGCCTTACCTCCAAGGCCCCGGCGCGCTATATATGGCGCATGAGCGATGTGATTGCCCCTTTTGCCCTTTCCGCCGCAGCCGCCGCCAGGGTGGCCGAAATTCTGGCCGACGACCCTGCCGCGAAGGCATTGCGGGTGGAAGTGCTGGCTGGCGGCTGTTCCGGGCTGCAATATAAATTCGACCTGACGGACACCAAGGCCCAGGACGACATCGTGCTGGAACGCGGCGGCGCCATTGTGTTCGTGGACCCGGTGAGCCTGGATTTTCTGAGCGGGGCGGAGCTGGATTTTAATGACTCGCTGATGGGTGCGCATTTTCTGGTGAAAAACCCGAACGCCACCTCTTCCTGCGGCTGCGGCACGTCCTTTTCCGTTGATTAAAATCACCACGTGGAACGTAAACTCCGTCCGCACGCGCGAGGCGCATGTGGCGGATTTTCTGGCGCGCGAGCAGCCGGATTTTCTGCTGCTGCAAGAAATCAAATGCGAGGCGCATCAATTCCCTGCCATGGCGTTCTCGGCGCTGGGTTACGAGGCGGCCGTTGTGGGGCAGAAATCATATAACGGCGTCGCTATCCTGCATAAAGGCGGCGCGGAAGTAACGCACAGGCGTCTGCCTGGTATGTATGAGGAAGATTCCCATGCACGCTTCGTGGAGGTGAAGGCGAGAGGGATGAAGATTGGCGGGCTGTATCTGCCCAACGGCAATTCCGGCGCCGATGCAGGCTACCAGTACAAGCTGCACTGGATGGCGGCGTTGCGCGAACACGCGGCGGCGATGATGGCAGTGGATGAGGATTTCATCCTGGCCGGGGATTATAATGTGTGCCCGACAGACGCTGATTTCGCACCCCGCGCCCTGCCCGCGAATGACGCGCTGATCCGCCCGGAAACCCGCGCGGCGTTTCACGCGCTGCTGCATACCGGGCTGACGGAGGCGGTGCGCGCTCTGCACCCGAAAGAAACAATCTATACTTTCTGGGATTACCAGGCGGGCGCATGGGACCGCAATTCCGGCCTGCGGATAGACCACGCACTACTCTCGCCCCGGCTGGCAGAACGGCTGGAGAGCGTGACCATCCACAAGGATGAGCGCGCTAAAACCCAACCAAGCGACCACGTGCCGGTGAGCGTGGTGCTGGTGGCTTAACGATTAAACGTGGAAACTCTCGCCGCAGCCACAGCGGCCTTTCTCGTTTGGGTTTTCGAAAGTAAAGCCACGAGTTAGCTTATCCTCCCGGTAGTCCATTACCGTGCCGATGAGAAACAAAGTAGCCTTGCGGTCCACCAGCACTGTAAGATCCTGGGACTTCACGATTTCATCGGTGGGGCTTGGCTCCTCCACCCAGCTCATCTCGTAAGACATCCCGGAGCACCCCTTGGTGCCGACGGAAATACGCAACAGCTTGCCCTCCTCGCCACGCGCATAAAGCTGGCGCAGGCGCGCCGCAGCGACATCCGTGAGGGTCATCAACGGCGGGAGTTCACGTTTCTTGGGTGCGGCGATGTGTGTAACATCCATGATCTTACCTCAAAACATATTCAGAGAAAGGCGGGCTTCCTCGCTCATGCGGCTCTGGTCCCATGGCGGGTCCCAAACGGTATCGACTGTTATGTCGCCCACGCCGTCGATCTGGGCGATGGCGCCGCGGACCATCTCCGGCAGCTCCTGTGCGGAGGGGCAGCCGGGGGCGGTGAGTGTCATTTCAACCTTCACATCGCCGGTCTCGGCGATCTCGATCGCATAGATCAGGCCGAGTTCATAAATATTCACCGGGATTTCGGGGTCGTACACCGTGCAGATTGCGCCAATCACAGCTTCCTCAGAAACGCGCGGCGCGGTTTCGCCATCGGGCGTCCAACTTGTTACTGGCTGCATCTGCTCCAGCTCGGGTTTAATCTCAGCCATTGACAGCGCCTCCTGTGCTTCCGGCTCTGGTAATGGCATCTCGGAGGGCGCTCCATGGGAGCGTCGCGCACCGAACGCGGGAAGGATATTGCGCAATGCCTGCAAGCGCATTCAGGTCTCCCAATTCCGGGTTTTGTTCGCCCGTTTGCACTAAACGTTCGAACTTGTCTGACAATATGGCGATTTCATCAGCGGATTTGCTGATGGCCGCCTCGCACATCAGCTCCGCGCTGGCGGCAAGGATGGCGCAGCCCTGCGCCTCATGCCGCAGATGCGTGCCGTTGAGAAAAACGCTGATCTTGTCGCCGCACATACGGTTTTCACTTTGCCCCTCGGCGTTGAACACGGCCGGACGGCCCGCGAAATGCGGGTGGCGAGCACGTTCAAGCACGATGGATTGGTAAAGCGCCTCACTCATGCGAAAATCTTCCGCACCCTTTCAAGCCCGGTTGCCAGCGCGTCAATTTCCTCCGGCAGGTTGTAAAGGCCAAAGGTGGCGCGCGCGGTGCTGGAAACGCCGAGGCGGCCCATAAGCGGTTCCGCGCAATGGTGACCAGCGCGCACGGCAATGCCCTGGCGGTCCAGCAGCGTGGCGATGTCGTGCGCGTGGGCATCCTTCATCACGAAGGAGAACACGCCGCCGCGGTCCTGCGCGGAACCCAGGATGCGCAGGCCTTCGATCTGGCTGAGCGTGGCGAGCGCATGTTCCGTGAGATGCTGCTCATGCGCCGCGATGGCTTCGAAGCCGATGGCGCGGACATAATCGATGGCCGCACCAAGCCCGATGGTTTCGATGATGGCGGGGGTACCAGCCTCGAAACGGTGGGGTGGTTTGGCCCAGGTGGATTTTTCGTATGTCACGCTGGAGATCATGTCCCCGCCACCCAGGAAAGGCGGCATGGCTTCCAGAATTTCGGCCTTGGCGTAGAGCACGCCGATGCCGGTTGGGCCGTAGAGCTTATGGCCGGAGAACACGTAGAAATCAGCGTCAATGGCCTGCACATCCACAGCGCGGTGAACAACGGCCTGGGCGCCATCCAGCAAAATCTTCGCCCCGCGTTCGTGCGCAAACTTTGCCAGACGCTCAACCGGCGTGTAGGTGCCCAGCACGTTGGACATATGGGTGAGCGCCATCAGCTTCACCTTGCCGTCGGCGAAGACCTTCTCAAGAGAGTTCCAGTCCAGTTCGCCGGAATCAGTGATCTTGACGATCCGCAGCTCGGTGCCATGGGCGTCGCGCAGCATCTGCCAGGGGACGAGGTTGGCGTGATGTTCCATTTCGGAAACCGCAACGGCATCCCCCGGCTGCAACGCAGTGCGGCCCCAGGTGTAAGCAACGAGATTGATGCTTTCAGTGGCATTACGGGTGAAGACAATCTCTTCCCGACTCGCCGCGTTCAGAAGCTCCGCCACCTTGTCGCGCACATTTTCATACGCATCCGAGGCTTTTTCGGACATGTAATGCAGGCCTCGATGGACATTGGCATATTGCTCCTCCATCACGAAGCGCATGGCCTCGATCACCTGTTTCGGCTTCTGCGCGGAGGCACCGGAATCCAGAAACACGAAGGGCTTGCCATGCACTTTCTGGGACAGGATGGGGAAATCCTGACGGATGGCATGAACATCCAGAGGTAGCAGCGTAGTGCTCATTGCCGGCCCCACCAGCTTTCCAGAACCTCCTCAAACAGCGCCTTGGAAGCGTCGTGCGTGACGGGCTCCAAAGCCTCCTCAAGAAAGGCGCGGATGAGGATTTGCCGTGCATCCGCCTCGGGGATTCCGCGCGAGCGCAGATAGAACACCTGCTCCTCATCCAGCGCGCCGATGGTGGCGCCGTGCGAGCATTTCACATCGTCCGCGAAAATTTGCAGCTCGGGTTTGATGTCCATCTCCGCATCCGGTGAGAGCAGCAGCGCCTGGCTCATCTGGTAGCCGTCGGTCTTCTGGGCAATCTGGTCCACCTCGATCTTGCCCTGAAACACGCCGCGCGCACGCCCAGCGAGAACGGATTTCACCGTCTGGCGCGAAGGGCAGTTGGGGGCCTTGTGGCGGATGATGGTGGTGAAATCCCCATGCTGGGTGCCACCCAGAAGCTGTGCGGCATTCAGGTGCGCCAGCGCATTCTGGCCCAGCAGGTTGGCCTCAATCTCCGTGCGGGAAATCTTGGAACCCAGCGTGAGGCTAAAATGCTCGTAGGCGGCATCGCCAGCAATGTCCGCATGGATGCTGGTGGTGTTGAAGGCGTCCGTGCTTTCCTGTTGCAAGCGGAAATGCTGGAACTTCGCCCCCTGCCCCACTTCAACCTCAAACATCGCGTTCTGCCAGTAGGTGCCTTCGCCTTTATCAAGCTCGATGAGCGTGAGCTTTGCCCCTTGGCCCAGCTTCACGCGGTGGCGCGGGTGAAACGCGAAGGGCGCCGTACCGGAAGCCTGGGAAACCAATAGCAATTCCCCGGCATCCTGCCCAGCGGGAATTTCGATATTAATGCCCTCACCTGCATGTTCGGCATTGATGAGCGCCATGGGCTGTGTGCCCCGCACCGCGAACGGCGCGAAGGGCTTGGCATGCGTAAAGCCGGTGGAAAGGGCCGAGTTCAACGCGCCGTTGAGAAACACCAGGCGCGGAAACGGCAGATCTGGCAGATCCGGTGCGGTTGCCGCCACCGGCGGGGTGCCGAAGCTGATGGCGGAAAGCGGGCGTAGATCGGTATAGCGCCAGGCTTCCAGCTTGCGGGTGGGCAGAGCATTCATGGTCAGGCGGCTTCCAGCCCGGCATAGCCGCTGGCTTCCAGCTCCTGCGCCAGAGAGGCCGGGCCCGAACGCACGATTTTGCCGCCCGCCAGAACATGCACCATATCCGGCACGATATAATCCAGCAGGCGCTGGTAATGGGTGATGACCAGGGCGGAGAATTTTTCATCGCGAAGGGTATTCACGCCTTCCGCTACAATCTTCAGCGCGTCGATATCGAGGCCGGAATCCGTCTCGTCCAAAATGGCGAGGTGCGGCTTCAGGATAGCCATTTGCAGCATCTCGTTGCGCTTCTTCTCACCGCCGGAAAAGCCGACATTCACGTTGCGCTTCAGGAAATCCTCTTTCATCGCCAGTTGCTTCACGGCGCCACGGGCGAGCTTCAGGAAAGCAACGGCATCCAGTTCCTCCTCACCGCGCTTGCGGCGGATGGCATTCAGCGAGGTGCGGAGAAAGTTAGCATTGCCAACGCCGGGCAGTTCCACCGGGTATTGGAAAGCCAGGAACATGCCGGCGGCGGCACGGTCTTCCGGCTCCATCTCCAGAATGTTCTCGCCATTGAACAGCACTTCGCCCTCTGTCACCTCATAGCCATCACGGCCGGAGAGAACGTAGGACAGGGTGGATTTACCCGCGCCGTTCGGGCCCATGATGGCATGGATTTCACCATCGGGGATGGTGAGCGTTACACCTTTCAGGATTTCCGCATCGCCGATACGCGCATGCAAATTCTTGATCTCAAGCATCAGCCAACAGAGCCTTCCAAAGAAACAGCGAGTAGTTTTTGTGCCTCGACGGCGAATTCCATCGGCAATTCCTTCAGCACGTCCTTGCAGAAGCCATTAACGATGAGGCCCACCGCGTCTTCCTCGGAAAGACCACGGGAGCGGCAGTAGAAAAGCTGATCCTCGGCGATTTTGGAGGTGGTGGCTTCATGCTCCACCTTGGCCGAGGCATTGCGGTTTTCGATATATGGCACCGTATGCGCGCCGCACTGGTCGCCGATGAGCAGCGAATCGCACTGGGTGAAATTGCGAGCACCGGATGCGCCCGGCATGATCTTCACCAGCCCACGATAGGTGTTGTTGGAGTGTCCGGCGGAGATACCCTTCGAGATAATCGTGCTCGACGTGTTCTTGCCGATATGGATCATCTTGGTGCCAGTATCGGCCTGCTGGCGATTATTCGTCAGGGCGACGGAATAAAACTCACCTACCGAACCTTCGCCCTGCAGGATGCAAGATGGATATTTCCAGGTGATCGCGGAGCCGGTTTCAACCTGGGTCCAGGAGATTTTGGAGTTCCGGCCACGGCAGGCGCCGCGCTTGGTAACAAAATTATAGATCCCGCCCTTGCCATCTGCATCGCCGGGGTACCAGTTCTGCACGGTGGAATATTTGATCTTCGCCTCGTCCAGCGCCACCAGTTCCACCACCGCGGCGTGGAGCTGATTTTCATCTCGCATCGGCGCGGTGCAGCCTTCGAGATAGGAAACCGAAGCGCCCTCCTCCGCGATAATCAGCGTGCGCTCAAACTGCCCGGTGTTGCGGGCGTTGATGCGGAAATAGGTGGAAAGCTCCATCGGGCAGCGCACGCCCTTGGGGATGAATACGAAGCTGCCATCTGAAAACACGGCGGAATTAAGAGCCGCAAAGTAATTATCGCCCGCGGGCACCACGGAGCCGAGATATTTTCGTACAAGCTCCGGGTGTTCGCGCACAGCCTCGGAGATAGGGCAGAAAATCACGCCCGCTTTGCCCAAGGTCTCGCGGAAGGTGGTGGCGACGGAGACGGAATCGAACACCGCATCCACCGCAACGCCGGCCAGCGCCGCGCGCTCATTTAGCGGAATACCCAGCTTCTCGTAGGTTTTCAGAAGCTCGGGGTCCACCTCGTCCAGCGATTTCGGCATCGCCTTCGCCGGGGCGGCGTAGTAATAAAGCGCGTCATAGTCGATGGGAGGGTGATGGATGCGCGCCCATTCAGGCTCCTCCATCTTCAGCCAAGCCGCATAGGCTTTCAGCCGCCATTCCAGCAGCCATTCCGGCTCGCCTTTTTTGGCGGAAATAAGCCTTACAATGTCGGTCGAAAGTCCCTTCGGGAACTCCTCCATCTCGATATCGGTGGTGAACCCATATTTATACTTTTGGGCCGCCAGTTCATTGATCGTGGCTTCGGTAGTCATGGACATGGTTCAGGCAACCTCGTTGATCGTCGGGGCCGGAATTCGAAAGGCAGGCGGCACGGAAGCCGCCGCCATATCGGCCAGGGAAATATGAGAAAGCGCGCTGCGTATGGCCTCGTTCACCGGGTCCCACCGCCCGGCCACGGGGCAGAGCGACAGGCTTTCGCAGGTGATGCCGGTGCCCTCCACGCAGGAGGTGAGCGCGATGGGGCCGTCGATGGCGACAATCACCTCCGATACGGCGATGGCGGATAAGGGCTTGCCCAGCCGGTAACCCCCGCGCGCGCCGCGTGTGGAGATAACCAGCCCGTGCCCGGCCAATGCCTTCAACACCTTGGCAACCGTAGGTTCCGGCACGCCGATTCCAGCCGCGATGCCGGGTGAGGTCTCAACCCCATCCGCCATGCCCAGGCGAACCAGCGCGGCAACCGCATAATCGGTCAGGCGTGAAAGTTTCAGCATAACGCACCCTTAAAAGGACTGAATTAGTCCTGTTTCCTCAAATGGGCTATAAGGGCGGCATCGTCAAGCGCGCGTTACGCAAAGTTGCGCTGCGTGTCTAGCCCAACGCGGCGATAATTTCAGGTAATTCGGCGGGGCTCTCGGCCCGGGCGTCGCCCACGCCCTCGCCATAGCCCCAGGCGCAAAAAACGGCCGGTAGCTTGAGGCTCGCAGCGGCTTTCATGTCGTTGGCGTGATCCCCGACCATGATCGCGTCGGTCACTTCCAGTTCAGAGAGCACGGCGGCCAGGTGGCGCGGGTCTGGCTTGCGGTAGGGGGTAGCGTCCCCGCCCACCACGGCACCGAAGAAACGGGTAAGCTTCAGCGCATCCAGCACCTCACGCGTGGCGTGCATGGGCTTGTTGGTGCAGATGCCAAGCCGGCGGCCCTGCGCGCGCAAAACTTCCAGGGTAGGCAGAATGCCATCATAAATCACCGTATCAACAACCGGATTTTTTCCGTAAATATCCATGAAATGGTCTATGTGCCGAGGCTGCGCCACGCCACCGCGCGCGGCAAATGCACGTGCCAACAATATTTTGGCTCCATCGCCGATCATCATGTGAACTTCCGGCAAAGTAAGCGGGGTAAGGCCATCCGCCCCCAGAACGGCATTGAGCTTCGACGTGATGTCCGGCGCCGCGTCTATCAACGTGCCATCCAGGTCGAAGATCACCGCGCGCATGAAACACTCCGTCGTAATAATTGAATCTCCAGTCCTTTGACACATAGCCAGTGTGAGAGCTACCGCAGATGCGAGATCATGGAGAATAGGGCAGATGTGCGGAATCGTAGGGGTTGTGGGCCATTCAGATGCGGCACCGCTGCTGCTGGGGGGGCTGCAACGCCTGGAATACCGGGGCTATGATTCCGCCGGCATCGCAACGCTGGTGAACGGGCATATCGACCGGCGCCGGGCCGAGGGCAAGTTGAAGAACCTGGCCGCCGTGCTGCAAGCGGAGCCACTTTCCGGCACCACGGGCATCGGCCATACGCGCTGGGCGACGCATGGCGCGCCGACGGTTGGCAACGCCCACCCGCATGCCACCACCCGGGTGGCCGTGGTGCATAATGGCATCATCGAGAACCATCAGGCACTGCGGGCCGAGCTGGAGGCCAAGGGGCAAAGCTTCTCCACCGAGACGGATACCGAGGTTGTGGCGCTGCTGGTAGATTATTTGCTGCAACAAGGGCTGGAACCGGTTGAAGCCGCGAGCCAGGCCTTCGCCCGGCTCGAAGGCGCCTATGCGCTGGCACTGGTTTTCGCCGGGCATCAGGCGCTGATGATCGGCGCGCAGCGCGGCGCGCCTTTGGCAGTGGGGTTCGGGGCGGAGGAGATGTACCTTGGCTCGGATGCTTTGGCCCTGGCCCCGCTCACCCGCGAGATCGCCTATCTGGAAGATGGCGACTGGGTTGTCGTAACCGACAAAAACGCGGTTTTTTACGATACCACCGGTGCTGTGATCCTGCGCCAGAAAAAGCTGACTGCCTTAACTGGTGCCGCCATTGGCAAGGGCAATTTCCGGCATTTCATGGAGAAAGAGCTGCACGAGCACCCGGTGGTGATCGGCGATGTGCTGCACCGCATGATGGAAAACGAGGCGCCGCGTTTGCCTGCTTTGCCCTTCGACCTGGCTGGCATCAGCCGCATCACCATGAGCGCTTGCGGCTCCGCCTTCTATGCCGGGCTTACCGCTAAATTCTGGCTGGAGAACCTGGCACGCGTGCCGGTGGAAGCCGATGTGGCAAGTGAGTTCCGTTACCGTGCTCCACCCATGGAAGCGGGTGGGCTGGGCCTGCTGGTGAGCCAGAGCGGTGAGACAGCGGACACGCTGGCGGCGTTGCGTTACATGAAGGCGGAAGGGCAGCAAATACTCTCCGTGCTGAACGTGCCGGAAAGCACCATGGCGCGAGAAAGCCACGCCATTCTGGAAACCATCGCGGGGCCGGAGATCGGCGTGGCGAGCACCAAGGCATTTACCGCGCAGCTCGCCACCCTTGCTGTGTTTACCCTGGCGCTGGCCCGGGCCAAGGGCACGAGAAGCGAAGCCGAGATTGCCAGGCTGGCCGCCAGCTTGCTGGAAGTGCCGGCCAAAGCGGCGGAAATTCTGGGAAATGATGCGCCCATCCGCAAGCTGGCGGCGCGCATCGCTGAGGCGCGGGACGTGCTGTATCTGGGGCGCGGGGGTTGTTTCCCCATTGCCCTGGAAGGCGCGCTGAAGCTGAAGGAAATCTCCTATATTCATGCCGAGGGTTATGCGGCGGGCGAGATGAAGCACGGGCCGATCGCGTTGATCGACAAGAGCGTGCCGGTCATCGCCATTTGCCCCTCAGGTCCGTTGTTCGAGAAAACCGCCTCGAATTTGCAGGAAGCCGCGGCGCGCGGCGGGCAGATCGTGGTGTTCTCAGACGAGGAAGGCGCTTCCAAGCTGGCGCCGATCGCGGCGGAAACCATTCTGCTGCCAGGCATCGACCCGTTCGCCGCGCCCATTCTGCACGCCATTCCGGTGCAGATGCTGGCCTACCATGTGGCGGTGATGAAGGGCACGGATGTGGACCAGCCGCGCAACCTCGCGAAATCCGTGACTGTGGAATAGGGCTTACACCACTCGGGTTCTGAGCGTGCCGACCCCGCTTATCTCGCCTTCCAGAACCTGCCCTTTTGCAACGGCGTTCACGCCCTTGGGCGTGCCGGTGAAGATAAGGTCGCCCGGCGCCAGAGCGACGAAGCGGGAAAGTGTCGCGATGATATCCGGCACCGGCCAGATCTGATCGGCCAGATCGCCCTCCTGCCGGAGTTCGCCGTTTACGCTGAGGGCAATGCGCCCGGAGGCGGGATGGCCGATGGCGCTGGCTGGCGCAATCATGCCAATCGGCGCGGAGGCATCAAACCCCTTGCTCAAATCCCATGGGCGGCGGAGCGCCTTGGCTTCGGCCTGCATGTCCCGCCGGGTCAGGTCGATGCCAACGGCATACCCAAAAACATGTGATAACGCCCCGCTGGGTTGGATAGACGCCCCACCCGAGCCGATCGCCACCACCAGCTCAATCTCGTGGTGCAGGCTCGTCGTTTCACTGGGATAGGGCGTATCCTGCCCTGGCAGCACCAGTGCGTCCGCCGGTTTGGTGAAAAAGAAAGGCGGCTCCCGGCTGGGATCACCACCCATCTCCCGCGTGTGGGCCTCATAGTTGCGGCCCACACAGAATACCCGGCGCACGGGAAACAGGCGGCCGTCTGTAACCGGCAGGGTCACTGGCGGCGGCGGCTGGAACACAAACTCAGGCATGACCTCAAATTCCATCAAAATCCCGCACGCGGGTCTGGTCCATGGTGGCTATGCACACGCTGCAACGCCATCCACCGCATCATAAAATTTGGCAAGAATGTGTTTTTCGATTTGATAAATGGTGCCCCTTCCCACTATGCTTTTGCGTCCGAGACAGGGGTGAACGATGCGCCAAAGCAAAGCCCTCACAGATCAATCCACGATTGTCGCGCTGAGAAACAAACTTTCAGATGTCCGCACGGGCAGCCATGTGGAAGAGAGGTTTTTTGTTGAGGATGGGTGGGTGTTTCGGGAGCATCATGGCAAATATGTCGAGTGCATCTGCCGGAGCGACGAGATTTCTTCCCTTACGGAAACGCCCAGCCAAACGCTCCTGGGCACGGTTTAGACCCATCCTCTGAACCCAGCCCGCGCAATGCTATTGGCCCGTCGCCGATTTGGTGGTGCCACCCGCGCCCGCAATGGGCACAGGCGAGCCGATGGTTGCGGTTGGGTGCAGCGCAGCTTGCGGCAAGGTCGGGTCGTTCGGCAAAGCCGGGCTGGTGCCAGGGCGCTGCTTGGCTGATTTTTTTACCGGCGCCGTGGCGGGCGGTTTCGCGATACCCGGCTGCACGACCGACCCATTGGGATTGGCCGGAACCTGCACTGAACCAGACGCGGTCTGCGCGAGAGCCGCCCCGCTGAATATACACGCCAAAACAACTCCCAACGGCACCCTGATCATATCCCGCTCCTTAAGAACTTCTTCCTCATATATAGTTACAACCACTTCGCTTCGATATCCCGCAAAGCGTTACGAACGCGGGCCAGACCGGCGCGAAAAGCGGAGCATCTTGCACTTCGCGGCAGGCCGCCTAGTTTGCCCTTATGGACAATCCCGCCTTCCCCGTGATGCAAACCTGGCCCGCCGCCCGCATGGAAGGAACGGCGCCTTTCCTGGCCCAGCAAACCGCGCTGGCTGAGGAAACGCCTGTCAGCCTCAGCTACAACACCATGCAATATGCGGTGATGATGGCAACTCCGCGTGACATTGAAGATTTTTGCGCCGGCTTCTCGGTTACGGAAGGCATCGTTGAAAAGGTAGACGAGATCAAATCCATCGCGGTGAAAGATGGTCCTGGCTTCATCGAGGCTGAAATGCGCATCCCCGCTGAGCCGTTCCACCGGCTGATGCAGGCTTCCCGCCGGATGGTGGTGGGGCGCACGGGGTGCGGCGTTTGCGGCACCGAGGATGCCGAGCAGGTGCTGCGCCCCCTGCCCGCCCTGCCGCCTGGCCCGCCCACCTCCCTTGCTTCGGTAAGGCGTGCGCTGGAAAACCTGGCGGAGCACCAGGCGCTGAATAAGGATGTACGCATGGTGCATGGCGCCGCCTGGTGCGGGCCCGAGGGTGAAATACGCCTCATCCGCGAGGATGTGGGCCGCCATAACGCGCTGGATAAGTTGATCGGCGCTGGGTTTCGTGCTGGCCAGACCTTTTCGGACGGCTTCTGCCTGCTCACCTCGCGTTGTTCTTACGAGATGGTGCAGAAATCCATCATCGCGGGGTTTCGAACGGTTGTGGCGATCTCCGCCCCCACTGGGCTTGCCCTGCGAGTGGCCGAAAAGGCCGGGTTGACAGTTATCGCCATCGCCCGGCCAGATGCACAACTGCTGTTCACCGGCAATGTGGTGGAATAGCGTTTACGCCACCACCCGCACGGGGATGGATTTTGCCGCCGGCGTGGCGGAGATTTCGTCCTTATGGTCCAACGGCAACAGGGCGTTAAGCTCAGGAAAATACCCGGCCACGCAGCCGCGCGGCATCTCAAAGGGATAGACGGTCAGCCCCTCCACACGGCGGAAGACATCATCATTCGCAATTGTCTCCAGCGCCACGAGCGCCTGTGCCGCGATGTTGCGTTCGTGCATGTCCGCCTCGTTCATGAACAGCACCATCCGTCCATCATATACGCCACGATAACGGTCTGAGTATGAGTATATCGTGGTATTATATTGGTCGTGCGAGCGTACGGTGGAAAGGCGAAGCATTTCACGATCGCTAATGGCATCGTTCTCGTGCACGCCTTCAAAAACAAGAAAATTCGCGCGGCCGCTATCGGTCGTCCATTTGCGCTCGCGCGGCGGGGTGCTGAGGTGAAAACCGCCCGGCTGCTGGATGCGCGCATTGAAATCATGAAACTGCGCCTGATAGACATCGGCAATTCGATCCCGGATGAGGTTGTAGTCCGCAATATAACTTTCCCACGGCACCACGCTGCCAGGAAGCGTGGCCATGGCCATACGGCATATAATCTCGACCTCCGACCGCACATCCGGGCTTGGCGGATCCATAACCCCTCTTGATGCCGTGACGTTGGACATCGAATCCTCGATGGTGACAAATTGCGGGCCCGTCGCCTGCATGTCGATCTCCGACCGGGCGATGACGGGAAGAATGAGCGCCTGCCTGCCATGCACCACGTGGCCGCGATTGAGCTTGGTGGCGATGCCCACGGTGAGGTTCAGGCGGCTCATCGCCTCGTAGCCCAGAGGCGTATCCGGAATGGCATGGATGAAATTGCCACCCATGCTCACGAACACTTTGGCCGTGCCGTCGATCATCGCCTTCACGCTCTGCACCACATGGTGGCCGTGCGCGCGCGGCGGATTGAAGCCAAACACCTCCTGCAGCCGGTCCAGAAACGCGTCCGTCGGCAGTTCGTCTATGCCCATCGTGCGGTCGCCCTGCACGTTGGAATGGCCGCGCACCGGGCAGATGCCCGCCCCTGGCTTGCCAAAATTTCCCCGAAGCAGAAGCAGATTAGCAATTTGCTGAATAACGCGCGCGCCCTGCTGCTGCTGCGTAACGCCCATACCATAGCAGATGATGGTGGCGTTGGAGGCAATATAAATATTCGCGCAACGACGGATCTGCTCTTCGGAAATTCCGGAAACCTCCAGAATATCCTCCCATTGCGTGGCCTCAATATCTGCCTTCAATGCCGCGAAGCCATTTGTGTGGTGTTGGATGAAGTTCTCATCCAGCACATTCTCTCCGGCGTCCTGGCGCGCGAACATCACCTTCATCATGCCCTTCAGGAAGGCCACATCACCGCCGATTTTGATATGCACGAACTCGCTCGAAATAGGTGTCGAGCTGAAGGTTGCCATTTCCACCACGTCCTGTGGCTCAGTGAAACGGATGAGCGCGCGCTCGGGCATTGGGTTTACCGCCACAATCGGGGCCTTGCGTTTGCGGGCATGCACCAGCTGCGTCATCATGCGCGGGCTGTTGGTGCCGGGGTTCTGGCCGATGATGAAGATGGCCTCGGCCTTCTCAAAATCCCCCAACACCACCGTGCCCTTGCCGATGCCGATAGACATGGGCAGCCCGCGGCTGGTGGATTCGTGGCACATGTTCGAGCAATCGGGGAAGTTGTTCGTGCCGAACTCCCGCGCGAATACCGAGTAAAGAAAAGCTGCCTCGTTGGAGGTGCGGCCGGAGGTATAAAATTCCGCCTCGTTCGGGCTTGCCAGAGCGCTCAGCTCGGCGCCGATCAGCTGGAAGGCATCCTGCCAGGAAACCGGCACGTAATGATCGGTGCTGGAATCGTAGCGCATTGGCTCGGTCAGGCGCCCTTGCTCTTCAAGCCAGTAATCGCTTTGGGCCATCAACTCCGCCACGCTGTAACGGGCAAAAAACTCCCTTGTTACCCGCTTACGCGTTGCCTCCACGGCCAGTGCCTTGGCGCCGTTTTCACAAAATTCCAGCTTCTTTTCGTGTTCAGAGTTAGGCCAGGCGCAGCTCGGGCATTTAAAACCATCCGCATGGTTCATTTTCAACAGCGCCTGGCTGCCTTTCACCACCACGCTTTGCTCCCGCATGGCCTTAGCCGTAGCCTTTGCCGCACCCCAGCCGCCCGCGGGTGCATTATACGCCTCAAAATGGGGTTTTTCAGACATTTGCCACACACTCCTAATCCGAATCGCGTGAGCTTCAGCTTTGCCGACGGCACAAATGGCTGCACACGATACAATGGACTTAGGTGACAATGCCGGAAAGCCTAGAGCGTAAGCCGCACAGGAACATTAATTCCTGCCCAGGACAAATTAGCCTGGGCCGACGCCGGCCTTGAGAGGCACGGGAAAGAGCCAATTGGTGCGGGTGGTCGGAATCGAACCGACACTCTATTACTAGAACCGGATTTTGAGTCCGGCGCGTCTACCAGTTCCACCACACCCGCTCAGTGGAAGACTGTGTAAGTGAGACGCCTCATGAAATCAACTCCACCCGTACGGCACCACACACGGCCGCGGGAGCCCCACTTGCAAGGCTTTTCCGGTTTGGTTATAGAGCCCCGCACCGGTCCCGAATAGCTCAGCTGGTAGAGCAAGCGACTGTTAATCGCTCGGTCGTAGGTTCGAGTCCTACTTCGGGAGCCAGCCTTCCCCCCTTCTAAAGCACCGGTTTAGTCAAATCTTTCCGGTCAGCTTTCCATCGGCGATGCCACTTCGCGCCAAGCGCAAATTGCGCATTTTCAGGTTCGACATTTCCGGCGCTTTGCCAATGCCGGCAGCATTCCCAAATCTGCCCGGCCAGGAGGCCCCCTTATGATTAGCTTTCAAAGCCTTTGCGCGGCTATAATCTGCCGTTGCAATTTTTATTATGTTAGAACTCGCTCGACGACTTAAATATCAACGGCATCGAAAAATTTGACAGCAGAACGAACCGCAAAAGTAATTTCACTGTAATATTTTCGCAAAGTTTATATAAGCTATATTTAGCTCAAGGCACACCGAGCTCTATGTCAAAATAAACGGTTTAGCCGACAAGAAAAGCATAATTTGTGAGGGAAAATGAAACACAAGGCAACCACATAAATTAAGTAAATCGATTTTGATTCCGCTGCATTATCTGCTTAGAAGCAAATAAAACCATGTAAGCTGGTACTGTAAAATTGTGAGTCAATCGCAGGTACGTTTCTGAAATAACCAAAGAAATTAAGAATCCGTACCACATTTCGATTAAAATTTCTGTCCAACAATAATCGTGGCAAGCATTGCCCGTGCGTTGAATGCGCGCGCGGTAAAGCGCCGAACAACACATAGCACAATGACTCCTTAATCAGGTGTCATAATTAATAATAGCATCCGCTTTTAGATAAAAATCAAACCCAACTAAAACAGCAATTTTTTGCCCAATATACAAAATTCGGCATCAGCATAACAGGCAATACAAAACGGCTTTGGTTTTGCAATCGGAGTCAAACGGTATCATTCAGTGTTATTTATTCTATCAATATTAAACCCAGTCTATGGAAAGAGAAGTTATTGAAATGACCAAACAAGAAAGTGCCAACATGACCAAAAAAGATAAAATTAAAATGAAACTGAGCCTGCCCATTGGCCTTGCGTTGCTATCGCTTTCCGGATCATTGCCAGCAGCGGCAGATTCTGCTGGCATGCCTCCCGTCTTGATCAAACAAATTGTTATACCCAACGTAAAACCTGGCGATTTTGATCAAATGGCATACGATCTGAAACGCAACAGACTTTACGTTTCGGTCGAAGCATCAAATTTTATCGCGATTTTTTCACTCAAAAGTGGAAAATATTTAAAGGAAATCAACGGCATAAAACTTCCACATCGTTTGGCAGTGGAAGAAGATTCTGGCAATCTCATCGCGGTTAGCGGTGGGAATGATCAAGTAAATTTATATAATCCGGAAGGAAAACTACTAACCAGTGTACCAACCGGAGTTTTCCCCGACGGAGGCATCCTCGAAAAGAATAAAAATGTGTTCTGGGTTGGCAGCCGCCTTGGCGCGGTAACGGAACCAAAATCGCAATTGCAAGAGATTGATCTCGGCACAATGCACGTCATTTCAACAATCAATCTTCCGGCTTCGACACTAAAAGACGAGATTATCGACAAAGCACGCGATGTTCTCTTTGTCAGCATGAGGGACAAAAACCAGGTTGCCGTTATCGACCTAAAGACAAATACTATTTCCGCGATATGGTCTCCGCCTGGCTTAACGAAGCCCGTACCGCTGGCGCTTGATCAGGCAGAACATTTGCTTTTCGTAGGTGGAAGAGTGCCGGGAAAATTATTCGTTCTTGACTCAGACACCGGGCAAGTTTTGCAAAAGCTCGACTCCGGAAATATTTCGGATAGCATGTGGTTCGACAAAGCAAATCAACAAATTTATGTTAGTACTCACACAGGGCTAAATGTCTACCGCGTTGATGGCCGTAAGGTTGTACCGGTGGTAACACTCGACAATAAAGAAGGAAAATCCTCACTCCTTGTGGATGAATTGCAACAACTCTATGTCGCGGCGCCGGTTGTTAATGGCGGAGAAGCCAAGTTAATGATCTATAAGGTTAATTAAAACCTTAAAAGGCGTCTCCTTTTTTGATGTCAACAAAAAATCTTACATCAGGCCTGGGGGCGCCAGAAACGCTCAATAAGAAAATTTTCTGCTTTTACAGCCGGACAGAGCATTTCACAACTTTATAATAAAACTAACAAACATACAAAAAAACAAGGAGGACCCGAAATGAAGCAAAATTTCAAGAAAGCTTTGCTTTCTTCTCTGCCAGTTGGTTACCTTGGTATTCTTGGAGCAGCCATTCCATTATGTGGCATACAAACCACTGCGGCATATGCGGATGGAGCCAATTCAACCGCAACAATCGACAATGCTCAGATACAGCAAGAACTGGCGACGCTTCGTGAGCAAATCGCACAGTTAAGCGCGAAGACCAGCGCACAGCAATCTGACATAAGCAAAAATTTAGGTAATTATCCCCTTGACGCAGGTACGGTGATTTGATACGTATGGGAACAGAAAGGAATTCTCCCATGTCGTCTCGCCTCACCGTCCGTCAGTTCTTCGAGCGCTTCCCTTCAGACGACGCTTGCCTGGACCACATCATGGAGGTGCGGTTTGGTATGCGGCATGTCTGCGCCAAGTGCGGGAAGGAGGCGACCTTCCACCGCCTCCAGAACCGCAAGGCTTACTCCTGCTCACAGTGCGGCGCGCATCTGTACCCCTGCGCCGGGACGATCTTTCAGGACAGCCGCACGAGCCTGCAAAGCTGGTTCTATGCCATCTACCTGTTCGTTGCCACGCGCCACGGCGTGAGCGGCAAGGAGCTGGAGCGCACCCTGGGTGTGACCTACAAGACCGCCTACCGGATGGGCCAGCAAATCCGCGACCTGATGAAGAAGGCGGACGGCTTTGAAATGCTCCAGGGCCACATTGAAGCGGATGAGGCGTATGTTGGCGGCTACCGCCCCGGCAAGCGCGGGCGTGGTGCGGCTGGCAAGACCATCGTCATGGGCCTGAAGGAGCGTGAGGGGCGCCTTCATGCGGAGGTCATTCCGAACGTCAAAACGGCCACGCTGCGGGATGTCGTGATCCGCAATGTCGAGCCGGGCACCACGGTTAGCACCGATGAACTCTACTCGTATGGCTTACTGGAATGCCAAGGTTATCGCCACGGCGCCGTGAAGCATGGTGCCAAGCAGTGGGCGAAGAAGGATATTGACGGCGTGAACCATCACACTAATTCGGTGGAAGGTTTCTGGAAGATGTTCAAGAACTCGGTTCGTTCAACCCATATCCATGTCTCTCACAAACACATGGAGCGCTACCTGGGCGAATTCACTTTCCGGTCGAACCATCGCCAGATGGAGAACGCGATGTTTGATCTTCTGATTGGGGCGCTTTAGCCGCCCCCTTCACCACGGCCAGGAAGGGCGCTTCATCGGCTGGACCGATGCCGCGTGCTTCTTCCTGAGCGATGAATTCAGGCAATCGCCCCTTCTCCGTTGCCTCTCTTAGGGTCAAATGCGCCATGAATTACATTGCCTCCAAACATATCCGGTTCGGGGTGGACTGGTTTTTCTCGCAGTAGCGAGCAAACCTGCTTAACCCTGTCAGTCCTTGTCGCTTCTGGATACCATCTTTCAAACCCGATAATGGGAACCGCCCTACCGAACCAATTCTTGCCTTTACCCTCATCAGTGGAATGTAAAACTATGTCGGTAATTCCCAGGGCATCTCGCGCATAAACCGCAGACATCATCACTATTGCGTCGGGAGTGGCAATTGCGCGCCCGGGGTCGCTTGGATTACTTGGGTTTGTAGACTTTGCGCTTCGCAACTCGCTCACGGCAATCATAATATTCGGGTTCGGCTCTATAGGCAGGCAGGCTGATCCCATATCTCCGAAGAAATCTTGTATCGAACCAAATTTACCGCCGACGAAATGATCCTGGCGAAATTCTGCAAGAGAAATGGTCGAGTAGTAGATTTTTCGCTTGCCGGCCTTAGCTTCGCCGATGAACCGCGCAATATCCTCAAAATGAGGAGCGCCTTTGTCATTGGTGAGATAGCGAATGAAGACGCATGAATCCCAAAAGAGATGTTCTAGCATTATGCGTCAGCATCCCATGATTCAATCGTGAAGGGATGAAATGCCCCCTGCCATCGGCTCAAGTCGCCGTCTTTTTTGATCGCCTGAATTGACGATACCTCAACCCGAAGCGGCAAAGGGGATTCGGAAGAATAGATTGCTCTGCCGTACACCCGGACACGGTTGTGGAGCGCATCGCCCAGCGATTCTATGTCCTCTCTGCTACAGACGCAGTCTATTTCCTTACCCCCAGCCGACAGGGTGAGTTTTATCTGAGGAAGCGAGCCGCGAAGATCGACATAGTCCAGAACGCCGTCAAATGAACCAATCGCGGCGCCACTGTACCAATTTCCTCTGATGCTTTTACGAACCGTCGCTACCCGGCTCTGAAGGAAATCGTCAATTCTCACAACATTGTTCTCGGAAGTAATCTCGGCAAATCCGAAGCGCTTTTTGGCGCCACCAGTGAGGCGGCTGATTTTGCTCACAATGGTGGCGAGTCGAGCGGTCCGAGAATCCTGCACCTTTATGCCATCAACCGCGTCGTTGAACACCGGGATTGCAGATTGGGTTCTAACGCGCGAATCCTTCGGCACCTCTTTGAGAAGGGCCGTTGGTTCCGACATGTGCATGTTGGCCAGGATATAATCCTGGGTAGTCGTACCATTAACCAGCGTATCTGCCGCCTCCAGAGCCGCCACAAGCTGGGTTAGTTTGGCAGCAAAAAGGCGAGCAGGAACGCGGCCATGATCCATATCGGTCAGGCCGTGAACTTTCAGTTCAATAAGGTGTGGACCGATGCTCTCCATTTCCGCTTCTTCCTAGCAGGAGATTACTCCATTATGCGGCGCTTGTGAATCGATAGTTTTTCAATGGTTTATAGAAAGAAAACGGCGCAAAATCCCCGCAAATCACCGTACCTGCGTCAAGGGGATAATTACCAAAATTTATGGTATCTGACCGGCAAAGGTGGAAATCCAATTTTCGTTTCGAAAGACGGTGGAACAACCATGAGTATAAGTGGTTTCATGCAAGCTGACGCAACGCTTGCAACAGTTCCACATCAAGATGGCCTTTCAGGCGGCACGGCTCTACGGAAGTTTCTGTTTTCTCTCGGCGGTACCATCGATCATCATTATGTTTACCACTTCGTATATAATTTCGCATCAACGGCATCGTCGGGCATTCGGGCCGGGTTGCTGGATGCGTATCTGGGATATCAAGGAAAAATTGAAGACGTTAACAGCGTATTTTTGGTTGGCGAGCAGTTCCCCGCTTTTGGTGTTGTACAAATTCAACCAGGCACTGATATTCAGTTCATGGAAGATACAGTAGCCGGCAACATTTGGTCGGCCAGCAACCGTCAGCTTGGCATTTCCGGGCGGCAATGGTCAAAATACTATAATATCTGGTACGGTGTGTTTGGTTCAAACAGTGCCACTAACAACACGCCTGTTACAGGAACGCCACAAGTTACGTATTCTGCTGAACTCGTGGGTAATATAATCAATACACCCCACATGCTCCTCTCTGTCCGCGACTCAATGCTGTTCAACCGTTTCAACAATAACCCTCAAACCTTCGCGAACTTTCCAGATATCCAGAATTATGGTGCGAATCTGATCGCCACCCAATCGCTTCCAATTGTTAGCGATTATGTCAACTCTCCACGAATTGACTTCGTCGACGGCAGGTTAAACATGGTTGGGGAATATTACTATGTCAAAACCCACGAAACCGGCAACAGAAACCCAACATTCAGCGGCTGGAATGCCATAATTGGCTGCTTCTTGAGCGATGATGGTTACACCTACTCAGCACCTGATGGTTACGCTGCACCACTTGATGTTAGCCATCCGGTTACTGAAGGTGGCTATGGAGCATTCCAACTTTCGGGCCGCATCGACGAAACAAATTTGAACTATGCGGCCGACAATGTTCATGGCGGCAACGAGACGAACCTTACCGTTGGGCTTAGCTGGTGGCCAGTTTCTCCCGTTCGTGTAGAGGTAAACTATGTGAAGGTTTTGCCGATTGGCGGCGCCGCTGCCACCTCGCAATATAAAAGAGCTGCACCAAGCATCCTTGGAATGCGCTTCCAACTCAGGTTTTGAGCTTTAAATGCCGACTTGTACTTGTTCAGGCGGGCTGTGAAAACAGTACCGCCTGGGCTATCGCCCCCGCCAACACTTCCACCCCTTCCCCGCTGCGTGCATTGGTGGCGATAAGCGGCTTGCCCGCGCGGGCTTTGCGCGCCTCCTCCAGCATCCCCTCCAGGTTAACACCCACATAGGGTGCGAGGTCTATCTTGTTGATGACGAGCAGGTCGCAGCGCAGTACGCCGGGTCCGCGCTTGCGGGGAATATCATCTCCACCGGCCACGTCGATCACAAAAATCCACCAATCCACAAGATCAAGCGAAAAAGTTGAGGCAAGATTGTCGCCGCCGGATTCATAGATGATCAATTCCAACCCCGGTATCGCGGCCTCCATCCGGTCGCCCGCCAGCATGTTCAGCGTCGGGTCCTCGCGGATAACAGTATGCGGGCAGGCTCCTGCCTCCACCGCGCCCACGCGCGCAGGGTCAATTAACCCAGACCGGCGCAGGCGTTCGGCATCCTCGGCCGTTACAAGGTCATTGGTAATGACAGCAAAATTAACGCCCCGGCGCTGTAACACTGGTATCAATGCCTCTATCAGCGCCGTTTTGCCTGAACCAACTGGCCCGCCAATACCAATCCGCGCAGCACTCACCTTAATGGCCCCCTCTTATAGCGGGCATACTCCGCCAGGTGCCGCAATCCCGTCAAGGAAGTGCCGGCATAACACCATTAGCCACCAAAGCCTGGCGCATCGCCTCGCCGTTCAGCGCTTTG
Source organism: Rhodospirillales bacterium (assembly GCA_018971565.1). Classification (GTDB taxonomy): domain Bacteria; phylum Pseudomonadota; class Alphaproteobacteria; order Acetobacterales; family Acetobacteraceae; genus Acidocella. The sequence continues at coordinate 25,618 of JAGXAO010000006.1, forward strand.
GCAGCGTGTGCCCTGGCCTTGCTGCCCATAGCCAGCCGTAAACCGGCATCATTACCTAGCCTGCGCAGCCACGCCGCCGCATGGGCCACATCCGGTTCGGCCCACCGCGCGTCTGGTATGGGCGTGTAGATACTGCTCTCATCCTTCACATTCACCAACTCATAGCCAATCAGCGCGGCGCAGCTTTTGTCCATGAAAGCCATATTTCCAGACCATCCTGTTGCCACTACGGGCTTTCCGCGCAGCATCGCCTCCGCCAGCACCAGGCCGAACCCTTCCGCCCGATGCAGGCTGAGAATGATATCCGCCCGCGCCATTAACGCCGTAACCCTGGCTTTTGGCCAAACACCGCTGATAACCTGTATATTAGGGCTGGCAACAGCTTCTATTTGCGCCGCTTCACGCGGGTAGGCTGCCGCACCCTGTAGCTTCAGAATCAGCCGCTGATCCACCCGGTTCGCGAAAGCGCGCCTGAACGCTTCAACGCCTGCCAACGGATTTTTACGAGTGAAGCTGGAACCCAGGGAGAGCACCATCAACGTCACGGTCACCTGGCTTGGCAGATCTAGGCCGTGCGCCGCTTCGATTGGAGGTAAGCCGCATAACGCCAGCGGGTAAGGCACCATACGTACCCGCTCAGGCAAAATTACCTCCAACGCCTGCGCTACAAATGGCGATGGCGCCCACACTTCGTGAACATAACGCCCGCCCGCCGCCCAGCTTTCCGGCACAACCGGCAATTCCCAGGCCCAGCTGCCAATAACCCGCCGCCGAACTAAGGTTTTTTTCGCCCTAGCCAGCATCAATGGCAGGCTCGGCGCGTTAACAGCCAGCAACAGCGCGGCGGCCTCAGGAACATACCCGCGCGGCGCGCGCCCTGCCCCAAACGTAACGGGGTAGCCACCGAACCCTAACGCCTGCACGCCAGCAAGCAGAATTCTCGCAGCCTCGCCAAGGCCGGTCGTTGCCTCCAGCTCTCCGCCAACCGCCACGCCATAACTGGGAGATGAGGATGGCGAACAAGCGCACGGCGCGAGAACACGGGCAACAGCTTCCAGCCCACGGCGCCGCGCCCTTGCGGGCAACAGCCGCCACAACCTATGAGTGATTGATAGCGTCTCTGAATTCATGAATAAGCCCAGACGTTTTTGTGGGTATTTACTTAATCCATTCCAATTAAACCAAAATACAAAATTAAGTTTTCAGCAAGTTTTGGTTTTTTTTATTATTAGTTAACTTATGTTAAGTTATGTCCAGGCCACTACTTTTTCCAATACGGCAAACTGCCTCCACGGCTCACCGGACACCCGACTTCTTCATAAGTGGCAACCTGCTTTGTGCCATGCGTTATGGCGCTCTTGGGGCGTCATCGCGCCTGCGTCTTGCCCAATACGCACCTTATTTAAGCCAAGCCGGACTCAATGTAAGGCTGCGGCCATTTCTGCAAGACGATTATCTGGGAGCACTTTATTCCGGACGGCAGCGCACGGGTGCGGCAATAGCGGCGTATCAACGGGCCATTACTTTGCGGGACGAGATTAAGCAGCACGATCTGCTATGGATTGAGAAGGAATTATTGCCCTGGCTGCCGTTCTGGCTTGAACGCGGCATATTGAGGGATACCCCCTATATTCTCGATTTCGACGACGCCTGGGCACTGCGCTATGCCGAATCAAATTCGCCTCTCGTGAGAATGCTGCTGCGCAACAAATTTGGCAAATTGCTGCGCGGCGCCGCACTCACAATTGTCGCCAACGACACACTTTATCATTGGGCTTTGGCGGAGGGGGCAAGAAATATCCTGCTTCTGCCCACAGTTATAGATCTTGCGCGCTACGAGCCCGTGCCGCCGCCGCAAGGCCCATTCACCATCGGCTGGATCGGCACCCCCCTCACCGCCACCTACCTGCATGCGATCGCCGAACCGCTGCGCATATTAAACCAGGAACAATCATTTAAATTGCTTGTTATCGGCGCGCCAGGCTTCACCTTACCGGGCGTTGATGTGGAAAGTGTCGCCTGGACCGAAGATACCGAAGCGGCTCTCATCAGTCTCTGTCATGTCGGGATCATGCCGCTGCCAGATACGGAATGGGCCAATGGCAAATCCGGCTACAAGCTGATCCAGTATATGGCGATGGCGCGGCCCGCGGTGGCAAGCCCTATCGGGGCCAATAACCGCATTGTCGTTCATGGCGAAACCGAATTCCTTGCGCATACGGCACAAGACTGGGTAACGCATCTGCGCACGCTGCGCGACAATGCCGGCCTCGCCGCCGAAACGGGCCGGGCTGCACGCCGCTATGTTGAACAGAATTACAGCCTGGGTGTTACCGCGCCCGTTCTGCTGGACACAATCACTGAGTTGCTTGGCAATATTGCAGCACGTAAGGCCGGAAAGCATGTTGCAGGGCAGGCCCGCTGAGCTTGAACGCCTCCAGCCGGTAAGGCGCGTGCCGCCCGTAACCGCCACGCGGTTTCGCCTTGATGACGCGGTTCATGGCCATGGACGCCGCCTGCGTCAGCTCTTCGCCAAAATGCCCATAAATGCGCGCCATTGCCGCCAGCGGGTCGGCGGTGAATTCTTCATACTGCATGTGCAATTTGCGTGAGGCGGGCACATCCGCACGTTGGTCGAATTCCAGCAGCAGATTCGCACCCTGCGTCCAGCGCGCGGCAACCTGCGCGCCAATCTCCCCCGCATCTATCCCGCGCAAAAATGGCCGGCGGAGCACTTGCGTGAGATGCGCGACCGAGCCCAACACCGCCAACGGGTCGCGATGCAGGATAACGAAGCGCGCATCAGGATAAACCCGCAAAATCGCGTCCAGCGTAAAAGTATGGTCCGGGCATTTCAGCACCCAACGCGCGGGTTGGCCGTTTTGTAAAAATTGCAGGAATTTTTTATGAAAAACGAAAGCATCGTCATGCCCGCGCCGTTCCAGCCATTCAAAATAAGAGGGCACGCGATGGGTGGAATCGAACCGCAGGCTCTGGAACACGTGCGCGGTGATTTCACTGCATTCCTGCGGGCTGTCGGCATAAATCGGGTGGAGGTCACGAAACCCGGGTGCCAAGCCGTTGAAGAGGTCGAGTTGCTTATCCACACGGATAACACGTTTGTCGCCATCAGGGTTGAAACCGGCCGGGCGCGGAGCGGGATAGATCATTTGCCAGTTACGCGGCACCTGGTTGTCAGGGTCTTCCGCCATCAGGGTATGGAGAAAGCTCGTGCCCGAACGGGGCAGGCCCAGAATAATCAACGGAGCCTTGATGGGAGCAGCCGTGAGCGCCGGATTGGCCGCGTGCGCGTCCTCGATAAATTGCGCGTTGCGCAGAAGCCGGATGAAATCCCATTTCAGGGACACACGCCCAAAAAGGCTCAACTCTGATTCCGCGTGAATTGAGGTAAGAAGCTGTTCCAGCCCTTCTATGGCATCCGCTGACGGCGACACCTTCGCGGCACGAGTTAAATCTCCGGCATCAGCCGCTGAAAATGCCGCGTCGGGCAAAAGCTTGTCCGCCAAAGTGAAGCCTTTGCTCAGAATCGTCGCTAATGCCGCCATCTTAGTGCCGCTTCCGTTCGATCAACTCTATCTTGTAGCCATCCGGATCCTCGATAAAAGCAATGACGGTGGTACCGAATTTCACCGGGCCAGGCTCGCGGGAAATCGTCACACCTGCTTCGCGCAACCTTTCGCAGGTGGCGTAAATATCTGGCACGCCGAGCGCCAGATGCCCGAATGCCGTACCGGTCTCATAGGTTTTCACGCCCCAATTATAGGTAAGCTCCAGCACCGTATGGCCGGCCTCATCGCCGTAGCCCACGAACACCAGGGTATATTTGCCTTCTGCTACCTCAGTCCGGCGAAGCTCTTTCATGCCAAGCAGGCCGGTATAGAAGCGCACGCTCCTGTCCAGGTCACCCACACGTAGCATTGTATGAAGGTAAGAGAATTCGCTCACGTTTGGCCTCTTCCGCTGGTCAAGCTCATTTAAGTACGAATCCCGATCAAAAAAATACCTGCCTTATCGGCTATTTCAATCGAATGAAGCCGTTCTGCCAAGATAGTGCCGCCAGCCTCAAATGCCACACCCCTGAGCCCTGCGTCCAGCACATGGCGTATTGTATCGGGCCCGATAGTCGGCAGGTCCGCCCGCCGGTCTTGTTGAGGCTTGGCGATTTTTACAAGCACACCAGCCGGGCCGGGCCGGGCGACTGCCGGAATACGGGAAAGCATCGCATCCGTGCCCTCCACTGTCTCTAGTGCCAGCACAATCCCCTGCTGCACAACACATGCCTGCCCAATATCGGCGCCACCAGTCACTTTAAGAACACCCATACCGCGCTCGATATCAGCCATCGCTTGTGCGTCCGGCCCCTGGCGCGTCAGCAACCCATCTGGCGCCAAGGCGTCAGTCAGAATCTCGTGCGCCCCCAATACCTTGAAACCTTCCTCGGAGAGCACACGTACAATCGCCGCAAGCAGTCCGTCATCCCCCAGAAAGGCCGCCTTGCCAATGCGCGCCAATAATTTCGCGCCTTCCGCATCCGGCCGTAGAGAAAGAAAAGAAGGCCGTTTGACCGGGCCGATCATCACCAGATCCGTGCAGCCTTGCTCGCGGAAGGCGCGTAGCATTGCGCCCGCGGCGCCGAGGCGGTAAAACCGGTGCGGGTACGTAATCAACACCTGCGGTTCGGCGTAACCCTCCAGCCCGGCAATGAACACGCGCCGCCCCGCTGCCTGGGCAGCAGCAGCCACCTGGCCGGGCAGGGCCCCACCTCCGGCGATAATCCCGAGCGGGCTCGTCATGCGGCAATATTCATTGGAAACAACACTCTGAACTTGGCTGATACGAGCAATCGAATATTGCCCGGCCCGCGTCAACCAGGGCGGGTTTACGCTTCCTCGCCAGCCACGTTGGCCAGGATGCCGTGTTTGGAAGGTTTGGCAATAAAGGCCAAAATATCGTTCACAAGGGTGTTGTTTTTGTACATCCCGGCGGCTTGCGCCACGCGTTCAGCAAACACACCGGGGCCGCAAAACAGGAATGTATAGGCCGCGCGAATCTCGGCAATTTCAGCCTTCTCAAGCCCCCGGCGCTTCAGCCCGATAAGGTTGAGACCCAGCAATTCCGCCCTGGTGCCGAACACCCGGGCATAGGGAATCACGTCGCGCGTTACCCCGGTTAAACCGCCAACCATGGCGCCAGCGCCAACGCGCGTGAATTGCAGCAGCGCCGCGTTGCCGCCGATAACCGCGCGGTTGCCTACCTCCACGTGGCCACCAAGAGCGACATTGTTGGAAATGATCACTCCATCGCCCAGCACACAATCATGCGCCACATGAACGGTGGCCATCAGCAGGCAATCCGCGCCAATGCGGGTGATGCCACTGCCAGTAACGGTGCCGCGATGAATGGAGGCATGTTCGCGAATCTGCGTGCGCGGGCCAATCACCGTCTCGGTTTCTTCGCCGTTATATTTCAGGTCCTGCGGCTCCAGCCCCACTGTACAGAAGGGAAACAGCTTTACGCCCGCACCCAGCTTCGTACGCCCGGCGATGGCCACATGGGAAACCAGTTCCACCCCTTCTTCCAGCACAACATCCTTACCCACCGTGCAGAATGGGCCGATTCTCACGCCGTGGGCAATCGTTGCTCCATCTTCAATAATGGCGGTGGGGTGGATCATATTCTTTACCGTTTCCAGCATATTCTATCCGCTTCAGGTCTGCCCTATGCGCTGTACGCAAGGCGGCAGGCCGGGGCCAATCACATTCGATTACCGCATGTGTCGCGGCGGGCTGCCGGCGGATGGTTAAACCGGCTTCACCTCGTCCATGATCATGGCGGTAATTGTCGCTTCGGCAACGACAGCGCCGTCGACCCTGGCAGCACAAAGAAAACGCCATATCTGGCCCCGGCGTTTCTCCTTGGTCACGGTAATGCGAAGCTGGTCGCCCGGGGTAACAGGCTTGCGGAACTTCGCGCCGTCGATGGACATAAAATACACGATAGGTATGCCCGCCTCGGGCCCCAGCGTGGCAATCACGAGCCCTGCCGCTGTCTGCGCCATACTTTCAATAATCAACACCCCCGGCATCACCGGGTGGCCGGGGAAATGGCCCTGGAAGAATGGCTCGTTCACCGACACGTTCTTAATGCCGACAGCCGAATGACTCTTGCGAACTTCCACCAGCCGGTCGACCAGAAGAAAGGGATAGCGGTGCGGGATCATCGACAGAATCTGCTTGATGTCGATCATCGCCACATCCACGGGCGGAAGATTATTATCCGTCTCGTCACTCATTCTTTATCGGGTCCCTGTGTCTGTCCCTTGCGCCCTGTTTGGGCGAGTTTGCGCAAGGTTACCACCTCGCGAAAGAAATTTCTGGCGTTCTGTGCCGGGGCGCCAAGCACTTCCTCGCCCGGCGGCACATCCTGCATCACGCCGGATTGCGCGCCAATACGCGCCTTGTCCCCGATCTTCAAATGCCCCGCAAGCCCAGCCTGTGCCGCGATCATCACGCCCTGGCCGATTTGAGTGGAGCCGGAGACGCCCGCCTGCGCCACAACCACGGAAAACGGGCCGATATTCACGTTATGGCCAATCTGCACGAGGTTATCGATATGCACGCCTTGGCCGATAACAGTATCCTGCGCGGAGCCACGGTCTATGGTGGTGTTGGCGCCAATCTCCACTCCATCGCTTATCAAAACCCGTCCAAGTTGCGGCACGGGCGTGAAGCCGGCTTTTGAAATGGCAAAGCCAAACCCATCCTGGCCAATGCGCGCACCCGGATAAATCACCACATGGTTGCCCATAATCGCGTGGCTTACCGTTACCTGGGCATGGATACGGCAATTTTTACCAATCACCACACCGGGGGCAATATACGTCAACGGCCCGATGGAAGTGCCAGCGCCGATTTCAGCACCTGCGCCGATAACCACCCCGGGGCCGATTTCTGCGCTTGGATCAATAATGGCCGAAGGGTCAATCATCGCAGACGGATGCACGCAAGCCACCGGAACTGGAGACGGAAAAAACAAGGCCGAAACCTTTGCCCAGCCCACATAAGGCTCGGCCATGGCCAGCGCCACACAGCCTTCCGGCAGTTTTTCCACGAAATCCGGGTGCAGGATCACCGCCCCGGCCCTGGTTTCAGCCAGCATCCCGGCATAGCGCCGGTTATCCAGAAAGCTCACATCGTCCGGCCCGGCTGTTTGCAGAGGCGCTACGCCGGACAATAAACGATCCGGTTGTTCCGCTTCTACACCAAGCAGGGTTGCAACCATGCCTATGGAATATGGCCCGGCGCGGCGAAAAAACCGTTCATCCCCGGGCTTGCCAGCATCCACCATCAATCAGGGGCCGACGCCGCCGCCCTGGTCTTCAGGGGTATCCACCTGCATACCGGGCGTTACCACGCTCGGCGGCACAGTTACGTGCGGCAATAGTTTGTTCAGCTCCGCCACGGTCTCATCGGTGATGTCAAAAGCCGAAACGTTCAACACCGCTTGTTCGCGGTGCAGCACCAAATTCATGCCATGTGCCTGCGCTTCCTGCCTGACGATTCCAGCCAGCTCAGCTTCGATCTGCTGCAAAGCCGCTTGCCCGGAGTTCTGAATCGCCTGATTGCGCTCCTGGAATTTAGTCTGAGTCGCGGCAATCTCGTTCTGTAAATCCTGCTCTTTTTTCTCAAGCGCCGCATCGCTCAACTTGCCACGCTCAGCCATGATAGCCTGCTGCTCAGACTGAATCTTGCCACGAGCAGCCTGCGCATCTTTGGCCAAAACAGACTGGCGCCTCTGAATTTCGGCCTGCACATCTTGTGCCGCGGTGGATTTCTGCAGCACTTCCGGGACCGAAAGCACACCAATAACCGCTGTGGGCGGCGCCGGTTCGGCTGGCAACGGCGGCAGTACTGGCACCTTAAAATCCGCCTCGGATGACCCATTCGCAGCATTTGCCGACGAAACTTCAGGCCGCGGCCGTGGTGCAACCGCTGGCACACTATGTTGCTGCGCCGTGGGGGGCATGAAATACCCGGGTGAGCCGGAGGCTGACTGGGCATGAGCCGCCGGTGCGGCCCCGAACATCAACAATGGTAAAACGAGCGTATATCGGGAAAGAGCGGACACTTAGAACCTCGTACCAAAAGAGACGCGGAATTGCTGAATCTGGTCGCCACGTTGCTTGACCACAGGCTGGGCCAGGGAAAGGTTGATCAGACCAAACGGTGTATTCCAGGAAACACCAACACCGGCACCCACGCGGGGCGCGGAACTGTCGAGCAAGGTGGCCGTACCTATGGTGCTGGCGCCCCAAAGTGAGCCGACATCGACAAAGGCAAAGCCAGAGACACCAAGATCTTTTGAAACCGGCAGCGGGAAATGCAGCTCTGTGGATTGTGTCCACATATACCGCCCACCGATCTGGCCGCCGCTGCTGGTAAGCGTGCCAGAGCTGTTATAAACCGGCTCAACATAGGGCCCAATGCCGCCATCTGCGAAGCCGCGCAGACTATCACCACCAAGGAAGAAGCGGTCTTCAATCTTGTCATGATAGCCGCGCATATCCCGCAGATATCCGGCCGATGCGCCAAACTTTAATACCCAGTCCGGGTTGCCGAATATACGCTCAAGCGGGATGTAATAGGATACATCCGGGCTTATACGGATATATTTGGCATTGCCGCCAAGTCCGGCGAGGTCCGTGGTAAAGTCCATCAACAACCCGGAATGCGGGTTTTGGTCATCGTCCAAATAATCAAAACTCAGGGTCTGGCTAAGCTGCGAGAGAGAAGATCTGCCGAACTCATTCTGGATATAGATGTTTGTGCTGCTGGCGGAGGGGATATTATAGATATTCCGCTGGCTAACCGTGTAAGTGAAGGTCTGCCGCACATTCTGGTTGAAACGGTAGCCCAGGCGCACATCCGCGCCGATATTACTTTCGGAATAGGAATAATTCTGGCTGGTCGCGGTGTAGGAGTTGGTAACCGTACGGAACAGATCCCACCCGGCAATCAGGTTGCGATCCAGAAAATATGGATCGGTCATGCCGAGATTGATCTGCGTGCCGCGCTGAGCGATCAAGGCATTAATGGAGGCATTAATGCCTGTGCCGAGGAAGTTGTTCTGGCTGAGGCCAGTGTTCAGCAAAGCGCCCAGAGAGGTGGAGTAGCCGCCACCCAGGGAGAACTGGCCGGTCGCCTCTTCAGTCACCGCCGTATTCATCACCACCTGCTGTGGCGTTGAACCGGGAGATGTGGTGATATTTTCAGTTTTGAAGAAGCCCAGATTTTTGATGTTTTCAGTGGATTGGTCGATCTTGCTTTGATTATAGGCGTCACCATCCGCCACGGTCAGTTCACGGCGGATCACCTTATCCTCGGTACGGGTATTGCCGGTAATGTCGATCCGCTGAATCCACACGCGCGGGCCGTTCACCACATTCAATACAATGGCAAGCGTGTGGTCTGATGTATCCGGCGTGACCTGCGGGTTTACCGTGGCGAATGCATAGCCCAGGTCAAGTGCGCGCTTGTTAAGGGCGTCCACGCCCTCCTGCAGGGCATCGCCATCAAACCAATCGCCCTTGGAAAGCGGCACCAACCCGCGCAGCTCTTTCTCTGGCAGGTTAGGTATACCAGACACGATCTTGAGCGAGCCTATCTTGTAGCGCTCACCCTCGTTGACAGTGAAGGTCAGATAAAAGGACTTCCTGTCCGGGCTAAGATTGGCATTGGCGCCAACAACCTGGAAATCGGCATAGCCTTTGTGAAAATAAAATTTATGCAGCAGATATTCGTCATATTCAATCCGCTGCGGATTATACACATCCGAGCTGGAGAGAAACCGCCACCACGCATTCTGCCGGCTGGAGACCACCTCGCGCAAAGCCGACTGCGAAAAATGCTGGTTGCCAATAAAAGTTATGCGGCTGATCTTGGTCGCGGCACCTTCATCGCACTGAAAAACCACGTTCACGCGGTTATCTGGCAGCTTGATGATATTCGCCGTCACCTGGGCGTTGTAATGCCCCTTGGCGGCGTAAGCATCCAGCAGTGCGCGCCGGTCCGCCTCAGCGGCCTGGGGCGTGTAGACCGAGCGCGGCTTAAGGGCGACCGCCGCCGCGGCATCCTTGTCTGACAGCGCATTGTTGCCTGAAAACAGCACCTGATCGACGAGTGGATTCTCAACCACGGCAACATTCAGATTACTGCCATCCCGCGTGATATTCACGCTTTGGAATAAACCCGTGGCATAAAGCGTCTTTACCGACTGGTTGATCTTCTCCGGATCAAAGGGGTCACCCGGCTGAACCACCATATAGGCAACAACGGTGCTGCTCTCGATGCGCTGGTTACCAGTGACATTAATGGCAGCAATGGTCCCGCCGCTCTGAATCGCGGAGTCCTGGACGGCCGCGGCAAATGCCGGGGAACCAAGACCGGGGGCCGCAAGCATTGCAGGCAGCAAGCATACAGATGCCAGAAGGACGGAGCGCGGCTTTAGTAGCAATCGAAATCTCCCAACCAAAATCCCCGATACCCGGGACTTGCCATCTCGCGGCGTTTGGCACGCGAAAGCCCGCCGGGCAAGGTGCAAGCACCGAATGCCGCGGCTTTAGCCTAAAGTAAATGCGTGAACCAGGCGACCGCCCCCAGCCTGGTGAGGTCATTAAAAGTTACCAACATCACCAGAGACAGGATTATCGCCACCCCCACCCGCAACCCTGCCTCCCTGGCCTGCTCCGATACTGGCCGGCGGATCAGAAATTCCACAGCATAGAACAGCAGATGCCCCCCATCCAGGATCGGGATGGGAATGAGGTTGACGAGGCCAAGATTGATCGAGAGCAGCGCGATGAGATTGATCATCGCCACCACGCCAAGCGCCGCCGCCTGCCCGGATATCTGCGCAATGCCGAGCGGCCCCGCAAGGTCCCGCAGGCCATGATGCTGCACAACCAAGGCCGACATTCCAGCAAACCAGTCAGAAATCTGCTGGCCTGTTTCCTGGAACGCCGCCGCTACTGCCTGCCCTGGCATCAACCGCTTCAAGCTGGACTCGGTGCCGACGACACCCAGACGGCCGATCTCCGTGCCATCCATCGTGGCCTTCCCCACCGTTACAGGCAACATCAACTGCTTGCCCGCGCGGGCAATGGTGAAATCCAGCACCGAATCGGGGTGCGCCACGACGATCTGCTGTAAATCAACGAAATTTTTGATAGGCGAGCTGCCGATGGCGAGCACCCGGTCTCCCGCCAGGAGATGGGATGCCGCCGCTGGCGAGCCAGGCTGAATCTGGCTCAATACCGGCTGCGTGGTGAGCTGCCCCGCCGTCATGAACAGCCCTGCGTAAACCACCACCGCCAGCAGCAGATTGGCAAGCGGCCCGGCCGCAATGATCACCGCTTTTGAACCCAGCGGTGCGGCGCCAAAAGATCCTGGCCTGGAAGAGGTTGACCCCTTCTCCTCGCCCCAGCCCTGCATTTTCACGTAGCCGCCAAGCGGAACCGCCGAAACCTGCCACACCGTGCCGGATTTCGCTCTGTATTTGAGTAGTGCCGGGCCGAAGCCGATTGAGAATGTCTCGACCGTGACGCCCTGGCTGCGCGCGGCAAGATAGTGCCCCAGCTCATGCACAAAAATCAGCAGGCCAATTTCAAACGTAAAAGCAAGAATCGTACGCAGTAAATCCAGCATCTCAGGCGGCCTTGGCTTTTGCCAGCGCCTTGGCGGCGGCGTTACGCGCGGCGGTATCTGTGGCAAGCACGGCGGAGATATCCGGCACTGGCGGCGCACCCAATTCCTGCATTACCGCCTCAACGGTTACAGCAATATCCAGAAAACCAATCTTGCGGTCCAGAAAAGCAGCCACGGCCACTTCATTGGCCGCGTTCAGCACCGCGGGCGCCCCAGCGCCAGCGGCAAGTGCTTCCCGCGCCAACCGCAGCGCCGGAAATCGCATTTCATCCGGCGCATGAAATTCCAGGCACGAAACCTGCGTAAGCTCCAGCCTTGGCGCCAGCGTGGCCACACGGCGCGGCCAGGCCAGGGTGTGAGCGATAGGTATCCGCATATCCGGCGCGCCAAGCTGGGCCAGCACCGAGCCATCAGCATAGTAAACCATGCCGTGAATAATCGATTGCGGATGCACCAGCACCTCGATTTTTTCCGATGGCAACGAAAATAATCTTGCAGCCTCAATAACTTCTAGGCCCTTATTGAACATGGTTGCGCTGTCGATAGAGATTTTCGCGCCCATGGACCAAACCGGATGCCGCAATGCCGCCTCGCGGGTGATTCCGCGCATCTCTTCCAGGCTAAGGTTCCAGAATGGCCCGCCGGAAGCGGTAAGCACAATTTTGTCCACCTGTTTGGTGTTGCCATCCGCCATCGCCTGAAGAATGGCGTTGTGTTCAGAATCCACGGGCAGCAATGTGGCCCCCGCGGCCTCAACCTCGCGCAGAAACACGTCGCCCGCGGAAACCAGAGACTCCTTGCAGGCAAAGGCAATGGTGCCGCCCTGGCGCACGGCCGCCAAAGTAGGCTCCAGCCCCACCGTGCCGGTAATGGCGCACATCGTCCAGTCTACCTTGCGCCCGGCGGCTTCCAGCACGGCGGTGCGCCCGCCAGCAACCTCAAGCCCCGTGCCCGCCAGGGCTTCACGTAAGCCTGGCAGCAAAGCCTCGTCGGAAATAACGGTTATTTCTGGGCGGAACTGGCGGGCCTGCGCCACCAGCATCGCCACGTTGCGTCCACCTACCAAAGCGCAAATTTCATAAGATGATGGATTTTCTGCAATCAGATCAAGAGTTTGCGTACCGACGCTACCCGTGGACCCCAGGATTGTCAGCCGCTTTAACCCCATAATCCCACACCTCCATGCATACTGGCCGCAAGCAGCGCCGCTAAAGGTGCTGCCGTTAAAAATCCATCCAGCCGATCAAATAATCCACCATGGCCGGGAATCGTCCGGGCAGAATCCTTCACACCCAGTTTGCGCTTGATGGCGCTTTCCAGCAAATCCCCCGCCTGGGCAATAAAACTCAGCATTAATCCCGCCCCAAATGCGTAGATTGGCGCGCCCAGCGTCACCGCTGCCAACCCCGCGCCGCAAGCTGCACCAAGCACCAAGCCGCCCAGCGCGCCGCTCCAGGTTTTGCCCGGCGAGATTCGCGGCGCCAGCTTTCGCCCGCCCAACAGCCGCCCAACCGCATAAGCCCCTATATCCGTGCCCCAGATCACCAGAATCAAATAGGCAGTATCCTCAAGTCCCACGCCGGGCCGCTGACGCAGCCAGATTAAACACACACCGCCCAGACCCGCATAAGGCACACCGGCGGCTGCAAACCGCCCGTATGCCAGCCAGGCTACAAATGTCATAAAAACAGTGGCTTGAATTCCAGTGCTTACGCCGTAAACCCAGCTAACCAACCATATCAGCACCAACAGCCCCAACAGCGGCCAGGCATTGCGCAGCTTTGCAAGCCGCGCCCATTCATGCCCGAGCCCGGCCATCGCCACGCCGATCAGCATTGTCCATGCCAACCCGCCGCGCCAAAGGCAAAACAAGGCGATTGGCCCAAGCACCAATGCCGAAGCCATGCGTACGCAAAGGTCTGACCAGCGACCGTTTCTAGCTGGCTTGTCAAAACGCTCAGACAGGGCGGGCACCAAACCTACGCTCCCTGCCCGCATATTCCTCCAGGGCGCTGGCAAAATCGCGCCCGCAGAAATCCGGCCATAGCACCTTTGTGAACCAGATTTCGGCATAGGCAAGCTGCCATAGCAGGAAATTACTTATGCGTTGCTCACCGGAAGTACGAATCACCAGATCAGGGTCCGGAACCTCCGCCGTAAACAGAAAATTAGCAAAATTCTGCTCCGTCAGGTCTTCGGATTTTATGCCGGCCTCGATGGCCCGGCGCGCCGCCGCCACAATTTCAGCGCGGCCGCCATAGGAAAGGGCCAGCACCAGGGTCAGGCGTTTGTTATTGGCCGTCTTGTGCTCGGCCTCCTCAAGTTCCTGCGCCAGGGCCGGACCAAATCGTTCACGCTCGCCAATAACCTTCAGCCGCACGCCTTCGGCATCCAACTCGGCAAGCTCTGAGCGCAGATAATGCTTGAGCAGAAAGGTAAGGTCCTGCACCTCCCCCGCCGGGCGTTGCCAGTTTTCGGAAGAAAAGGCGAACAAGGTGAGGTAGTGCACCCCATGATTAACCGCGGCCTCGATAGCCCGGCGCACAGCCTTCGCCCCCTCGCGGTGGCCGGCCACACGCGGCAAGCCCCTGGCCGCGGCCCAGCGCCCATTGCCATCCATGATGATGGCAACATGCGATGGTACGGAATGAGAGGTGGCGTCTGCCATCAAACCTGCCGGATATCCTTTTCTTTTTCCGAGAAATTATCGTCCACGCGCTTAATGTAGCCATCAGTCAGTTTTTGTACCTGATCAGCCCAGTCCCGCTCCTCATCTTCAGAGATTTCGGATTTTTTCTGCAAGGCTTTGATCTGCTCCATGCCGTCGCGCCGCACCCCGCGCACGGCAATGCGCGCCGCCTCGGCATATTTATTGGCGGTCTTAACGAGCTCGATACGGCGCTCCTCGGTCAGCACCGGCAGCGGCACGCGAATCGTCTGCCCGTCCGGCTGCGGGTTCAGGCCCAGTCCGCAATCGCGAATCGCCGCCACGGTGGAATTCACCATCGAACGGTCCCACACCTGCACGGTGATCATCCGCGCTTCCGGCACCGCTATGGTGGCCACCTGGTTCAGCGGCATCATTGAGCCATAGGCGTCCACCTTCACTGGCTCCAGCAGCGCCGGGCTGGCGCGGCCAGTCCGCAGGCCGGAGAACTCGCGCCTCAGCGCCTCCAAAGCGCCGTCCATGCGGCGGGTAAGATCGGTGGTGATCGTGTCTAAATCGGCCATGTGACGAACCTTCTTTTTAGTTCTCTATAATCCGGGTGAAGGGGCCTTCCCCACGCATTACCGCGGCGAAGGCGCCAGGGGCATGGATGTTGAAGACCAGAATCGGCAGCTTGTTCTCTCGGCTAAGTGATATGGCAGCGGCATCCATTACGTTCAGGTCACGCGCCAGAACATCCAGATACGTCAGCTCTTCATAACGTTTAGCGTTCTGGTCCTTGCGCGGATCAGCTGAATAAACGCCATCCACCTGGGTTCCCTTCAGCATCGCATCGCATTTCATCTCGGTGGCGCGCAGGGCGGCGGCGGTATCTGTCGTGAAGAAAGGATTACCTGTACCGGCAGCAAAAATCACCACCCTGCCCTTTTCCATATGCCGCTCGGCGCGGCGGCGGATATAGGGCTCGCATACCGATTCCATGGAGATGGCGCTCTGCACGCGGGTCGGCACACCCATCTTTTCCAACGCGGACTGCACACCCAGCGCATTCATCACCGTGGCCAGCATACCCATGTAATCGGCCTGGGCGCGGTCCATGCCCGCCGCAGCACCAGCTACGCCACGGAAAATGTTTCCGCCGCCAATCACCAGGCAAACCTGAACCCCCATGGCGATCACATCGCGCACATCCGCGGCAATGGCGTTCACCGTTTCCGTATCCAGCCCGTAATCACGCTTGCCCATCAGGGCTTCGCCGGAAACCTTCAGCA
>JAGXAO010000164.1 GCA_018971565.1 Rhodospirillales bacterium
GCGGATTTCAGCCGCCCGAGTCCGGCTTCGGAGCTGGCTTCGGCCCGCGCCACCAGCACGGCCTGGGTGTTGGAGGCGCGCAGGAGCCACCAGCCATCCTCGGTTGAAACGCGCACGCCGTCTGTATCGGAAACTTTGGCACCGCTTTCTTTCAGACGCTCCGCCACTTCGGCCACGACGGCGAATTTGCGTTCGTCCGGGCAGTCAAACCGCAGTTCCGGGGTGTTGAGCACCTTGGGCAGAGAGGCGCGGAACCCGCTTACCGTTTCATCCATGCGGGAGATGACACCCAGCACGCGCACGGCGGCGTAGAGGGCGTCGTCGAACCCGTACCATTTGTCGTTATAGAAAATATGGCCGGACATTTCCCCCGCCAGCGGGGCTTTGGTTTCGGCCATTTTAGACTTGATGAGCGAATGCCCGGTTTTCCACATCAGCGGTTTGCCGCCAGCCTTCGCCACCTCATCGAACAGCACCTGGCTTGCCTTCACATCGGCGATGATGGTGCCGCCGGGGTGGGCCTGCAGCACGTCGCGGGCCATCAGCACCAGGAACTGGTCGCCGAACAGAATGTGGCCTTCATTATCCACAAGGCCGATCCGGTCCGCATCGCCGTCGAAAGCCACACCCACGTCAGCGCCTTCCTTCTTCACGGCTTCAACCAGTGCTTCGAGGTTCTTCGGTACGGTCGGGTCTGGGTGGTGGTTGGGGAAAGCCCCATCGATCTCGGCAAAAAGCAGCTTGTGCTTGCCGGGCAGTTTGGCTGCCAGCTTGCGCAGCACATCGCCCGCGGCGCCGTTGCCGTTGTCCCACACAATTTTTAGCTCGCGCGTGCCGTCCCAGTCTTTCAGCAGGCGCGTGATATAAGCATCGGAGATATCCTTTTGGCTTACGCTGCCTTTGGCCTCGGGCACCACCTTACCCGCGGCGGCGCGGGCGCCGAGATCTTGAATTTGCGCGCCGAAGAACGGCTTGTTCTTCAGCATCATCTTGAAGCCGTTATAGTTTGACGGGTTGTGGCTGCCGGTTACCATCACCGCGCCATCGGCGGGTTCGGTGAAGGAGGCGAAATAAAGCATCGGCGTTGGCCCCTGGCCGACATCCACCACCTCCATGCCGGAGGCCATCAGCCCCTCGATGAGCGCCTTGGAAAGGGTTGGGGAAGACAGACGACCATCGCGCCCGGCGGCAACTTTCTTGCCGCCAGCCTCAGCGACGATGGAGCCGAACACGCGGCCGATGGCGAAGGCATCCGCCTCGTTCAGGCTTTCGCCGACAATGCCACGGATATCGTATTCGCGCAGGCTGCTGGCGGGAAATGTATGGGTAAAGCTCATTGATCCCTCGTGGAAATCAGGTCGGAGATGGATAAAGAAACGGGGCGCCCGGCGCCCCGCTCATGGCTAGCCGTTGACGTATTTCTTCAGAAATTCACGCACTGCCGGGCCGAGGTCAGCCCGCGCGAGGGAAAAGGCAATCTGCGCTTCCAGAAACCCGACCTTGTCGCCGCAATCAAACCGCTGGCCTTCGAACTTCAGGCCGTGGAAAGGTTTTTCGCCGATCATCTTGGCCATGGCGTCGGTCAGCTGCACCTCGTTGCCCGCACCTGCTTCCATGCGGGAGAGGTAGCCGATGACCTCCGGCAGCAGTACGTAGCGGCCGATGATGGAGAGGTTGGAGGGTGCATCCTCCGGTTTCGGTTTTTCGACGAGGCCGAGAATTTCGACCAGATCGCCCTGAGTCTTACCCGTTTTCAGGATGCCGTAGCGGTTGGTTTGTTCGCGTGGCACCTCGGAGATGGCGACGACATTGCCGCCGGTCTCGTTATACACATTCACAAGCTGCGTGGTGCAGGGGGTCTGGCTCAACACCAGGTCATCCGGCAGCAG
>JAGXAO010000078.1 GCA_018971565.1 Rhodospirillales bacterium
TTCTGTTCGGATTTTTTGTTTAAAGATCGCGCAAGCTGCCAATCCACCTGAAAGAGGCATCCATAACATCGTTACAGATGCCTCTTTGTTAGAAGGTTTTATTCGTAATGGGTATCTTCAAATCGAAAAAGAAGAGGCGAATAGAGATTACCCATTGCAGGGAAGTGAATAGGCACGGATTAAATCTGTTTCGGTATTAAGTCTCTGTTTTTCATCTGAAATAATATGAACAGAGACATGATCTGCTCCTCGCCTATCGAAACATGACTTCTTATGATGATTCAATGGACGATTTGATAAATCTCCTGTTTGACCGATATACAAGAAGTCATGAGTACCACCTGATTCTCCAGACTTTTGGGTGCGTTTACTCATAACATAAACTGCACCTAATGCTTTAAACTCAGTACTCCTAGAGTACACTTGAAAAATGTACGTTTTTCCAGAAACACCTTTTAAAGTCATTTCACCAATCTTAGACATTTATTTCCCCTTCTTTTTAGAAGAGGGTTTAGCTTGAGCGAGGTCTGAAGCAACAACCTCTTTCTGCTTTTTGGTACTTTTAGGATTTCTCAATATTTTAGCTGCGTCAGAAGCAGGCTTTTTGCCGGTAGCCATATTTGAAAGTCCTTATATCAACACGCGCAAATTCCCATGCGCAGGGTTGATGGGGCCACGAAAAGACTTGACTGCCGGAATCTTCTTCCTCACAACGGAGGTGCGCTAATACCGTAACCGCTCGTGGTCCCATCAGGCCCCACGGTTGACTACGAAGGGGGCCCCACCACGGGCCCCTTTTTCGTAGGCGTCGTAGGCTAACATATCTGGGTTGCTTAGAGATGCGCAAGAAAAATACACTAACAACCCCCGAAATTCTCTAAGGGTTGGGGATCGGAGCCTTGAATGTGTCTATATATTGACTCTAGTGGCAGCTAATTTACGAGTCGGGCAACAGAAAAAAGTATAAATTAGAGCCTTTTCACCGCGACTCGGGGCTTTTTACCCTGGCACTCGCCATCTCGCTGCTGTTCCCCACCCTTCTTTGACAACCACGCCTCGAAGCAAAAGCCTATTCAAAGTCCAGAGAAGCCTTTTGGTGAAATCTTCCTTTATAACTGTATCAGACGAATCTAGAAGCTTGTCTCGCATGGCCGTAAGGGCGATATCCTCAGCCGTGATAGGAGTGCCAGACGCCTCCCTAAGCGCATCTTGGCAACGGCGCGTGAGTTCTCCAGAAACAAAAAACTTAGACCGTGCGTGACGAGTAGATATTAGTCGCGCATTTCTAAGGTTTGGCGACAATACGCGGATGGCGGCATCAATCTGCGTTAAATCAGACCTCCGTGCGATAATTCGCTTTTTAAGAGTTTTGATATCTCGCTCGGCTTCGTCGCGTCGCGCAACCAGACCGGCAATAAGTTCAGCGTTTTCCATCCAGAAAATATATGATTAGCAGAATAAGGTTTTGATTTTTTCTTGGTGGCGCTTGCTACATAATACCGGAATAGCCGGAGAAATCGAAATAGATCTGCAACGCATAGGCCAGCAGCGCCACCCACGCCTCAATCAGCGAAACCGCATCCCCCCGCCCGGCGGCGGCGAAGCCTGGGTCGGCGAAACGCGAAAGCCCATCTGCCAGAACAATCTTTTTCGCCAGCCCGAGCAGGAAAATCTCCAGCCCTTCCACTAGCCTTGCCTTTACCTCCCGCCGTGGCGCCAGTGCGGCCAGTTGCGGCAGAATATGGCTGGGCCGCACGATCGGCCCGGCGATGAGATGCGGAAAGAAGGCGATGAAACAGGCATAATCCAGAAACGGCGGCTGTTTTACCTCGCCTCTATAGCTGTCCACCAGAAACATGATCTGCTGGAAGGTGAAAAACGAAATGCCGAGCGGCAGCACGATGCCCGGCACCCCGAACATGCCGGCATATTTAAACCAGCCCAGCAGCCCGAGATTAAACGCCAGCCCCGCCACCAGCCACGCTTTGCACCGCACCCGCCCGGCCAGGCTGTAATTCACGCCGATGGAGGCCAGCAGCAGCGCCAGCAAGGGTGGCTTCCACCAGGCGTAGAAGAACAGGCTGCACCCCAGCAGCCACCACAAAGCGGCCTTGCGCCAGCGCCCCAGGGCCAAAAATCCGCCCAAAGCCAGCGGCAGGAAAGCCAGAATGAACAGCCTGCTGTTGAAGAGCAATTTATTAACACCCGGTAAGGTTGTTAATTTTGTGCTTAACCCAGCCTTGCGCCACCGGCAATTGGCCCCATTGGCTCATGATGTTATAGCGCCGCGCCAACAACAGGTTCCCGATGAACGAGACGCCGACCACCCACCCCGCCTTGCTGCCTGCCGGGCTTGCCGATGTGCTGCCGCCGGAGGCTGAATGCCAGGCCCGTTCCGCCGAGGCGATCATGGATTGCTTCGCGGCCTACGGCTATCAGCGTGTTATCCCACCCTTGCTGGAATTCGAGGATTCGCTTTTCGCCGGGCCGGGTGCCGCCACGGCGGAGCAGACCTTCCGGCTGATGGACCCCGAAAGCCAGCGCATGATGGGCTTGCGGGCGGATACTACTCCGCAGATCGGCCGGCTTGCCACCAGCCGCCTTGCTTCTGCCCCGCGCCCGCTGCGGCTGGCTTATTGCGGCCCGGTGCTGCATGTGCGCGGCAGCCAGATGCAGCCGGAGCGCCAGCTTTCCCAGGCCGGGATCGAGCTGATCGGCAATGACACCGCCGCCGCCGATGCCGAGATCATCCTTACCGCCGTAGCCGCGCTGGAGGTGGTGGGACTGAAGGATCTTTCCATCGACCTCACCATCCCCCGGCTGGTGCCCAGCCTGCTGGATGGTGTGCCTGCTCATCTTCATCCCGCCTTGGCCCATGCGCTGGACCGTAAGGATGCTGCTGCCGTGGCCGAACTCGGTGGCGCCCAGACCACGCTTTTGCTGAAGCTGCTGGATGCCAGCGGCCCGGCCGCCCGCGCCGTGCCGGCCTTGCTGGCGGCTGGCCTGCCGGAAACGGGCCTTGCCCAGGCCGAGCGTTTGGCTGAAGTGGTGGCCGCCGTGCAGGCGGTGCTGCCCAGCTTGCCGCTTACCGTGGACCCGGTGGAGTTTCGTGGCTATCGTTATCATACTGGCATTTCCATGACGATTTTCGCCGCCGGGCAGCAGATTGAGCTGGGCCGCGGCGGGCGTTACCTGTGCGGCGATGCGGAGCCGGCCACCGGCATAACTTTGTACCCTGACAGCATTGTCCGCCTTGCCCCGCCTGTTTTGTTGCGCCCACGGCTGTACTTGCCGCACGGCACCAGCGCCGCGCAGGCGCAAAATGCCCGTGCCGAGGGCTATGCCACCGTGCCGGGGCTTGCGCTTGAGGCTGCAGCGGGCGATGAAGCCCGCCGTCTTGGCTGCTCCCATTTGTTGTTCGAGAACGTAATAACCGCGCTCTCCTGAGTAGGATTTTGTAATGACCAACGTGACGATTATCGGGGCCCAGTGGGGCGACGAGGGCAAGGGCAAGGTTGTGGACTGGCTGGCCAGCCGCGCCGATATCGTGGTACGCTTCCAGGGCGGGCATAATGCCGGGCATACGCTGGTGGTGGGTAACCAGACCTATAAACTCTCTTTGCTGCCTTCCGGCGTGGTGAACGGCAAGCTGGGTATCATCGGCAATGGCGTGGTGGTGGACCCGAACGCCCTGCTGGCCGAGATTGAGCGCGTGACCGCCCAGGGGCTGAGCGTGACCCCCCAGACGCTACGCATCGCCGAAAACGCAACGTTGATTCTGCCTCTGCACGCAGCCCTTGATGCGGCCCGCGAGGCTGCCCGTGGCGATCGCAAAATCGGCACCACCGGGCGTGGCATCGGCCCGGCCTATGAGGACAAGGTGGCGCGCCGGGCCATCCGTATCTGCGATCTGGCCGAGCCAGAGACGCTTTCCGCCAAGTTGGATGAACTGCTGCTGCACCACAACACGCTGCTGGCCGGCCTTGGCGCCCCCGTTTTTGAGAAAGGCAAGCTGCTGGCGGATTTGCTGGCCCTGGCGCCGAAGCTGCTGCCCTTTGCCGAGCCGGTATGGGAACGCCTGGCCGAAGCCAAAGCCAAGGGCGAGAAGATTTTGTTCGAGGGTGCGCAGGCGGTGATGCTGGATGTGGATCACGGTACCTATCCATTCGTCACTTCCTCCAACACGGTCGCCAGCACCGCGGGCGCGGGCAGCGGCATGGGGCCGGATGCGGCGGGGCGGGTGCTGGGCATCGCCAAGGCGTACACCACGCGCGTCGGCGCCGGGCCATTCCCGACTGAGCTGCACGACGAGACCGGCCAGTTGCTGGGCGAGCGCGGCCGCGAATTTGGCACCGTGACCGGGCGCAAGCGCCGCTGCGGCTGGTTTGATGCCGCAATGGTGCGCCAGGCGGTGAAAGTGGGCGGCATCCAGGGTCTGGCGCTCACCAAGCTGGACGTGCTGGACGGCTTCAAGGAGCTGAAAATCTGCACAGGCTACATGGTGAATGGCCAGCACTATAAATATCTGCCCGCCGCCATGGCGGCGCAGGCGGTGGCACAGCCGGTTTACGAGGTGATGGAAGGCTGGAGCGGCAGCACGCAGGGCGCGCGCTCCTGGGCGGAACTGCCCGCGGCCGCCATTAAATATGTGAAACGCATTGAAGAACTGGTGGAAGCGCCGGTGACGCTGCTTTCCACCAGCCCGGAGCGTGATGACACCATTCTGATGCAGGACCCGTTTGCCGGCTGAACCGGAAGGTTTCTCGGTGAGTCCTCTGGGCCTGCTGGACAGGCTGGTGGGGCTCATCGCCCGGCTTGGGGTTTCCGAATCCTTCATCCGCTTCGGCATTGTCGGCACGCTGGGATTCCTGTGGGATACTGGAACGGTTTACCTGCTGCGGCCGTTTGTGAATCTCTATATCGCCGGTACGTGCAGTTTCATTGTCGCGGCGACGATCAACTGGATCATCAACCGGCTCTGGACCTTTCGCCACGTCCAGCACGCTGCGGCGCATGTGCAATGGGCAAAATTCCTTGCTGCCAACGCCATTGGCTTCGTGGTCAACCGCGGCACGTTCTTCCTGCTGGTGGCATTTTCGCCGGCGGTGGTGAAGCATCCCGTTATTGGTATCGCCGCTGGTTCCGCCGCGGGGCTTATTTTCAATTACCTGCTTTCCAAGCGTTTTGTTTTCCGGTAATTCAACTTAAAGTAATGAAACGTTAATTATTGCAACCAGGGGGCGGTTGCCCATGGTTGAAATGCGGCCCAGCGCAAAATGTTATGACGAAGCCTGTTTGAATACGCAACCTTACGTTGACAGTCTGCCGTCAGGGCTTGGGTCTGGCTGGCTTCTACCGGCATTAGATGCGCTGGCCATTCTGGCGCTGCCGCTATCTGGCGCGGCGTTGGGGCAGGTTACGGAAAAGCTGCCGCGCTATCTGCTGTTCTGGGCGATACTGGCGCTGTTTTCACTGGGGCTCACGGCCTCCCACGGCGGATACGCAAGCGGCGGGCGGTGGCGCCAGGGCGGAATTGCTGCTCTCTCCTTTCTGGCCACCTCTGCCGCCCTGCTGGGCCTTGCTGTGTTGTTAAATCATCCTGGCATTCTGCTTCGGCACTGCACGTTGCTGGACCTTACCGCCACCCCCGCGCTGCTGCTTTTCAGCCACGCGGTTCTGCCCGCCTGTGCCGCCACCGCCTCTCACACTGGCGCCACGCTGGTGGTGTGTTACGACCGCTGCCCGCCTGATCTCTCCTTGGCGCTGGCGGAACGGAAACTGCCTTCGCGCATTGCCGGGGTTCTGTATCTTTCCAGCCTGCGGGAAGCTGGTTCCTGGCCGGAACTGCATGATTCGGCCGAGTTGCTGCGGAATTTTTCTGCCCAGACAATACAGGACGTGGTGTTCGTGCATCATCCGGAGCTGGAAGCCTTCGACCAGGCGCCGCAGAAAGAGCTGTTGCAAGAGCTGCTGACCTACCCGGCGCGAATCTGGCTGGCATTTGACCTTTCCGCCAATCTGCCAGAGATGCTGCGTGCCCGCACCGGCGGTTGCAAACTGGTGCCGGTGGTAACGGATGAACTGGTTACTTCCAGCCATGTGGTGAAGCGCGGGTTTGATATTGTGGTTGCTTCGCTGCTGCTGCTGCTCTGCGCGCCGGTGCTGGCGGTGCTGGCGGCTTTGGTACGGCTTAGCGGCCCTGGCCCGGTGGTGTTTCGGCAAAGCCGCCTTGGCGCGCAGGGCCGGCCTTTTACCGTGCTGAAACTCCGCACCATGCGGCATGAACCGGCATTGGCCTTTGCCCAGGCCCGGCCGGGGGATGCGCGGGTTACGAAAATTGGCCAGTTTCTGCGTCGCACTTCGTTGGATGAGCTGCTGCAGCTTGTGAATGTGATACGCGGAGAGATGTCGCTTGTCGGCCCGCGCCCGCACGCGCCGGAAACCACGGTGGAGGGCATAAGTTTCGAGAACGCGCTGCGGCTCTACCGGCTGCGCCACCGGGTGAAGCCGGGCATAACCGGCCTGGCGCAGGTACGCGGGTTGCGCGGCGAGACACGCAGCCTGCCCGCCTTGGAGCACCGGCTGGCGAGCGATCTTGAATATATCCAGAACTGGTCCGTGGGGTTGGATATCGCGATTCTGCTCCGCACCTTGCCGGTGCCGTTCGGCCAGGCCAATGCCTGTTGAGGTGCCGCGCCTGCTGGCCGGGCAACGGCCCATGCCGGGGGCGTATGACGCGGATATTATCATTCTTTGCCTGGGACGGCTGGAGGAAACCAAGGCCGCCATCGCCTCTGCCCTGGCGCAGAGGGGCGGGGCATTTCATGTTGCGGTGCTGGACCAGGGGTCTGGCCAGGAGATGCTGCGCGAGCTGGGCGCGTGTTTTGGCAAAGTATGGAATTTTGCCCTTTATGCGGCGGCGCGGAACCGGGGCGTGGCGGCCGGGCGCAACATGCTGGCGGCGCTGGGGCATGGGCGCATCCTTGTGGGGCTGGATAACGATGCGCGCTTTGCGGATGAATATGTGGTGGCTGGCGCGTTGCGGCGGTTCGGGAGCGTGCCGGAGCTTGGCGCCATCGGTTTTTGCGTTCTGGCGGCGGACGGGCAGGGGCCCGACCTGAGTAGCTGGGGTTACCCGAAGGCGCTGCTTCCCCGTTACCGCGCGCGGTTCGCCGCCACAACTTTCGTGGGGGCGGGCCACGCCATCCGCCGCGCGGCCTGGGAGGCTGTGGGCAGGTATGATGAAAGCTTCTTCTTCACCTGGGAGGAGTATGATTTCTGCCTCGGCGCCATCGCGCGCGGCTGGAGCATTTCCTACGAGGGCAAGCTGGCGGTAATCCACACCCCCGCCGCCGAAGGGCGGTTTGAGTGGCAGGGTGCCAGGATGACGCATTTCATCCGCAACCGGCTTATCATCGGCCGCAAATGGCGGCAAAGCTGGCTGGCCTTGGCGCCCTGGCTGGCGGGTTATGGGTTGATTGCGGCGCGGCATGGCTGTTTGGGCGCGGCGTGGGAGGGGGTGAGGCAGGGCAGGGCCACGCCGGTTGCGGCCCCACGCAAAATGCCGGGACCGATGCGGGATTATATCCGCGCCCATGAAACGCGCCAGCGCGGTACGTTGCTGACCCGGCTGCGGCTGGAGCTGTTCAGCCGCCTGCCGGTTTAGCAGCAAGCGGGTGATGCGCCTGCACCAGTTTTTGCAGCCGCTCCGCCAGCACATGGGTGTAGATCTCGGTGGTGGCGATGTCCGCATGGCCAAGGAGCTTTTGAAGCGCCCGCAAATCCGCCCCGTGCGCCAGCAGATGCGAGGCGAACGAGTGGCGCAGCACATGCGGGGAAAGCCTTGCCGGGTCCAGCCCCGCTTCCAGCGCGGCCTGCTTCAGCAGCAGCGCGAAGCCCTGTCGGGTCATGGGCTGGGAGATATCCCGCCCGGCGAAGAGGTAGCGGGCCTTGGGCGGCGAGGCAGCGCGCAGCGCGGCGGCGGCCAGGCGGGCGGCGTCCGACAGCGGGATCATGCGTTCCTTGCCGCCTTTGCCTTTAACCAGCAGCATCATCGCGTCGGTGGTCAGCGCCCCCGCCTTTAAGGCGAGCATCTCCGTAACGCGCAGGCCGGTGGCGTAGAGAATTTCAAGCCCGGCGTGGGCCTTCAGCCCCGGCAAGCCTGCCATGCCGCGCGCGGCTTCCAGCATGGCATCCACCTCGCTCTCGCTGAGGTATTTGGGTAGGGATTTAGGCAGTTTAGGCGCGCTGACCTCAGCGGCGGGGTTATCCGCCCGCACCCCTTCGCGCAGCAGGAAGAGGAAGAATTGTTTCAGGGCCGAAAGTCTGCGCGCCTGGGTGCTGGCCGCCATGCCGGAGGAGCCAAGGCTTTGCATGTACCCCGCGATATCGCCTGCATTGGCGCCGGACACAGGTTTGGCGCGGCCAAGAAAACTTGAGAAATTATCGAGATCGGCCAGATATGCGGCCAGCGTGTTGGCGGCCGCTCCGCGCTCAGCGGCCAGCATTTCCAAAAAGGCTTCCACGCGGCTATCTGGCATTAGCGCAATCCATTTTAAGCGGACGATTCAGGCTTTTAGAGCCGCCCATTGCACGGGCGGACTCTAACGCCATCGCACGCTATGTGATAAGCCTCCGCTCCGATGTCACTCAATAGCCAAATCGTTCCAGCCTCGCGGCGCAGTATTGTTCTGGTCGGCCTGATGGGCGCGGGCAAAACCGCCATCGGCAAACGCCTGGCCGCTTTGCTGGGTCTGCCTTTCTACGATGCCGATGAAGAGATAGAGCGCGCGGCGGGCATGAGCATCGCCGAGATGTTCAAAGCCCATGGCGAGGCGGCCTTCCGCGCCGGGGAGAAGCGGGTGATCCAGCGGCTGCTTGGCAACGGGCGGATTGTGCTGGCCACCGGCGGTGGCGCGTTTATGGATGCCGAGACTCGCGCCAGCATCCGCGAGACCGCTACTTCCGTCTGGCTGCGCTGCCCGGTTCCGGTACTGGTGCAGCGCACCGCCGGGCGCACCCACCGGCCGTTGCTGAATGCGGGCAACCCCGCCGAAATTCTGGAAAGGCTTTCCGCCGCGCGCGGCCCGGTTTATGCGCTGGCTGATATTATCGTTGATGGATCAGAGGACCCCCCGCACGTGACCACCGCTAATGTCGCCCGCGCTATCGAGGCTTATGAACCGCCGCGCCGGGTGGAGGTGACGCTTTCAGACGCAAGCTACGAGGTGCTGATCGGCCCCGGCCTGCTGGCCCGCGCCGGGGCGCTGCTGGCGCCGCTATTGCCGCAGCCGCGCTGCTTCATCGTGACCGACGAGCATGTGGCGGCCCTGCATCTGGCCACGCTGACCGCCAGCCTGGACGAGGTGGGCATCGCCCATCAGGCTTTCGTGGTGAAGCCTGGCGAGGCCTCCAAAAGCTTTGCCTCCTTCCAGAGGCTGATGGACGATCTGCTGGGTGCCAAGATCGACCGCAAAACCACCATCATTGCCCTGGGTGGCGGGGTGGTAGGAGACCTGGCGGGATTTGCGGCCGCCTCTGCCCTGCGCGGTGTGCCGTTCGTGCAGATTCCCACCAGCCTGCTGGCACAGGTGGATAGCTCCGTGGGTGGCAAAACCGGCATCAATTCCGTGCATGGCAAGAACCTGATCGGCGCCTTCTACCAGCCGCTGCTGGTGCTGGCCGATACCGGGGTGCTGGAGACGCTGCCGCCCCGCGAATGCGCGGCGGGCTATGC
>JAGXAO010000079.1 GCA_018971565.1 Rhodospirillales bacterium
ATCGGCAACGGGCCGGACGCGCTGACCAAGGTGGAGATGATTGGCAACGACCCGGCGCTGGACCCGGGCATTGGCACCTGCGGCAAAAACGGCCAGGGCGTGCCTGTGGGGGTAGGCCAGCCGACGATCAAACTCTCCGGCCTCACCGTGGGCGGCACGGCGGCGTGATGCCCAAAATCGCCAGGAGTATATTGGCGATTTGCGCGGCTTGCGCGGTTTCGGCGGGCGGCGCTGCAGCGCAGGAGCTAACCATTCCCCCACCGGTTTGGCCGCACTTGCCTGTGCACGCGGCTTCCGCCGCGGGTTTTGTTCCCAAGGGATGGGGGCTTGAAGCCAAAATTCAGGGGGATTTGAACGGCGATGGCGTGCCGGATTTGATGCTGGTTCTGCGGGATCAGTCGCCGAAAAACATCATTCCTAACCCTGACGGGTTTGGCGAGGACCCGCTCGATAGCAACCCACGCATTCTGCTTATGGCCTTGGGTGGAAAGGATGGATACCGGCTTATTGCCTCCAATCATGATCTTATCACCCGGCACACGGACCCCGACATGGAGGATCCTTTTGACGCTGACGGGGGGCTGTTGTTTAAAAACGGCGCATTGCAGGTGGATGTGAGCAGCTTTTACGATGCGGGCTCCTGGCAGACGGAAGATGTAACCTTCACCTTCAGATACAGGCATGGGCTGGTTGTGCTGGCCGGGTATGACAGCACAACAGTCAGCCGTAATACCGGGGAGATGGACGGCGTAAGCGCCGATTACTTCACAGGCCGGGTTAAGACGACAAAGGGCTGGATTAACAACAACCAAGAGACCGTCAGCTGGTCTCGCCTGAAGCCGCATGCGCTGCTGCAACTGCCAAGTCTTGGCGATGGCTTGCTGTTCGACCCGCTGGCGGAGCGGTTCGACGCGCCTTCCTGAAGCGGTACGCGGGATGCGCGGGTGAGCTGGGAGCGCGGCCGGTAAAAAAGGGCCTTGCGGCCCTTTGTTTACTCTGACTTCAAATGTCCCAGCAGCTTCTCAATCGCCGCGGGTTTGTCCACCTGTTCCAGCGCCGCGTATTCAGCCGCCAGGCGGTCCAGGGCGGATTCATAAATCTGCCGTTCGGAGAAACTCTGATCCGGCTGCCCGGCATTGCGATGCAGATCGCGCACTACTTCGGCAATCGCGGAGGGATCGCCGGAATTGATTTTGGCCTCGTATTCCTGCGCGCGGCGCGACCACATGGTGCGCTTGATGCGTGCGCGGCCCTTCAGCACGGCGAGTACCTCGTCAAAGCTTTTTTTGGAGGTGAGCTTGCGCAGGCCGGCGGTGCGGGCCTTGGTGGTGGGCACGCGCAGGGTCATGCGGTTTTCATTGAAGGTGATGCAGATGAGCTCCAGCTTGTGCCCGGCGATTTCTTCCACGCCGATGCGGTCTACCTTGCCCACGCCGTGGGTGGGGTACACCACGTAATCGCCCTCTTTAAAGATTTCAGCCTTTGCTGGGGCACGCGGCGGTGCCAGCGGGCGGATGGGCCCGGCGGGAATGCCGCCGTGCATCACCGGGGCTGGGGCCGGGGGGGCTTCTTTAGGTGTTTCCTTCTGCGGCTCGGCGGCGGTTGCCTTCGGCGCGGCAACTTCAAGTTCGGGTTTTGCGGCCTTCTTAGAAGCGCCGGTTTTCTGCTTTTCCGTCATCACCACTCCGCTGGCACGGCGCATGGGGCGCCGCCTTAACAATAAACGGCCGGGCGCGGTAAGCCGCCCCGGCTGCTCATAGAGCTGTAGCAGATTTTTGGCCGCCCGTCACGCGCGCGGCGGGAGTTTAAGGTTTGCCGGGCTCCATGGAGAGCAGCGCCTCCTTGCCGGGCTTGTCCTTCCACTCCTCGGCATCGGCCGGCGGGGTGCCCTTGCGGGTGATGTTGGGCCAGGATTTGGAGAGGTCGCGGTTGCGCTCCAGCCAGTGGGCGGCGCGGTCGTCGCTGTCGGGCACGATGGCCTCGGCCGGGCATTCCGGTTCGCACACGCCGCAATCGATGCATTCATCCGGGCTGATCACCAGAAAATTCTCGCCGACATAGAAGCAATCGACCGGGCAGACTTCCACACAATCCATGAATTTGCATTTGATGCAGTTCTCGGTGACCACGTAGGTCATTCGGCACTCCTGAAAGACTCGCGTAAAATTTCGGTCCCCTATGCGCGCGGGAGGGGATGGCGGTCAAGGTTCGGCGGGATTTTCAGGGGAGAAGCGGGTTAATTGTTGCCGGGAGCTGCTTATTGAATTTCACGGTACATTTCGTGCGCCGACGTGGCTGGGCCGCGGCGTGCGGGCAGGTGCAAAATCTCCACCACCTTGATCCCCTGCGGCAGTGCCAGGGTCAGCACGTCGCCGGGGCGAAGCTTGGCGTGGGGTTTGTCGGTGGGGTGGCGGTTGATGCGGACGGCACCTTTTTCCACCAGCGCCTCGGCCACCGAGCGGGTTTTGCAGAAGCGCGCGAAGACCAGGAATTTATCCAACCGCAGGAAATCTGCTTCCTGGTCCGCCAAATCAGCGCCGCGCCATTTTCAGGGCCGCCAGGGCCGCGAAGGGGTTGTCGGCGTCCACCACCACCGGCGCGGGCGCGCGGGCAGGCTCCTGTTTGCGCACCGGGGCGGCGGTTTGCCGTTGCTGCTGGTGGTGCTCCTGCTTGCGGCGGCCGAGCATGGCGGGGGCGGGCGGGCCGAAGAATTTATCCCCCGCCACCCCGGCGGGGAACAGGCGGAAGCCCAGCAGGTTCAAGGTTGGGGCCAGTTGCTCCGGCTTCAGCCCCATGCGGCTGCCGAGATTGGGCGGCAGCATGATCTGGTGCTTACGCATGAGGTAATGCAGCTCGCGGGTGATGCGCTCCACCACGTCCAGCCGGATCATGATGTCGTTCACCTGCACCCAGCCCATGGCCAAAGCGAAATCATGTCCCCAATTGGCGGGCATCGGCGCGCAGACGAGGCCGGGGGAGGGTAGTTCCGGCGGGTTACGGTCGTACCACACGCCCCAGAACAACGCGCGCAACCGGGCGGCTCCCGGCTTAAGTGCCGCGGGCAGATACATGGCGAAGCGGCCCATATCGATGCCGAAAGTCTTTGCCTCCTGCCGCAGCTCGGGTGTGAAGGGTTCGGGCGGTAGCACGCCGCCAGATTCTGAGAGGCGGTGGACGATGCCACGCAAAGGCGCCGGCGGGTTTTCCATGGCCTTCAGCAGGGCGCCCAGGCGCTTTTCCGTCTCGGTGGCGAGCCAGGCGGCGAGGCGGGCGCGGATGCGCTCGCGCGCCAGGCCATCCAGAAATTCCGAGTGCAGGACTTCCACGCCGGGTTTCAGGAACAGGTCGGTTTTCTTAAGGCGGGCAATCTTCACGCCCTCCCAGATGAAATGCCGGTCGTCCGAAAGGGTGATGGCGTCATCGGCAGCGGTTTCGGCGGCCAGAATCCGGCGCGGCATTTCCGCACCCAGGGCGCGGCGGGCGGCGCGGAGCAGGATTTTTTTCTCCGGCCCCTGGGTTGCGGGGTCTGGATGGAACTGAAACCCCTCGATCCGGCCGACATCGTGGCCCTCAACAGTTACCAGCCCGTCAGGTGCCACAATAGCCTGCAATTCTTCGGCCTCGGCCTCTTCCAAACGTCTCGTCAAATGTGCCGCCCTCTTATCAACAAACCGCGTCATTAATTTTATATGCAACGTATCGGAAAGTCTGTCCTCAACCGCCCTGGCGCGCATGGCCCAGGTGCCGGCATCGGCCATCCAGTCCGCCCGCGCGGTTATATAGGCCCAAACGCGAACATCCGTCAGCCTCTGCATTAATGTATCGATGTCACCTTCCAGACGGTCAAGGTTTTCGATCTCGCCCGCCACCCAATCGACAGGCAATTTCTCCTTGGCCAGCAGATGGGTGAACACTTTCGCCACCAGTTTCACATGCGTATCTGTGGCAAGCTTGCGGAAATCCGGGATCTGGCAGGCTTCCCACAGCAGGTGCGTGGCCGCACGGCCTTGCGCGCGGCGCATCAGCTCCGAATCGCGCGAGAGGGCTTCCAGCGTTTGCACGTCCGCGGCCTCGTTACCGCGAATAAGGCCCTGGCGGCTGGGGGCTATGGTGAGGCTTTCCAGCAAGGCGGGAACAGAGGCGAGGTTCAGCGCGCTGTTACGCCAGACAATTTGCTCCAGAGGGTCGAATTCGTGGGATTCGATCTTTTCCGCCATGTCCTCGTCCAGCAGCGGACAATCCGCCGTGGTGCCGAAGGTGCCGTCCCGCATACCACGCCCGGCGCGCCCGGCAATCTGCGCCACCTCGGCGGCGGTGAGAGGGCGGGGCTGGCGGCCATCGAACTTGCGGAGGGCCGCGAAGGCGACATGGTTCACATCCATGTTCAGCCCCATGCCGATAGCGTCTGTCGCCACCAGAAAATCCACTTCCTTTTCCTGATACAGCGCTACCTGGGCGTTGCGGGTGCGCGGGCTGAGCCGGCCCATGACCACCGCGCAGCCACCACGCCTGCGGCGCACCGCCTCGGCAATGGCGTAGACCTCGGCGGCGGAGAAGGCGACGATGGCCGAGCGCGGCGGCAGGCGGCTGAGCTTGGCGGCGCCCGCGTAAGTAAGCTGGGAGAGGCGCGGGCGGGTTTCGATCTCCACGCCCGGCACCAGGCGGCGCATTAAGGGGGCGATGGTGTCCGCCCCCAGGAACATGGTTTCCACCAGGCCTCTCGCGTTCAGCAGCCGGTCCGTGAACACATGCCCGCGGTCTGGGTCCGCGCAGAGCTGAATTTCGTCCACGGCCAGGAATTCCACCTTGCGGTCCAGCGGCATGGCCTCCACCGTGCAGGAAAACCAGCGAGCCCCCGGCGGCACGATTTTTTCCTCGCCGGTGATGAGTGCCACGGATTTGATACCCTTGGCTTTGACCATTCGGTCGTAATTCTCGCGCGCCAGCAAGCGCAACGGAAAGCCGATGATGCCGGAGGCGTGGGAGAGCAGACGCTCCATCGCCAGATGCGTCTTGCCAGTGTTGGTGGGGCCAAGCACGGCCTTCACCCGAGGCAGGAATCCGGACATGAGTTTAACTTACGGTGGGACTCGTAGTTTGCAAGCGGGCGAGGATTTCCCGTACGGCCTCGGCATCAGGTGCTGCGAGCGCCGCATTTGCCAGATGCTCGCAGGCCAGCAGGGTGGTGGCGCGGATAGCCTGCTTTACCAGCGGCACGGCGTTGCCGTTCATGGAAAGCTGCCGGATGCCCAGGCCCAGCAGCAGCGGCACCACCGTGGGGCGGCTTGCCAGTTCTCCACAGATGGAGACCGGGATGCCAGCCGCCGCCGCGAAACTGGCCGTGAGGTGGATAAGCCGCAGCACCGCCGGTTCCAGCGGGTCGTAGAGTTTCATGTCAGCGGGCAGGGAACGGTCTGCCGCCAGAGTGTACATGGTGAGGTCGTTGGTGCCGATGGCGAAGAATTCCGCATGCCGGGCAAGCAGCGGTGCGGCCAGGGCGGCGGCGGGCGTTTCCACCATGATGCCGAGCGGCGGCGGTTTTTCGGGCAGTTGCAGATTGCGGCGGGATTTCAGACGGCGCCAGACACGGCGCATCGCCTCACGTGTTTCAACGACTTCCCTGGCCACGGAAACCATCGGCATCATGATACGCACTGGCCCGGCGGCGGCGGCGCGCAGAATGGCCGCAAGCTGGGTTTCCAGCAGCGCCTCATGCCGAAGCAACAGCCGGATGCCGCGCAAGCCCAGGGCCGGGTTGGATTCGGGGTTGTCTGGCACGAAGCGCGCCAGGGCTTCCACGTCTTTATCTGAGCCCCAGTCCAGCAGGCGGATGGTGACGGGATCGCCATCCATGGCTTCCACAATGTCGCGGTAGATGCGGGTCTGGGTTTCTTCGTCGGGTGCGAGCTCGCGGTTCATGAACATGAATTCCGAACGCAAAAGCCCGATTCCCCGCGCGCCGGAAGCGGCGATCAACGGCAGTTCGAAGGGAAGTTCCAGGTTTGCCTGAAGCTCTACCTGGGCGCCGCAGCGGGTTTGCGCGGGAAGATGCTGAAGGCGGGAGAGCGCGCGCCGGGCACGGGTTTGTGCGGAGAGTTTTTTGCGCGCCGCATCCAGGCTGGCGCGGGAGGGGTTGAGGATGATTTCGCCGCTATCGCCATCCACGATGACAAGGCCGCCGGTGGTGGCTTTTTCCAGCAGGCCGGAGACGCCGAGCACGGCAGGCAGGCCAAGGGCGCGGAGCATGACGGCGGTGTGGCCATCCAGCCCACCCTCGGCGGTGACGATGCCGGCGAAGCGTGTGGGTTGAATGAGGGCAGCCTCCGCTGGGCGGAGGCTCTGCGCGGCCAAAACACTGCCCTGCGGCAGAACCTCGAAGGAGCGGAAGGGCTGGCGGGTGAGATTGCGGATAAGCCGCCGCGCGACCTCCCGCACTTCGTCGGCACGGCGTTGCCGGCTAGATTTGTCTCCGCCTGGCTGCGCCAGAATCGCCTCGGCCTGAGCTTCCGCTTCCGACTGCGTGGCTGCTTCGGCGCCATGTTCGCCGCTTTGCACCCTTAACTTGATGCCGCGCAGCAGCCGGGTGGGCCCGAGCATGTGCAGATAGACATCGAGCAGCGGGGCAATTTCGGCCTGGCTGTCTTTGGGCAGGGCGGTGAGCCGGGATTTAAGCTTATGGAGCTGCGCGCGCGAGCGGGAAACCGCATCCTCCAGCCGTGCCAGCTCCGAAGGGATTTCCGATGCCTTTGGCTTTTTGGAGGATATGACCAGCGGCGATTCGGGCGCCTCGTGCAATGGGCCGATCGCAATGCCGGGTGCGACCGGCAGGCCGGAGAGGCGTTTTTCCGGCGGGTTAGTCGGTTTCATGGAAGCCGGACTCGATCAGCGCCGTAATGGCATCGAGAGCTTCCTTTGCGTCGAATCCCTCGGCGGAGAGTGTAACCGAGCTTCCCACCCCCGCACCCAGCATCATCAGCCCCATAATAGAGCGGGCGGAGACGGACTGACCATCCTTTACTACATCCACATTGGCGGAAAATTGCTCGGCGAGCGTGACAAGCTTGGCGGCGGCCCGGGCATGCAAGCCGCGCCGGTTGATGATGCCGACCTCGGCGGAAATAACAGTGCCTTCCATGCGTTATTCCGCCGCGTTGCAAGCGGCCGGGCCGAGGGGCTGGAGTTCGTGTCCGTTGCAGATGTATTTTTTGCCAGCGGCTTCGGCGATTCGTACGGTCTCGGCAAGGGTCATCTGGCCGCGAACCTTGGCCAGCTTGACCAGCATGGGCAGGTTAACGCCGCCCAGCACCTCTATGTTCGGTTGAGACGCCATGGACATTGCGAGGTTGGACGGAGTGCCGCCAAACATGTCTGTAAGCAGGACAACGCCGTCGCCATTATCCACCTCTGCGATACGGCGTGCGATTTCGGCTTTCTGGCCTTCAAACGCGGCATCCGATTCAATGCAGACCGTTGCGAGCTGCTGCTGTTTGCCGACAACATGCTCCATGGCATCGCGCATGGCCAGAGCCAGGGTGCCATGGGTGACGAGAACAAGACCGATCATAGGGGCTGACTCATCCCTTCCCGGACAATGCCGGGTTTAGTGCCAAGGAATTTCGCCGCTTCCCGGTGCGTGACGCCGACGCGCCACCCGCGCTGGGCAAGATGGGTATTTAATTTCTCAACCATATAAACCGATCTGTGTTGTCCACCGGTACATCCGACACATATTGTTGCATATTTTTTTCCCTCCTGCACGAACCTCGGCAGTAAAAATTCAATAAGATTCAGAACTTTATTGAAGTATTCCGCAAAATCAGCGTCTTGTTCGATGAAGTTGCCAACTGCAGCGTCGAGTCCTGAGAGAGGACGAAGATTTGGGTCGTAATGCGGATTTCTCAAGAAGCGTGCATCGAAGAGCAGATCCGCTTCCGGCGGAAGGCCTGCCGCGTAGGAGAAGGAAATCAGTGAAATCGTCAGCCCTGGTGAGGCAGCTCCGTAATGCTGCTCCACTAAATTGCGCAGTGTGGGCAGGGGTAAGGCTGAAGTATCCAGCAGCCAATCGGCGGCGCGGGCGAGGGGGGCGGTAAGCTCGCGTTCCAATATAATGCCGTCTTGCACGGAGCCGGACTGGGCTAGCGGATGGCGGCGGCGGGTTTCGGAATAGCGGCGGATAAGTGCCGCGTTGTCCGCCGTGGTGTAGACGAGGGAGGGCTCCAGCCGCTCATGCGCGCGCAGGCGGGAGAGCGCCTCCAGCACCGAATCCGCCGAGAAGCCCCGTGAGCGGGCATCTACCCCGATGGCGAGATTGCGCTGAGCCTGGGTGGTGAGAGTTTCAAGCGTGTCAAGCGGCGGATTGTCCACTGTTTCGAAGCCGAGATCCTCCAGCGCGCGCAGCAGGGAGTTTTTTCCCGCACCCGAAAGGCCGGTGACGAGCACCACCTGCAGCTTGTCCACCTTGCTGTTCATATGGCGAAGGCGCCCGCTTGCTGCGTGATGCGCCCGCAGGCTGCTTCCAGCGCCAGGGCGGCGCGGGCGGCGGCAGCGGGATGGCTGGCGTTTAGCGTGACTTCCGGCAGGTTGAGTTCTGCGTGGAGGTGCGGGATGGGCAGGCGCTCGCCCATGGTGCTGCTGAGCGAGATGACCAGGCGCAGCCGGGCGGGGGCAATATAAGGTAGGCGGAACAAGCCGAGGCCACGCACCTCAAGCAGGCCCGCCAAAGCGGGTGGAGGGCTGGCCATGCCATCCTGGATCAGCACCTGATCGTCGGCGACAAGGGAGAACCCCTTATCGATCAGCCGCAAAAGCAGGTCTGACTTCCCCGCGCCGGAAGGCCCGAGGAGCAGCAAAGCATCGCCGCCCGGCTGGTTTTGCCGGGCGGCACAGGAGGCGTGCCAATGCATGGTGCACTGACTGTGGCAAAATTCGGGCAAATATGAAAGTCTTGACAGATTACGTTACATACCGGTGGGCATTGTAACATTTGCCTGGCTCATTCTTCCGGCGGCTCGTAGCCTGCGGTTTCCAGCATGGCGGGGTTGGAGACTTCCACCAGGGCCGCGCGGTCGAACCCGTTGAAGGCGGTGCGCAGGCAGGTGCCGTAGGCGCCGAGCTGGCCGATCTCGATCCAGTCCCCTTCGGCGACATCGTCTGGCAGGAGGAAGGGGCCGTGCATCACGTCCAGCGAATCGCAGCTGGGGCCGAAGAAGCCGAAGGGTGCGTCCGGCGCGCCCTGGCTGCGGCCCGCGCGGAGCAGGCGGGTGGGGAAGCGGAAGCGCAGCGCCCCGGCATCGGCAAGGGCGCCGTAAACGCCGTCGTTAATATAGAGCATGTTGCCGCGGCGCATTTGCACCTGCACCACCACGGAGGCGCCGCCGCCGACGAGGGCGCGGCCGGGCTCGGCCCAGAGTTTCAGCCAGGGCATTTGCAGCGCGTCGTAAGCCGCGTCGATCTCGGCCATGAAGGCGCCGAGCGGGGGCGGGTCCATGTCTGGGTAGGCGACGGGGAAGCCGCCGCCGATATCCAGAATGTCCACCCGCACGCCGGCGGCGCGGATGACCTCACCCGCGAGTTGCATGGCATCTCGCCAGGCCAGCGGATCCATGCATTGGGAGCCGACATGAAAGGCGAGGCCGAGTTTGGCCGCCAGCGGGCGCGCTGCGCGCAGAAGGGCGATGG
>JAGXAO010000080.1 GCA_018971565.1 Rhodospirillales bacterium
GTCCACCCGCACGCCGGCGGCGCGGATGACCTCACCCGCGAGTTGCATGGCATCTCGCCAGGCCAGCGGATCCATGCATTGGGAGCCGACATGAAAGGCGAGGCCGAGTTTGGCCGCCAGCGGGCGCGCTGCGCGCAGAAGGGCGATGGCGGCTTCAGGTTCGGCGCCGAATTTTTTGGAGAGATTGATGGCCGCGCCGGTTTCCGCCAGGGCGAGGCGAATGAACAGGCCCGGCCTGGTTTCCGGTTTGGCGGTTTCCGGCTTGCTCAGCTCCTGCATGAGCTTGGTGAGTTCGCTCTCGGCATCGAGCACGAAATCGCGCACGCCATGCAGCATCCAGGCTTCGCGGATGGCGGAGCGGGCCTTCACCGGATGCATGAAGTGAATTTCAGCGCCGGGGAACAGGCGGCGGACGAGCTGGACCTCGGAGATGGAGGCGCAATCGAAATGGCGCACCCCGCCATCCCACACGGCGCGCAGCACGGCGGGTTCGGGGTTGCACTTCACGGCATACAGCACGTCGCCATTGAAGGCGGTGCCGAAGGCGCGGGCAGCATTGCTGATGACGCCTGGGCGCACGCAATGCAACGGCTCCTCCGGGCGGAGGGTTTTGACCATTTCATCAACGCTGGGGAGAGTTTTCTCCTCGGCGCGCAGCGAGATATGGCGGTGCAGCGGGCCTACGGCCGCGCGGTTTTCGATAAGGCTCATTTTTACAGTCCCCGGCAAACGGAGGCAGGCAGAGTCTAGCCCGCCATGAACTTGAAAAGAAAGGAAATTCGGAGCGCGCGGGCGCGCGATTCCCTCAAGCTGTGGCTTGGTTCAAATGTTTGGCTGGGGACTTCGCATCGTTATGAACCGTTCGAGCAATAACATCAAAACTCTCCCAATTGATCCGGTTTCGGAGGAAACCGATTTCGACCTACCAGGATGCGTCTCGTCGTTACTGTACTTGGGCTACCCAGGTTCGCGGCACGTGCGATGCATCGGACACTCCGATTGGAGCAGAACGAATGGGCTTTAAGGCAGAAAACCATGGCCGCGATATGTTATTTTGCATGGCCTGCTATTCTACCTGAGGAAAAGCGGTTCAGGCCATTATGCGGGCCGGAGTTTGCGCCAGATTGCGGGCGGTGGAGTCGTGGCTCTGGCTCTCCTGCCGGTGGTCTATAGCCATATAGCCGCGGCCCCAATTGGTCTCGATAAAATCTTCCACGCCCATGGCTTGCAGCTTTTTGCGAATTTTGCAGATGAACACATCGATAATTTTGGGGTTTGGTTCATCCAGCCCGCCATAGAGATGATCGAGTATGGCTTCCTTGCTCAGCACGACGCCTTTGCGCAGCGCCAGGATTTCCGCGATTTGATATTCCTTCTTGGTCAGCGTGACCGGTTTGCCATTTGCATAGATCTTCTTCGCATTCATGTTGATTTCGACCTGGCCGAGCCGCAGCGCGTTTTCGTGAAAGCCGCGGGAACGGCGGATCAAGTTTTGTACCTTCATGAATATCTCTTCGTGGGAAAGGGCATCCACGATCAGGTCGTCCGCGCCGGTTTGCAGCACGCGCAGGCGGGTAGCCTCGCTCATGGAGCGAGCAACGGCGATAAGTGGTGCGCGCACGCGAGCGATGCGCAGTTTGCGGATAAGCTCGAGGTCGCCCAGCCGGTTCTCCGACAGCCGCAACAGGATCGCGTCGTAATCGTAGAATTTAACCAGATCGAGCGCTTCTTCAGGGTCGCTCGTTTCATCGACGATCGCCATACGAGAACGAAGAAAGGCGGTGAGTAAGTCTTTTTTGTTTGAGATTGTCTCAAAAGATAAGATTTTCACGGAAGCCTCCATTAAGATGGGGCAATGAGTACAACCGACAGGTGTAATCGTCAATAAAAATTTTCAATCATCGCGTGTATAGTATAAAAATTAAGATATACTAGAAAAATTGATTAATATTTGGTTTTTTTGCGCGTGAGATTGCATGAAGAGGTTGTCTAAGCATTTCCTGGGGAAGCTAAGCAGACTGCCTTGGGCGCGATACATTCCAGCAGCGCGTGTGCTGTATCTTGCCATTGCGGGGGCACAAACTCTGCCGCAATACGCGCCGCCATGCTGGAGACAAGCTCCGGTTGCTCGATCCACAGGCGGATTTGCTGGTGTGCTTCGGTGAGGTTATCGGGGTCGAAATAGCAGCAGAAGGGACCGCCGGCCTCAGGGATGGCGGAACTGCTTGATGCCGCGACAGGCTTGCCATGGCAGAGCGATTCTGTAACCGGCAGGCCCCAGCCTTCATAAAGCGATGGATAAAGAGTGAAGAGGCAATGCTGATACAGCGCCGCGAGCTCGGTTTCAGTGGGTTGATCCATGAACAGGATTTTCCCGTTGAGATAGGCGGCGTTTTCAAGCTGTTGCATCAGGTCTGAGGTTAGCCAGCCGGGTTTGCCCGCGAAAACCAGAACCGGTACGCCGTTGGCAGGCGGGTTGTTCACCAGATGGCGCCAGACGCGCAGCATGCCGCCATGATTTTTGCGTGCCTCGATGGTGCCGACCATGAGGACATAAGGTTGCGCGAGGGGGCGGGGTAGTGCGGCCTGGTTGAAACCGCCATTGCCGCCGGCGGGCAGAAGCGAGCGTATGGGCACATTGCGGCTGCGGCGTTCCAGGCAGAATTTCAGGTCGTTCAGCGTGTGGTTGGAAATCGCAAATATACGGTCCGCCTTGGGAACGATTTCATCCAGCCAAAACGAAAAATCACGTACCATGGACGATGTGCACCATTCAGGAAACAGATCAGGGATCATGTCGTGCGCGAACAGGCCGAAATGCACACCAATATTGGCGATGCTGGCCAGAAAGGCGGAGGAGTATGGCCGTTCCCAGGAGGCGCCAAGATTGATCAACCAGTCCCCCGGTTGCAGTTTAAGGGGTTTGGGTGCGGGTTCAAAAACCGTACTTGCGGGGGGCAGGCGCGGGCGAGGCGCTGGGCGGAAAGCGGCGAGACTGGCCTTGGCCAAAGATTTCATTGCCCGCGCGCCATTAATGCTGGCGCGGTATAATTCGCCCAAAGGTGTGCGGTAGGCGGGCGCAAGGCGGCGCGCTAGGTCAAAGAGGCGGGATGGTTGAGGGGTTGGCGCCAGACTTGGCGTGGCGGGGGCCGCGATTGGCGCGGGTGGCTGCGGTATATGCTCCGACATGGTGCGGATGTGCGCTTCCAAATCCGTGAAATTGACTGGAAGGAGGCGGGTGCCGAGGTCGTTGCGGCGGCAGAAGCCCAGTTTCTGGCCCTCGCCGGCCAAGGCCGAAGCGGCAGCGCAGACTTCAAAGCTAAACCGCTGAATACCGGTTGGCCGTTTGGCGGTCTGGAAAAAGCGGATCAAATCGTCAACGTCTAGCCAGACCGTCATCATACTACCTTAAGCTGCTCTATCGGAGTATTAGACATTCGCCTGATAAGGCGCCACTACCTTTGGTAAACCGTGGGATTGCGTTGGGAAATGACGCTGGGTAACCTGCCGCGCATGGCAAGAGTTATAACTGGCGGGTTGGTTCTGGCATTGTCTTTCGTGGGGGTGGCGCAGGCCGCGCAGTTGCCTGCGCGTGCCTCCGGGTTGTGGCAGAGCACCACCAGTGTGACCGGCCCGGATGGCCAGCCGATGGCCCAGGCGCAGAATGTGGTGACGCTGACTTGCGTGGACCCGGCGACGGACTGGAAATTTCTGCTCTCCGGCCAGGGGCGCTGCGGGCAGCTTAACGTTTCTGGTGCGGGCGGGATATATGCCATCGACGGCAGCTGCGCACAGCCGGGCGGAATGGCGACGATTCACGAAACACTCGATTATGCCAGCAATAAAGCCGTGCAGCTGAACGCCGAGATCGCCACCTCCTCCGGCAAAATGCGGGTTGTTTCCGCCTTGCAATGGCAGGGCCCGTGCCTGGATGGCATGGAGCCTGGCGATGAAGGGCAACTGGTGGACGGCAATTTCGTCAAGGCCGGCAATATTACCCAGCAAAACTACCCCTGAAATGGCCAGGGCGGCGCGCGGCGCCATCTCACGGCCGGAATTGGGAAGGCTTGGGATTATGGCGGTGCTGGGGTTTTCCTCCGGCCTGCCCTGGGCGCTTTCCGGCCCCACATTGCGGCTATGGATGGCCAGTGAGCATGTGGCGCTGGGGGTGATTGGGCTGACGGCGAATATTGGCCTTGCTTATCTGCTGAAATTCGTCTGGGCGCCATTTTTCGATGAAGCGAAGCCGCTGTTTTTCGGGCGACGGCGGGGCTGGCTGATTCCGGTGCAGATTGCGCTGGCACTGAGCATTGCGGCGCTGGCGTTGAGCGACCCGGCCAGAAATGTATGGTTGAGTTTGGGGCTGGGCGCGCTGGTGGCGTTCTGCTCGGCCAGCCAGGATATCATTATCGACGCCTGGCGGATTGAGAGCTTCGCGCCACGTTTGCAGGGTGTGGCACTGGCTTGCGAGGTGTGGGGGTACCGGGTGGCGATGATGGTTTCATTCTCCGGTGCCACGGTGCTTTCCAGCTATCTGGGCTGGCATGGGGCGGTGGGGCTGGTGGCGGCACTGGCGTTGATTGGCCCTGTGGCGGCGTTTTTCGCGCCCGAGCCGGAGGTGGTGCGCGAGGCTGAGGCGGCGAGCCTGGGGGCGCGTTTTACCCAGGCGGTGGTGGAGCCGTTTACTGAGTTTTTAAGCCGGCGCGGGGCGGTGGTGATTCTGGCCTTTGTGCTGTTCTACCGGCTGGGCGGCGCGCTGGGAGACCCGATGATCTCGCCATTTTATCTGGCGCTGGGGTTCAACCGCACGGCGATCGCCATCGCCAACGGGCCGGTGGTGCTGGTGTGCGGGCTGGTGGGCACGGCCGTGGGGGCGCTGCTGGTGGCGAGGATCGGCGTGGGGCGGGCGTTGCTTATAACCTCGTTGCTGCAGGCGCTGGCTTTATGCTTGTATCCGTTGCTGGGGCTTTATCCGCATACGCCGCATATTTTGGCGGGCATTGCCGCGGTTGAGGCGTTTGTGGGAACGCTTTCGGACACGGCGTTTCTCTCCTATTTGTCCAGCTTGTGCGCGCCGGAGCATACCGCCACGCAATATGCGCTGTTCTCATCCCTGGCGCCGATGGCGCTGCACACTGTGGCAGGGGCCAGCGGCTTCGTTGTGGAGCGGACGGGGTATGTGGCGTTTTTTGAAATCTGCGCGGCGGCGGCCTTGCCGGGAATTTTGCTGCTGCTGACGATATTGAGGTTTTACCCGCCGGTGCGGCAGGTGATTAAAGAAGCCTGATGGCGTCGCCTGGGCGGATTTCGCCGCCTTTGGTGACTTCGGCGAAAATGCCCAGGTCGATATGGCCGAAATGTTCGCGGAGTTCCTTCACCGGGTTGGCGTCCCGCTCGGCGGTATCAGGGTTCACCATTGTCGCGGGGCAGCGGTCAATCCGCTCCTGCACCACCATTTCCACTTCTCCAATGGCGAGCTTGCGGCCCATCCAGGTAAATTCCGCCCAGGGGTTGCAGCCTTCAATGTAAATATTGGCGCGGAAACGGCGCTTGTCGCGCGGGGCGCCGACGGCTTGTTCGAGGGCGGCCAGCGAGGAGAGGCCGATGAGGCTGATGACCTGGGTTTTATGGTCGCAGAAACTGTGGCCGGGGAAGAAGCGGAATTGTGGGGCTTCGCCCTGGGCACCGAAGCGGGCTTCGGGGCCGAGAAAGGCGGTGAAGTAGGCGGTAAGCTGGGCCTGACCCTCGGGCGTGAAGGGTGAGGCGGTGAGGGAGCCGCTCTGGCCGTTGACGTGAAGCTGGCCGGAGGCATCGTCAAAAATGGTTTTAAGGGCGGCGGCTTTGGCGTTTTTGGCCAGGCACATGAAGTTCATTTTTGGAATCCAGGCTGGATTGGCATCGTCCAGCGTGGCGTCGCCTTGCTTGAGGGCGAAAGCGCGGTCCCACGGGATGCAGCGCCCCGGAGTGAGGCTGGCCTGGGCGAGCGGCTCCGGGGTGAGGCCTTTGACCGGGTAGCGGTAGAGGGATGCGATGTGCATGGAAAGGACCCTAAATATCCACTTGAGCCAAATCATGCCCTTGCCCATATTGACTTGGCAAGGTGGCGCTGCCTGTTGAGGGGCGTGGCCTGAACGTTGCCTGGGATGCAGGGACGAGGAAGGGAGCATAAAATGGATTTTGAGAAGTTCACCGAGCGGGCTCGCGGCTTTATTCAGGCGGCGCAGACCATTGCGATGCGTGAATATAACCAGCAGATCACGCCGGAGCATCTGCTGAAGGCGTTTCTGGACGATGATGAGGGGGCCGCCAGCGGGTTGATCCGCATGGCGGGGGGCAACCCTTCCCTGGCCAAGCAGGCGGCGGATGCCGCCGTGGCGAAACTGCCGAAGGTCTCAGGCGCGGGGGCGGGGCAGCCGGGCATAACCCCGGACCTGGTACGGGTGCTGGATGCGGCGCAGCAGGCGGCAACCAAGGCGGGCGACGGTTTTGTGGCGCAGGACCGCATGCTGGTGGCGCTGGCGGCGGGTGACAATGCCGCCGGGCGGGCGCTGAAGGCGGCGGGTGTTTCGGCCCAGGCGCTGGAGAAAGCGGTGACCGACATTCGCAAGGGCCGCAAGGTGGACAGCGCCACGGCCGAGCAGCAATTCGACGCGTTGAAGAAATATGCCCGGGATGTGACGCAACTGGCGCGGGACCAGAAGCTGGACCCGGTGATTGGGCGGGATGAGGAGATACGGCGCACCATTCAGGTGCTGGCGCGGCGGACGAAGAACAACCCCGTGCTGATCGGCGAGCCCGGCGTGGGCAAGACCGCGATTGTGGAAGGGCTGGCGCTGCGCATTGTGAACGGCGATGTGCCGGAGAGCCTCCGCAACAAGCGCGTGCTCGCGCTGGATATGGGTGCGCTGGTGGCCGGGGCGAAGTTCCGCGGTGAGTTCGAGGAACGGCTGAAGGCGGTGCTGAAGGAGATTGAAGCCGCAGAGGGCGAGATCATCCTGTTCATTGACGAGATGCACACGCTGGTGGGTGCGGGCAAGGCGGATGGGGCGATGGATGCCTCTAACCTGCTGAAGCCGGAGCTGGCCCGTGGCGCGCTGCATTGCGTGGGCGCGACGACGCTGGATGAGTACCGCAAGTATGTGGAGAAGGATGCTGCCCTGGCGCGGCGTTTCCAGCCTGTGTTCGTGGATGAGCCGAGTGTTGAGGATACGATCTCCATACTGCGCGGGATTAAGGAGAAATATGAGCTGCACCATGGGGTGCGGATAACCGACAGCGCCCTGGTGGCGGCGGCTACGCTTTCTAACCGCTACATCACCGACAGGTTTTTGCCGGATAAGGCGATTGACCTGATGGACGAGGCGGCGAGCCGTTTGCGCATGCAGGTGGACAGCAAGCCCGAGGCGTTGGACGAGCTGGACCGACGGCTGATGCAGTTGAAGATCGAGCGGGAGGCGCTGCGCAAGGAGACCGACGCCGCCAGCCGGGAACGGTTGGAGAAGCTGGATTTCGAGCTGGGTGAACTGGAAGAGCGCTCCAACGAGATGACCGCAAAATGGCAGGCGGAAAAGGCGCAGCTTGCCGATGTGCAGAAGGTGAAGGAGCAGCTTGACC
Organism: Rhodospirillales bacterium; assembly: GCA_018971565.1. Lineage (GTDB taxonomy): Bacteria > Pseudomonadota > Alphaproteobacteria > Acetobacterales > Acetobacteraceae > Acidocella. Next base: position 7,615 of record JAGXAO010000080.1, read on the forward strand.
AGGCGCGCAACGAAGTGGAGCTGGCGCAGCGCAAGGGGGATCTCGGGAAAGCTTCCGAACTGCTTTACGGGCGGATTCCGGAGCTGGAGAAGCAGTTGAGCGCCCAACAGGATGGGCAGATGGTGAACGAGGCGGTGACGGAGGAGGCGATTGCCGCCGTTGTTTCCCGCTGGACCGGGGTGCCGGTGGAGAAAATGCTGGAGGGCGAGCGCGCCAAATTGCTGCATATGGAGGATAACCTGCGCCAGCGCGTGGTGGGGCAGGAGGCGGCGCTTGTGGCGGTTTCCAATGCCGTGCGGCGGGCGCGGGCCGGGTTGCAGGACCCGAACCGGCCGATTGGCAGCTTCCTGTTCCTGGGCCCGACGGGTGTGGGCAAGACCGAGCTGACCAAGGCGCTGGCGGAGTTTTTGTTCGACGATGACCGGGCGATGGTGCGGATCGACATGAGCGAGTTCATGGAGAAGCACGCGGTCTCCCGGTTGATTGGAGCACCGCCGGGCTATGTTGGCTATGATGAGGGCGGGGTGCTGACCGAGGCGGTGCGGCGCCGGCCTTATCAGGTGGTGCTGTTCGACGAGGTGGAGAAGGCGCATGAGGATGTGTTCAACGTGCTGCTCCAGGTGCTCGACGATGGCCGCCTGACCGACGGGCAAGGGCGCACGGTGGATTTCAAGAACACCATCATCGTGCTGACCTCTAATCTCGGCTCGGACATTCTGGCGGCGCAGGCGGAGGGCGAGGATGTGCGGATGGCCGAAGCTGGAGTGATGGCGCGGGTGCGCGAGCATTTCCGCCCGGAATTCCTGAACCGGCTGGATGAGATTGTGCTGTTCCGCCGGTTACAACGGGCGGATATGGGCACCATCGTCACAATTCAACTGCGCGGGCTGGAGAAGCTGCTGGCGGCCCGGAACATCCGGTTGGGGCTTGACCAGTCCGCCCGGGATTGGCTGGCCGAGGCCGGATATGATCCGGTTTATGGGGCCAGGCCGTTGAAGCGCGTGATTCAGCGCAACCTGCAGAACCCGCTGGCCGGGTTAATTCTGGAGGGAGCCGTGAAGGACGGGGATAATGTGAAGGTTACGGGCTCTGAACAGGGGTTGGTGATCGGCGGTCATCTGGCCGAGGCGGCGTAAGCGTTAAGCTCCCCGGGTGATGAACCTGGGGAGTTTTTTATGGCTGATACCGCACTGCTCGTGATCGACGCGCAGAATGTCTATGCGTTGCCTGAGTCGCCCTTGTGCGTGCCGGAATTTGGGGAGTCGCTCGGGCGGATCAACCGGCTGGTTGAGGGTTTTGAAGCGGCGGGGGCGCCGGTGATTTATGTGCGCCATGTGCACCGGGCCGATGGGCGCGATGCCGGGCGCATGTTCGATTTTTCCGGCGCTGCCGAGCCGGTGGGGTTCGTGGAGGGCTCAGCCGAGGCGGCTTATGTGCCGGGGCTGAAGATCGTGCCGGACGGGCTGCATATAACCAAGCGGCGCTATTCCTGTTTCGAGGGCACCGAACTGGAGGCGATTTTACGCAGCCTGGCCGTGAATACCGTGGCGATTTGCGGATACATGACGAATTTCTGCTGCGAGAGCACGGCCCGCGCGGCGCATGACAAGGATTATTTCGTCGATTTCATCGCGGATGCCACAGGCGCGCCGGATCTGGGGGATGATTACCGCCAGCCCGAAATTATCCAGGCGGTTTGTGCGAGTTTGGCCGCGGGGTTTGCCCGGGTTTTGAAGGCGGAAAAATACCTTGAAGCCATGCGTTAAATGCATGGCGATTTTGCGTCATAAGAAAAAACCAAGGGTTTCTGCGGAATGGATGGTGGTGGATCGAGGGTTTTCCTTGGTTTTTAAGATGCCGCACAGATGATGACGAAGCGTTGACAGTGGCGGTCAGTCAGAGCTAGAAGCCCGTCCACTGGCGGTTGCTGAGGTGTTGCACTTTGGTGGTTAGTTGGTTAGACTGGACGGCCTTACGGCGATTATATGATCGCCGTTTTGTTTTTTAGTTTAGATCTTTGACAATTGCATAGGCTGGGAAGGGATACGCTGG
>JAGXAO010000081.1 GCA_018971565.1 Rhodospirillales bacterium
ACCCGCGTGGCTTAACTGCGCGGCGGCCAGCGCCGTATCTCCGGCAGCGGACAGATAACCCAGCGCCGCATTGCGCAGCGCCCGCGCACCCATGGCAGAGCCGGAAACATCTTCCGGCGCGGCTTTGCCAGATGCCTGATACACGGCCTGGAATTCCGCCTGCAAGGCTTGCCCCAGCGCCCGCCGTGCTGCTTGGCGTACAGTGTGGATCGCTTCAGGGTCCGCAATCTTCATCTCATCCGCCAGCAGCGATTCCATGGGCAGAATCAGCGCCTCGGCGGCGAAGGCGGGGTCTTGCGCGGCCTCGCGCAGCGTCGCGGCGATGGCGTCTTTCAAACCCGCATCCAGGGTGAAGGGCTTGCCCGCTTGGTGGGCCTCCACGTTTTCCAGCAGAACGGCGGTGGCATATTGCTGCAACGCATCCCAGCGGTTGAACAAATCCGTGTCGTGTGCCGCCAGAAACGCCAGCCGCTCCCGGCTCTGGCCCTTCAGCTTTACGGGCGCCGAGAACGCCCGGAACAGTGCAACCGCCTCCGGCTTTTGCGTCAGCCTGAAGGTGAAGCTCTGCCCGGCCTCGCGCAGCAGCAGCACCTCCTGGTGCAAATCCTTCCCCGTTTTATCCAGCAGTCCCATCGCCACAGGAATCAGCATCGGTCGTTTTTCAGGTTGCCCCGGTGTCGGGGCCAGGCTCTGCCGCAGCGTCAGAGTGAATGTCTCGCCATCCCAGGCTTCGTCAAAGCTTATCTCCGGCGTGCCCGCCTGTTCGTACCACAGCATCAGCTGCTTCAGGTCCGTATCGGTAACGGATTGCATCGCCGCCCAGAAATCCTCCACCGTGGCGGCGGAATTGTCGTTCCTGGCGATATACGCGTCCATCCCGCGCCGGAACGCCTTCGCCCCGATAATCGTGCGGTACATCCGCACCAGCTCCGCACCTTTTTCGTAAATGGTGGTGGTGTAGAAATTATTTATTTCAAGATAGCTCGCCGGTCGCACCGGGTGCGCGAGCGGCCCGGCATCGTCGCGGAACTGCGTGGCGCGCAGCAGCCGCACATCGGCAATTCTTTTCACCGCCGCCGAGAACTGGTCCGCCATATATTCCTGGTCGCGGAAAACTGTCAGCCCTTCCTTCAGGGAAAGTTGAAACCAGTCCCGGCAGGTCACGCGGTCGCCGGTCCAGTTGTGGAAATATTCATGCGCGATCACACGCTCCACATTCTGGAAATCCGTGTCCGTCGCGGTTTGGGAATCCGCCAGCACATAGGCAGTGTTGAAAATGTTGAGGCCCTTATTCTCCATCGCCCCGGCGTTGAAATCCGACACCGCCGCGATGTTGAAAATATCGAGGTCGTATTCCAGGCCGAACACATCCTCATCCCATTTCATCGAGCGTTTGAGCGCCCCCATGGCATGGCCGCAACGGCCTTCATCGCCTCGCTCCACCCATATGCCAAGCTCCACCCGGCGTCCGCTGCGCGTGATGAACTCATCCTTCAGCGCCACCAGGTCAGCCGCCACCAAAGCGAAGAGATAAGAGGGCTTCGGGTGCGGGTCTTCCCACTCGGCGAAAGCCTTGCCATTCTCAACGCCCGAAGCCAGCTTGTTGCCGTTGGAAAGCAGCACGGGAAACTTTTCCGCATCGGCGCGCATGCGCACATGGTAGCACGCCATCACGTCCGGCCGGTCGGGGAAGAAGGTTATCTTGCGAAAGCCCTCCGGCTCGCACTGGGTGAAGAAGCCTGAACCTGAGGTATAAAGCCCCGAAAGCTCGGTGTTCTTCGCGGGGTTTATCCGCACGCAGGTCTCCAGCACCGCCTCATCCGGCGCCTCATGAATGTCTAGGCTTTCATCATCCAGGTCGTAGCGGTTATCGCCCAGCGCCTCGCCGTTCAGGGAGATGGAGAGCAGCTCCAATTTCCGCCCGTCCAGCCGCAAGGGGCCGGGGGCGTTGCGCCGCAGCTTCAGCCGGGCCTTAACAATTGTCGCCTGCGGGTCCAGCTCAAACTCCAGCGCCACATGCTCCACCAGGAAGGCGGGCGGGCGGTAATCCGCGAGTTTCACCGGGTTGCGGGGCGTTATTTGTGCGTCGGCCATTCTTCGTCCTGTTCCTTCTGGCGAAATACCGCCCGGCGCTCATATGGTAGGCCATGGCAGACGAGACATCTCTCACAGCGGAATTTTTTTCACACATTGCCGAGATCGGGCAAGAGGCGTGGGATGCCTGCGCGGGCGGTAATCCGTTCGTCTCCTATGCGTTTCTCTCAGCCCTGGAGGATAGCGGCTCGGTAGGTGCGCAAACCGGCTGGCACCCGCGTTATCTGGCGCTGCGAGGGGAGGGCGGGGCCGTGCTGGCCGTGGCCCCGGCTTACGCCAAAACCCATTCTTACGGCGAATATGTGTTCGACCATGGCTGGGCCAATGCGTTCGAGCGCGCGGGCGGGCGCTATTACCCAAAATTACAAGTAGCCTCCCCGTTCTCTCCCGTGCCGGGGCCGCGTCTGCTCAGCCAAAGGCTGGGCACGGTGGAAATGGCGGCGGCGCTGGAGGCCGCGTGCGAGGCCGCGCGCTGCTCCTCTGTTCACGTCACCTTCTGCACCCAGGCCGAGTGGGCCGGGCTGGGCCAGGCGGGCTGGCTGCAACGGCTCGGCATGCAGTTCCACTGGGAAAACCCAGGCTATGCCAGCTTTGAGGATTTCCTGGCCGCCTTATCCTCCCGCAAGCGCAAGGCGATCCGGCGGGAGCGACGAGAGGCGCAGGCGGGTTTGCACTTCCGGGCACTGAGCGGGCCGGAACTGACACCGGCGGTGTGGAAGCAATTTTATGAATTCTATCTCTCCACCGTGGATCGCAAATGGGGCGGGGCGTACCTCACGCCGGAATTCTTCCCGCTGCTGGGCGAACGGTTGGGCAGCAAAGTGGTGCTGATGCTGGCCGAGCGGAACGGCAAACCCATAGCCGGGGCTTTGAATTTTCTGGGCGATGGCGTGCTCTATGGCCGCAATTGGGGCTGCGTGGAGGATGTGCCCTTCCTGCATTTCGAGCTCTGCTATTATCAGGCGATCGAATACGCCATCACGCATGGGCTGAAGCGTGTGGAGGCAGGGGCGCAAGGCGAGCACAAAATCCAGCGAGGTTACCTGCCGAAGCCGACTTTTTCCGCCCATTATATCGCGCATCCGGGCTTGCGGGGCGCCGTGGCGCAGTTTCTGGAAACCGAGCGGGAGGAGATGCTGCGGGCGATGGAGGCGATGGCGCAGGAAGGGCCTTACCGCAAAACCGGCGAGGCCTGAACGGCCGCCTGCCAGCCTTGACGCAGCGGGACTGACTGCCTTAGGCAGCCGCGTACCCCGCTAGGGGAAAATAAAAACCCGCCCCCGGCGAAGGGAAAAGAGATGCAGCAATTGGTTCCGGGCGATACCGCCTGGGTGATGATGTGTACGGTCTTGGTTCTGTTGATGACCGTGCCGGGCCTTGCGCTTTTCTACGCCGGAATGGTGCGCAAGAAGAATGTTCTTGCCACCATGATGCAGTCTTTCATGCTCTGCGCGGTGATGAGCGTGCTGTGGATGGTCGCTGGTTATTCGCTGGCCTTTGGCCCGGGCAACGCCTTCATCGGGGATTTTTCCCGGGTGATGCTCTCAGGCCTTGCCGCGGGGTGGGACAAACCCTTCACCATCGCTGCCGGAACGGCCTTCGCACAGCCGACAACCATTCCGGAAAGCGTGTTTCTCATGTTCCAGATGAGCTTCGCCATCATTACCCCCGCGGTGGTGACGGGCGCCTGCGCGGACCGGATGAAATTCTCGGCCCTGCTGGTGTTCTTCTCGCTCTGGGCGTTGCTGGTTTACGCGCCGCTGGCGCATTGGGTGTGGTCGCCCACTGGTTGGCTGGCGCGGCGCGGCATCGCGGATTTCGCGGGCGGCACAGTGGTGGAGATCAATTGCGGCGTCACTGGTCTGGTTTGCGCGCTCGTGCTGGGCAAGCGGCTGGGTTACGGGCATGAAAACATGGCGCCGTGGAATTTAAGCTACGCGGTTATCGGCGCTTCGCTGCTTTGGGTGGGCTGGATGGGCTTTAACTCAGGCGGCGCCATGGGGGCCACGCCGCGCGCGGGCATGGCGGTGCTTAACACGCAGATGGCCGCCGCCGGAGCCACGGTTGCGTGGGCCTTTGTGGAATGGCTGTTGCGTGGCAAGCCCTCCGTGCTGGGGGCTATTTCCGGCGCCGTGGCGGGGTTGGTGGCGGTAACGCCCGCCGCCGGATTCGTGCTGCCTGGCCCGGCTTTGCTCATCGGCCTGGTGGCAGGGGCGGTCTGCTTCTATACCGCGACCGAGCTGAAACATAAATTCAGTTACGACGACAGCCTGGATGCGTTCGGTGTGCATGGCGTGGCAGGCATTATCGGCACGCTGGCCACAGGCTGGTTCGCCTTCGCGCCACTTTCTGGTGGGGCGGCGGTGGGCGGTGCGCATTTGCTCTCGGTGCAGGCGCTGGGGGTGGCGGTGACCATTCTTTATTGCGCGGCGGTGAGCTGGGGGTTGCTGAAAGTGACGGATCTGCTTGTGGGGCTGCGCGTGACCAAGGAGGAAGAGCGCGAGGGGCTGGATATCGTGCTGCATGGTGAACAGATTTTCTGAGCCGGTTTGCCCGCGCATAAAAAAAGCCCGGCATTTCGCCGGGCTTTTCCGTAGTCGAAAAACTCAGGGCTTCAGCGCATACACGGCGTAATTGCCGTCGTGCCATTTATAAACGGCATAGGCGGCATTCACCACGTCACCTTTGGCGTCAAAGCTAACCGGCCCCAGCACCGTGTTCCACGGCCCGCCAGATTTCAGCTCAGCCGCAACTTTGGTAGGGTCGGTGGTCCCGGCCTTGGTGGCAGCTTCAGCCCATACCTGCACGGTGGCGTAAGAATACAGCACATAGCCGGTGGGGTCTTCTTTCGCTGCGGCCAATTCGGCAACCACTTTGGCCGCGGCGGGGTCTTTTTCAGCCGGCGGCGGGAAGGTCATCAACATGCCCTCGGCCGAGGAGCCAGCAACCTGCCAAAGGGCGGAGGTGACGGCGGCATCTTCAGAGAAATATTGCGGGGTGAAGCCCTGTGTAGCGCCTTCACGCATAATCAGGCCCATATCGGAATAATAGCCGCCCATATAAACCAGGGTGATGCCCTGTTCCTTCATCCGCGAGATCAACGCGGAATAATCCTTGTCCCCGGCGGTGTAGGAGGTGTTGTAGGCCACATTCACGCCCAGCTTCTTCAGGTTCATGCGCACCTGGTCGGCGATACCCTTGCCGTAGGTGGAGTTATCATCCAGCACCGCGATCTTCGCCGTGGGGAAGTGTTTGGCGATATACTCCGCCGCCACTTTGCCCTGCTGGTCATCCCGCCCGCAGGTGCGGAAGGTATAGGGGCTGCCATTATCCGTGTAAGCCGGGTTGGTGGAAGCCGGAGAGATTTCGATAATCCCGGCATCGGAATACACCTTGCTGGCAGGGATCGAGGAGGCGGAGCAGAAATGCCCATCCACCATCACCACGCCATCAGAAACCAGCGTATTGGCAGCGGAAACAGCCTGTTTCGGGTCGCACGCATCGTCAACCGCGATGGGGGTGATCTGCTGGCCCAGCACGCCGCCAGCCTTGTTCAGGTCGGCAACAGCCAGGTCGAAGCCCGATTTCAACTGCACACCAAACGCGGCATTGGAGCCAGTGAGGGGCCCGGCGACGCCGATTTTAACCTGAGCATGGGCAAGCCCGGTGCTAAGCGCCAGCAAGGCTGCTGTACCGTAAAGAATATTGCGCAAGTGAAGCTCCTGTTGTTGTTGATGGGAGATTTGGAATGAGTATGCGCCTAAATTTTACGCCTTATCAATGGCCGCCTTCCAGATAAGCAGCCTTGATTTCAGGCTTTGCGAGTAATTCCGCGCCAGTGCCCTGCATGGTGAGCACGCCATTGACCAGAACATAGGCGCGGCTGGCCAAACGCAGCGCCTGGTTGGCGTTTTGCTCCACCAGCAGCACGGTCAGCCCGGTTTCGCGGTTAAGGTCGCGGATCGCACCGAAAATCTGCTTTATCACCAGCGGCGCCAGGCCAAGGGAAGGTTCGTCCAGCAGCAGCAGTTTCGGCTTGCTCATCAGGGCGCGGGCGATGGCGAGCATCTGCTGCTCCCCGCCTGAGAGCGTACCCGCGCGCTGGGCGAAACGCTCCTCCAGCCGGGGGAAAAGCTTGAACATTTTCTTCAGGTTCGAGTCGTAATCTTCGTAGTTCACCACCTGCGCGCCCATCAGCAGGTTTTCCTCCACGCTCATGCGTGGAAAAATGCGCCGCCCCTCTGGTGACTGCGCAATCCCCTTGCGGGCGATCTGATAGGAGGGCAGGCCGGTGATATCCTCGCCATAATACAGCACGCGCCCGGTTTTTGCCTTGGGCTGGCCGAATATCGTCATCATCAGCGTGGATTTACCGGCCCCATTGGCGCCGATCAGCGTGACGATCTCATGCTCCGGCACTTCGATGGAAACATCCCGCAATGCCTGGATGGGGCCATAAAAACTGCTGACATTCTGCAATTCCAGGACATTGCTCATGCCACACTCTCCGCCACCGGCGCATCCGGGTCGTCCTCATCGCCCTCACCCAGATAAGCAGCGATCACGGCGGGGTTCGAGCGGATTTCCAAAGGCGTACCATCGGCGATTTTTTTGCCGTGGTCGAGAACCACAATGTGGTCGGATATTTTCATCACCACGCCCATATCGTGCTCGATGAGCAGCAGGGAGCAGCCGCCATCACGGATTTTCAGGAGCAGTTCGTTCAGCGCCGATGATTCACGCGGGTTCAGCCCGGCGGCGGGTTCATCCAGGCAGAGCAAGGCGGGCTCCGTGCACATCGCGCGGGCAATTTCCAGGCGCCGTTGCGCGCCATAGGGCAGGGCGCCCGCGGGGTGGTCCGCGCGGTCCAGCAGGTCGGTCTCCTCCAGCCAGTGCTTGGCAAGTTCCATCGCCCGGCGCTCCGCCCGCCGGTAGCGGCCAATGCCCAGCACGCCCAGCACGCCAAAGCCGGTGGCGGCCTGCAGCGCGTTATGCTGGGCCACCATCAGGTTTTCCAACACTGTCATGCCGCCGAACAGCCGAATATTCTGGAAGGTGCGGGCTACCTTGCCCTTACGGGCGATGGCATGGCCCGGTAGCTTTTCAAGCTGCACGATCTTTCCCACCTGCGGCGAGACGACGATGCTGCCTACCGTGGGTTTGTAGAAACCGGTAATGCAGTTGAACAGTGTGGTTTTGCCCGCCCCGTTGGGGCCGATGACGGCGGTAATATCTCCCCGTTCGGCGGAAAAAGAGACATCGTTCACGGCAGTAAGCCCGCCGAAACGCATGGTAAGGTCTGTTACGGCAAGAACGGTCATGTTTCAGCCCCTGCCTTCCGCGCGTAATTCAGCGCCTATGGCAACGGGTTTTTTCCCGAGCAGCACGGTGGGGCGGCGGGTGGAAATGAAGCCGCGCGGGCGCACAACCATGATAAGCACAAGCGCGATACCGAAAATGAGCATACGGTAGATCTGCAGTGATTGCAGCATCTGCGGCACGCCGATCATCACGCAGGCCGCCAGCACCACGCCCAGTTGGCTGCCTGCCCCGCCAAGCACCACGATGGCGAGCACAGTGGCGGATTCAATGAAGGTGAAGCTGTCCGGGCTGATAAAGCTTTGCCGCGCGGCAAAAAAGCAGCCCGCGAACCCGCCGAAGAACGCGCCGATGGCAAAGGCGGTGAGCTTAGTATTGCGGACATTGATGCCAAGCGACCGGCAGGCGATCTCATCTTCGCGCAGCGCTTCCCACGCGCGGCCAAGCGGTTGCTTGCGCAGCCGCAACGTAACCCAGTTGGTCAGCAGCGCCAGGCCTAAAATCACGTAATACAGAAACGCATCGCGCTGCCAGGGGGCGGGGGTTATGCCAAAAAATCCGGCAAAGGTGCCGGGGCCGCCAGCCATCGAGAAGCGCAGCCCGAAAAATGTAGGCTCTGGCATGCCGAGCAGCCCGTTCGGCCCGCCGGTAAGCGACACCCAGTTGGTGATAACCAGGCGGATGATCTCCCCGAAGGCAAGGGTAACAATCGCCAGATAATCCCCCCGCAGGCGCAGCACCGGAAAGCCCAGGCACATGCCCCAGAAGGCGGCGAGAATACCGGCGATCGGCAGGCATTCCCAAAACCCCAGGCCAAACTGCGCGGAAATCAAGGCGAAGGAATACGCCCCTACCGCATAAAACGCGACATAACCAAGGTCCAGCAACCCGGCGAGGCCAACCACGATGTTTAGCCCCCAGCCCAGCATCACATAAGTCATGATCAGCACGCCGAGGTCGATATACGCATTGGGCAGGCCGGGCAGCAGCGGCATTACCACGGCAAAAACCAGCAAGGCCGGGGCGATGAATTTACCGGTTTTCTGAACCTGCGTGCCAAGACTTGTGGTGGTTTTCGCGGGGCGGTAGCGGCTCCATGTAAGCAGCAGCAGGCGTGCCGCGAAAACGGCGATAACCGCCAGTGCCAACGCTTCCGGCCGGGTGGCTATGCCTAAATTTCCTGCATCATTGTCAGTTAGCCGCAGCCCGATGAAGGGGCCAAAAATAAGCAGCGCAAAAAATCCAACCGATGCCGAATCTTTTAAATCATCCAGTAGGCCGCTCATACTTTTTCAACTTCATGGCGGCCGAGCAGTCCGCTGGGCATGAACATCAGCACAATGGCGAGGATGGAATAAACCGCGACATCCTTATACGCGACGGTGGCATAACCAGACCAGAACGCCTCGATAAGCCCAATAAGCAGCCCGCCCAGCACGGCGCCGGGCAGCGAGCCGATACCCCCCAGCACCGCCGCGGTGAAGGCTTTGATGCCGGCGTTGAAACCAATGTAAAAATCGATCACCCCGTAATACAGCAAGAACATCACACCCGCGAAAGCCGCCAGCGCCGAGCCGATGATGAAGGTGATGGAGATGGTTCGGTTGGTGTCGATCCCCAGCAGGGCGGCCATTTTCGCATCCTGCTCCACCGCGCGCATGGCCCGGCCCAGCGGGGTTTTGGTAACAAGGTAAGTAAATGCCGCCAGCAAGCCCAGCGTTACAGCTATAATGGACATCTGCATCCAGGAAAGCTGCACCACGAAGCCATTTTCATTCATCAAGGTTATGCCGCCGGGAAGCAGATTCGGAATCGCGCGCTCCAGCGCTCCCTGGCTCACCTGCACGTAGTTTTCCAGCAGAATAGACATGCCAATGGCTGAGATCAGCGGTGCCAGCCGGAAGGAGCCGCGCAGCGGCCGGTAAGCCACGCGCTCTATGGCAAAGCCATAAACAGCGCAGATAAAGGCCGAGAATATGAAGGCCGCCAGCAGTGCCAGGGGCAGGGAGGTAAGGCCGGTAAGCGCCGTGATAACGAAAATACCGACAAAAGCGCCGATCATGAAGACATCACCATGGGCAAAATTGATCATGCCGATGATGCCGTAGACCATGGTGTACCCCACCGCGATCAGTCCGTAGATCATCCCCAGGGTCAGCCCATTTACGAGTTGCTGTAAGGCATATGCCATGGAATCTCCTTGCCGCGG
>JAGXAO010000007.1 GCA_018971565.1 Rhodospirillales bacterium
CGAAAATCCCTGGTTCTGGGCGCGAATGTCGGCATCAACAAGGAAGGCGCCGACCCGGAGCGGGATTACCCGGCTTTGGTAAAAGCTGTGGCGCCGTTCGCGGACTATATCACCATCAACATCTCCTCCCCCAACACGCCGGGCCTGCGGGATTTACAGTCTGAGGAACGGCTGGCCGCCATTCTCTCCCGCATCGCCAGCCCAAAGCCGGTTTACGTGAAAATTGCGCCGGATCTTTCAGAAGATGGGCTGGAGGCGGTCATCTCCGCCGCCGTGCAGCATAACGTCACTGGTCTTATCATCTCCAACACCACCATCGCCCGGCCCGGCACGCTGAAAAGTCCGTTAAAGCGGGAGGCCGGCGGGCTTTCCGGTGCACCGCTGTTCGCGCCCTCCACCGCCATGCTGGCGCGGGCCTACCGGCTCGCGGGCAAGCGGCTCGTCTTCATTGGCGCGGGCGGGGTGTTCTCGGCGGAGGATGCACTGGCCAAGCTGCTGGCGGGTGCGGCACTGGTGCAAATCTATTCCGGTTTCGCTTACCAGGGGCCAGCCATGTTGCCCAAATTGAAGGCGCGCCTGGCCATACTCCTAAAGCAGCGCGGCTTCTCCTCCATCGCACAGGCCGTTGGCGCGGGGCTATGAGCGGTTTCCGCGCACTGGCCGAAACTTATGACGGCTTCATCGTCGACCTCTGGGGCGTGGTGCATGACGGTTGCACCCCCTACCCCGGCGTGCTGGACTGCTTGAAGCGCCTGAAGGCGGCGGACAAACGGGTGGTATTTCTTTCCAATGCCCCGCGCCGCCCCTCTGGCATCCTGAAATTCCTGGCCAGCATTGGGGTCACACCGGATCTGCATGACGGCGTGATGTCCAGCGGTGAGGCGGTGTATCTTGGTTTGCGAGACCGCACGGAGGAATTCGCCAATCTGGGCAGGCGCCTCTACCATCTTGGCCCGCCGCGCGACCGGGATGTGTTTGAAAGCCTGGCTTACGCGGAAGCCGCCGGGCCGGAGGACGCTGATTTCGTGCTGAATACCGGGCCGGATGACAAACTCGGCCCCCATAATGCGGAACTTTACCGCCCGGCGCTGGAGGCCTGCCTGAAGGCCAGGTTGCCGATGGTATGCGCCAACCCGGACCTGGAAGTGATAAAAGGCGGCAACCGCATTATCTGCGCGGGCTATCTGGCCCAGCTTTACGAAGCCGATGGCGGCCGGGTGATCCAGCGCGGCAAGCCGGATGCGGCCATCTACCAGCCTACTTTGACCATGCTTGGCACCAGCGCTGCGCGCACCTTGGCTATTGGCGATTCGCTGCGCACCGATATCGCGGGGGCAAAGGCCGCCGGAATTGATAGCTGCTGGGTGCTTTCCGGCATTCACGCGCTACACCCGGAAGCAGCCCCGGCGGAAGCCGCCGCTCTGGGCCTTGCCCCCGCCACCATCCTGCCCGGCTTTGCCTGGTAGGCCGCCAAAAAAGGAGACAGGACATGAAGACGATTCTGGTCACCGGCGCCACCGCCGGATTTGGCGCCGCCTTCGCCCGGCGTTTTATTAAAGACGGCCATCGCGTGATCGCCACCGGGCGGCGCATGGAACGGCTGGAAGCATTGAAAACCGAGCTTGGCGAGGCCCTTCACATCGCCTCGCTGGACGTAACGGATAAAGAGGCCATCGCCGCCTTTATCCCCGCACTACCCGCCGCCTGGCAGCAGATCGACGTGCTGGTGAACAATGCCGGCCTGGCGTTCGGGCTTGGCCCTGCCTGGGAGGCCGACCTGGAAGACTGGGACAAAGTGGTCGCCACCAACATCAGCGGCCTCATCCACATGACCCACGCCGTGCTGCCGCAAATGGTGGCGCGGGACGATGGGATCATCCTCAATCTCGGTTCCACTGCCGGGGAATACCCCTATCCCGGCGGGCATATCTATGGCGCCAGCAAGGCGTTCGTCCGGCATTTCTCCCTTAATCTGCGCGCCGATCTGGTCGGCAAAAATATCCGCGTCACCGATATCGAGCCTGGCCTTGTCAGCGGCACGGAGTTCAGCACCTTGCGCTTCAAAGGAGATGCGGACAGAGCCGCCTCCCTCTACCAGGGCGTGCAACCCCTCACGGCGGAGGACATCGCCAACACCGCCGCCTGGCTCATCTCCCTGCCCAAACATATGAACGTCAACCGGATCGAGATGATGCCCACCTGCCAGGCCAGCGGTCCGCTCGTGACCAAGCGCGACTAAGCGCGGCAGTTGGAATAACTATAGACAATTTAAGATTGCGTTCATAACCTCTCCACAATCTATAGTGGGCAGGTCATGAGCATCGCACGCGTCAATTCCTTCGCATTTTCCGGCATCGAGGCCCAGCGCGTCGAAATTCAAGTACAGATTTCCTCCGGCCTGCCCGCCTTCCTCATGGTTGGCCTGCCCGACAAAGCCGTGGGCGAAGCCAGGGAGCGTGTGCGCGCGGCCCTCACCTCCATGGGCCTTTCCCTGCCGCCCAAGCGGATTCTCGTGAACCTCGCCCCGGCGGACATGCTGAAGGAGGGCAGCCATTTCGACCTGCCAGTGGCCCTGGCCGTGCTGGCGGCCATGGATGTGCTGCCCGCCGAGGAACTGGCGGGCTTCGCCGCCCTGGGCGAACTTTCGCTGGATGGCAGGCTGAACCCGGCCGCCGGGGTACTGCCCGCCGCCATCGCCGCCCAGGGGCGCGGCTGGGGGTTGATCTGCCCTGCTTCCCAAGGGGCGGAAGCCGGCTGGGCCGGGGAGCTCAACATTCTGGCCGCGTCTGATCTGCTCAGCCTCATCAATCATTTTCGCGGCACCCAACTGCTGCCCGCCCCACCGCCAGGGGAATTGGGCGGGGGAGCGCCGTATCTGGACCTTGCCGATGTAAAGGGTATGGAAACCGCCCGGCGCGCGCTGGAGATTGCCGCGGCGGGCGGGCATAACCTTTTGATGCTTGGGCCGCCCGGCGGCGGCAAATCCATGCTCGCGGCACGCTTGCCCGGCCTGCTGCCGGACCTCACCCCCCGCCAGGCGCTGGAGGTGAGCATGGTGCATTCAGTGGCTGGCATGTTGACCAACGGCCAGCTCATCACCCGCCCGCCCTTCAGGGAGCCGCATTTCTCGGCCAGCCCCGCCGCCATCGCGGGCGGGGGCGTGCGAGCCCGGCCGGGGGAAATCTCGCTCGCCCATCGCGGTGTGCTGTTTCTGGATGAAGTGCCCGAGTTCCCCCGCGCCACGCTGGAGGCTTTGCGTGCCCCCATGGAAACCGGCCAAACCACGGTCAGCCGCGCCGCCGCGCATGTAACCTATCCGGCGCGCTTCCAGCTCATCGGCGCCATGAACCCCTGCCGCTGCGGCTATCTGGGCGATGGGTCCCGCGAATGCGGCCGCGCCCCGCGCTGCGGGGAGGATTACCAGAACAAGCTCTCCGGCCCGCTGCTGGACCGGATGGACCTGGTCGTGGAGATTATGCCGCTCATGCCCAAGGAACTGGCCTGGGCGAAGCCGGGGGAAAGCAGCGCAATGGTTGCCGCACGGGTGGCGTTGGCCCGGGCGCGGGCGGTGGACCGCTTCGGCGAGCATGGCCCCGCCCGCAACGCCGAGGCCCCGCCCGAACTTCTACCTGCAACAGATGAAGCGCGGCGCTTTTTGCAAGGCGCCGCAGAGACATTGCGGCTTTCCGCGCGCGGGCAGATCCGCGCCCTACGCGTGGGCCGCACCATCGCGGACCTGGCCGGGCAACGCGAAACCCAGAAAGCGCATATCGCGGAAGCGCTGGCCTACCGGCACAAAATGCCAAAACAGGCGGTGCTGGAGACATAGCTAAGCCGCCAGAATTTCCTTTACCCGCCGGGCAAAATCGGCAGGGTTGTTCTCCTTCGTCAACCGCCTCAGCGCACCCGCCCGCAGGTGCCGCCACAACGCCTCGTCATGATAAAGCCGAGCGATGGCCGCCGCGAAGGCCATTGGCTGGTCGGCGGGTACCGCCAGCACGTCCTCGCCATGCCGCCAGCCGAGTTGCTCCGCCAGCAGCATCGTTACCACGCAGGGCAATCCCATCGCGGCGGCCTCGTAAATTTTGTACGGTGTACCTGCGGCAAAACGCGTGGGCGCCACAAATATCCGTGCCTTTTCATAAAGCGGCCTGGTATCCGCCACTTCGCCCAGAAAATTCACGCCCACACCGGGGGCAGGCAGTTCAACCCCCGCCGCCACATGCCCCGCCGCGTTCAGCACTGGCGGTGTCTGCATCAATTTCGCCAGAGCCGGATATATTTCATCCTGGTAAAACCTTAAGGAGTCATCATTCGGTGCGCCAGGCTGATGAATGGCGCCCACGAACAACAGCCCCGCCCGCGCCGCGAAGCTTGCGGCCGTCGGTTCCGGCACGCGCGCCGTGCCTAGCATGGCAACGGGCTTTACCCCCAATTGCTTCAAATGCCCGGCCTCGGCCTCGTTCACCGCCAGCACCCGCGCAATGCTCCGCAGCCCGCCGAATTCTTTTGCCAAAGCCCTGGGAAGATCGAAATCCGCGCCGCCGCGCAGCGCCTCCCGGCAACTGACCAGGGCCTCGGTATCCAGAATGATTTTTGCCTTTACGCCGGTTTTTTCCAAAGCCTCCTGCACCCGCCGCAGATTATGCGTACGCGCCACCCACACCAGATCGTACAAATCCGTACGCTCAGCCAGAAACGCCTCCAGCCCGGTAAATTCACGGTCGTATAAAATCTCTGCCCGCTCCGGCATATCGCCCAACAGGCTCATCATATCATAGGGCGCGCCGTTGATAGGAAATACATGCACATCGTAGCCCGCCATATCTATGGCATTAACAATATCGTTGGAGCGTACGAAGCCGGAGCCCAGGCGGCGCAGAGGTACCGTATCCTCAATGAACAGCACCCGCCGCCGCTTGCCGCGAGAACGCGCCGCAAGTAAATTCTGTTCACCCGTTGCATGCTGCGCTTGCAAAAATTCCTGGTGCTTGCCGCGGAAAATCCGCCGCCCGCGCCGCATCAGCGCCATCGAGGCTTCGGATGTCGCGGCACTGCCGAATTCAAGATGCTCAACGCTCACCGCCGGGTCGTATACAATCCGGAATCCGGCCTTCAGCATTCGCGTGCATAAATCGGCATCCTCATAATAAGCTGGCATGAAATCTTCATCGAACCCGCCAAGGCTTTTCACAACATCCGCGCGGCAAAGAAGGAACACCGCCGAGCCATAATCCACATCCCGCACAAAGTTTGCTTCCGGTGCAAGTGGTGAGGCATCGCGCAAATAGCCCGTCGTGGTGCCATCACTCCAGATAACCGACCCCGCCTCCTGCAATCTTCCATGCGTGCGAATAATTTTTCCGCATACCGCGCCAATGTCTTCAGCCGATTGCACCCGCCGCAGCGCCGCCGCCACGGCACCATGCCCAAGCTCCACATCATTGTTCAAATACAGCAAGGCCGGTGCGGCCACATGCTCCAGCGCCTGGTTGCAGGCTTTCAAAAACCCGAGATTCTGTGCATTCCGCAGAATCACCACGCCTGTTGCATATTGCCCCAACCAACGGGTTTCATCCGTCGAAGCATTATCCACGAGAATAAGCTGCACCGCCCCGGCGAAATTCCGCCGCAGCGAGGCCAGGCTGCGCATGGTCAGCTCAAAACGATTATGCGCCACCATCACCACAGCAAGCTCTGGCTGGCCCTGGCAGGAAAAATCCAGCCGCTGCCTGGCAAACAGCGCCAGATCCGCCCGCGCCTTGCGAATAAAGGCTTCCCGCGCCGGATATTCCTCCAGCACCTGAACCCGCGCTGGCGGGCTGTAATCCAGCCCCTCGGCCAAGCCAATCATTCGCAAATGCGCAAACGCATCCCGCATCTGCCCGGCATTCAGCGCGTCGCGCACCGGCCTGTGCATGTCCTTGTAGTAGGCAAGGTCGATTTCCGCCGCGGGCTGGCGCAGCTCGAAACAACCATGCTGCACGAATTGCTGATAGCCGTTGCGGTACATGCCAAGCCGTGCCGCCGCCGCGAGATCCGGGTAGCGCTGCATATAAAATCGTTCGGAAAAATGCGGCACGGGGTCGAATAATTCCGGCGTGGCATTGGTGAGGTAATGATGGATCGCCGCGACATATTGCCCGCGCAGAATCTCCGCCTTTGCCGCCGGGTGATTCTCAACATACCAGGCAGGGTCGAAATAGATCGAAGGCGCCAACTCATCCCGCCCGGAGCCGAGGCAAGCGAGGAAGTGCACATAAGGCCCCGGCCCGTCTATCTCGCCTTCCGCTACCCCCGCCGCCAGCGCCTGGGCGCGGTAGAACGACGCATCGAACAGATATTGGCCGATCCTGCGCTCCCTCTGGCCGGATTTCAGATAATGGTCATACCGCCCGTAACAGCCGTGGAGTTCAAGATTCTCCAGCGTCATGTCGTCATAAAGCTCGGCATAGAGCGCATCGTCGAAAAGCCAATGCGGCGAGACGCCGCGCCAGCCATACTGGCAATAATGGTCGAACCCCGAGGCGTAATGCCCGGCGCGCACCAGTTCCGCCACATCCGGGTTACGGGCGAGGTAATATGGCTCGTCGAAAATTGCCGAGGGGCTATGCCCCTGCCTGGCGCCCACGCGCAGGTAAAATTCCAGCGCCGCCCCTGGTGCCGCCTGCGCCTCAGGGTAATGATGCAGATACCAACCCTGGTCGAACACTGCCCAGGCGGGCTTTATGGGGCAATCGGGGCTTAGAAGCTCGTGTACAGGGCGGGGCATATTCCCGCATAGGTTGCAATTTGTTAAGGTGCGGTCAAGACGCGGCGAATGGCATCTGTTAACCGGGACAGCTCCTCCGGCGATATGGTGAGAGCCGGGGTTAAATACACAATGTCCCTGAAGGGCCGTATCCACACGCCCTCTTTCAGCAATCTCTGCCGCAAGGTGGCCGGGTCCTTAATTTCGTGCATCTGCACCACGCCAATGGCGCCCAGCACCCGCACATCCTTCACCCCCGGCAGGCTCCGGCAAGGCTCCAGCTCCCGTGCCAGCTGCGCGGAAATATCGGCGGCCTGCGCCAAACGCGGCTCGGCTTCAAACAGATCCAGCGAGGCATTGGCCGCGGCACAACCCAGCGCATGCGCCATATAGGTGGGGCCGTGCATCAGGGCGGTCATCGGACTGTCCGACAGAAACGCCTCGAACAGCCGGTCCGTGGCGATGGTCGCGGCCAGCGGGCTGGTGCCGCCGGTCAGCGCCTTGGAGAGCGTGACGATATCCGGCACCACCCCGGCCTGCTGGAACGCGAACATGCTGCCGGTGCGACCGAAGCCGGTGAAAATCTCGTCGAAGATCAGCGTTAGCCCATAGGCATCCGCCGCTGCGCGCAGCCGTTGCAAAACCTCTATGCCATGAAACACCATGCCGCCCGCGCCCTGCACCAGCGGCTCCACGATAATGGCGGCGAGGCTTTTATGCTCGCGTTCCAGAAAGCTCTCGAACGCCGCGATGCTCGGCGCGTCTTTCGGCAACGGCACCACCGGGTGTTCCGGCAGCAGCCCGGTAAACAGGCTATGCATGCCCTCTTCCGGGTCGCAAATCGCCATGGTGCCCAGCGTGTCGCCATGATAGCCGCCGGAAAAGGCCAGAATCTTTGTCCGCCCGCGCTCACCTTTGTTGAGGCGGGACTGCACGGCGATTTTAATCGCCACCTCCACCGCCACCGAGCCGGAATCGGTAAAGAACACCCGGTTCAAATCTCCCGGCATCAAGGCCGCCAGGCGCGTTGCCAGCCTGTAGGCTGGCTCATGCGCCAGCCCGCCGAACATCACATGCGGCATGGCCTCAAGCTGCTGCGCCACGGCCTGCTGGATATGCGGGTGGTTATAGCCATGGCAGGCGGTCCACCAGCTGGCGATACCGTCGATCAGCTCCCGCCCATCCTCCAGGACGATCCGGCACCCCTCCGTGCGCACCACCGGCGCGGGCAGAGGCACGGTGGCCATCTGCGCATAGGGCAGCCACACATGGCGCCACCCTGTCTCCAGCCAAGAAGACATCAGGAATGAGCCGGTTGCAGCCCCAGCCTGGCGAACAGCGCCTCGTCATGCGGCACGGTGGCGTTCTTGGTGGTCAGCAGTTTCTCGCCATGGAAGATGGAGTTCGCCCCGGCCAGGAAGCACAGCGCCTGGGCTTCGTCGCTCATCGCCTCGCGGCCCGCCGAAAGCCTCACATAGCTCCTGGGCATGGTGATGCGCGCCGCCGCCACCACCCGCACGAAGTCGATCGGGTCGATCTTCTCGGACTTCGCCAGCGGCGTGCCCTCCACCGCCACCAGCGCATTAATGGGCACAGATTCCGGCGGGGTGGGCAGGCTGGCCAGCGTGGCGATGAGCCCGGCGCGGTCGCCCTCATCCTCGCCCATGCCCACAATCCCGCCGCAGCACACGTTAATGCCAGCATCGCGCACCGCATCCAGCGTGTCCAGCCGGTCCTGATAGGTGCGGGTGGTGATCACCTTGCCGTAATATTCGGGCGAGGTGTCCAGGTTGTGGTTGTAGTAATCCAGCCCGGCCTGCTTCAGCTTCTGGCTCTGGAAGGGGTCGAGCATGCCCAGGGTCACGCAGGTTTCCATGCCCAGCGCCTTCACGCCCTCGATCATCTGGCAGACGGTGTCGAGGTCGTGGTCCTTCGGGCTGCGCCAGGCGGCGCCCATGCAGAAACGCCCGGCGCCTTTTTCCTTGGCGGCGCGGGCTTCCGCCAGCACGGCTTCCACCGCCATCAGCCGGGATGCCTTGGTGCCAGTTTCATACCCGGCGGCCTGCGGGCAATAGCCGCAATCTTCCGGGCAACCGCCGGTTTTTATGGAAAGCAAGGTGGAGATCTGCACCCTCGTGGGGTCGAAATGCTCTCTGTGCACGTTCATCGCCCGGAACACCAGCTCCGGAAACGGCAAATCCAGCAGCGCCTGCACCTCGGCACGGCTCCAGCGGGGGCGGATTTCGATATGGCTCTCAGGCACTTCTGTAAACTCCAAGCACGGCGATCCCCGCCAGCCTACCGCCTCACCTGCGCGGATGGAAGGGAGAAGCAAACCGGCCTAGAAACTGCGGTATGAACAGCTATTTCGTCACCGCCACCGGCACGGATATCGGCAAGACTTTCTGCACCGCCGGGTTGCTGCGGGCCAATCCGGGCCTTCGGGCCATTAAACCCCTGCTCTCCGGTTATGAGGCAGGGGCACCATCGGATTCCAGCGAGCTCCTGGCCGCCATGGGCCGGGGCGTGACGGAGCAAAATATCGCCGCCATCACGCCCTGGCGGTTCAAAGCCCCCTTATCGCCAGACATGGCGGCGGCGCGGGAGGGGCAGCGCATCGACTACGCAGCACTGCTGGGGTTCTGCCGGGCGGCGCTGGCGGAGGGGCCAACGCTGATAGAGGGCGCGGGCGGAGCCGCCGTGCCGCTGACCGAGACAAAAATGACGGCGGACTGGATCGCCGATCTGGCTGTGCCGGTGCTGCTGGCAAGCGGGACGTATCTGGGCAGCATCAGCCATTGCATCACCACAGCCGAATTCCTGCTGCGGCGGGGCATTTTCATCCATGCGATTTTGCTGAATGAAAGCGCCACCGCCCCGGTGCCAACGGAAGAGACGCAAGCCGCGCTGGCACGCTATCTGCCGTGCCGCATATTTCCTGTGAAACGGAATGCCAGGGTGGAGGATTTTGCCTCACTCGCCCTGTAAGACCAAGACGCCAGAACCGCCTCATCCTCTATGGAGTAAACGTCGTAGCACAGGAACCACGCTTTGCTGATTTGTGAGATGATGGAAGGTCTGTAGGATCGAGATTACCGTGAAGTATGTGCAAAATGCCATCCCAATTACCCCGCAACCGCCCCATACGGTCGATATACGGTTCTGGCCAAAGAGATTTCACGTGGTTCGCGATAAGATTCCGCAATATAAGCGAAGCTGCCTTCCGTTTCGTCATCGTGCCCTTGGCGGCAAGATAAACCGGGTTGACGATTTGTGAAAACCCAAGGTCAGCGCCTTGCCCGCGCCCGTTTTTTACACCACGATGCACACCGGCAAAGGCGTTTGTTCGGATGACTTTGCCAACGGCGGAAAGCTGCCCGGCAAAATCCATATCCTCCTGCCAGCCATATTTTGGCAGATTTTCGTCAAACCGTCTTGTGCCAATCGCCTCGCAACGAAACGCCATATTACACCCGTAAGCGCAAAGAAAATTTTCATTTATCAACGTGGGTTTAGGGCTTGCCTCATAAGTTGCCAACATCTCCAAAGCCTCCTGGTATGGCAGACCCGGGCCATTGATGCCATCTGCCAGAAGATGCCCCGTGGCGCCTACCAAAAGAGGGTGAGTGAGAAAAAATTCTGAAATGCACTGCAATGAATCTTTTGCCGGAAGAAAATCATCGTCGTAAAAAACAACAACATCACAACGATCTTGAACAAGGTCAAGCCCCCGGTTGCGTTGGGCCGGCAGGCTTGGCGTACCTGTAACAATCGTCACACCCGCCGGTAAATCCAACGGCAGATCGGCTTCTCTAGAAACAGACAAAATTAAAGCCTCAGGCTTTTTAGTCTGGCGGCTGAGGGCTTGCAGAAGCTGCCCAATCTCTTCCGCCCGCCGAACGGAGGCAACCACCACAGCAACTCGCATGCCCATATCACTCATCGCCAGATCCTCGATAATTCTATCAGCCTGCCAAATCCACGTCGTATCGATTTGTCGATTTTACTGATACGGGGCGAGCACTGATTGGTGCAGCCGGTAGCATGGCCATTATTTGCGCCCGCATGGCTTCCGCAAATGCCATGCGGCTGAACCGTTCCGCCCAGGCCCGGCAATTTTGCGGGTCAAAACGCAGGGATTCAAACCGGGTGACTGCCGCACACACAGCCGCGGGGGTTTGTTCTGCAAAAAACACACCCGTCGCGGGAAGCCCCAAGGAATTCCCCGCCGGCAATACGGTTTCTAAAGCTCCACCGGCAGCATAGGCAATCACCGGTGTTCCACAAGCCTGCGCTTCCACTGGCAAAATTCCGAAATCCTCCTCAGCGGCGAATACAAAACCCCGCGCGCGTTGCAGATGGCTTTTTAGTACCGTATCGTTCTGATAGCCGAGAAACGTTATATTTTCGGCGCCCAAAGCTCGAAGTTTTTCCCTGTCTGGGCCATCGCCTATCACAACCAAACGCCGCCCCGGCATTTTCGCAAATGCCTCGATAATAATGTCGATTCGTTTATACGAGACCATTCTGGATGCTGTAACATAAAAATTTTCTTTATGATTTTGCAAAGAAAATGCTTCCATATCAACCGGTGGATGCACCACAACCGCTTCACGCCTGTAAGCTTTGCGGATACGTCTGGCGATATACGCCGAATTCGCAATGAAAAGGTCTACGCCCGCCGCACTGCGAACATCCCAAATCCGCAGATAGTGCAGCACAAGCCTGGCAAGGTGGCTTTTAATGCCTCTCGTAAGGCCAGATTCCCGAAGATATTGATGCTGCAAATCCCAGGCATAACGTATCGGCGAATGACAGTAGCAGATATGAGTCTGGTTGGGGCCAGTTAAAACGCCTTTTGCAACAGCATGGCTGCTGGAGATAACTAAATTATATGATGAAAGATCGAATTGCTCTACAGCAATCGGCATAAGTGGCAAATAGGCTTTATACCGCCGCGCAGCGAAAGGAAGACATTGGATGAAGCTGGTTTTCACCGATTTTCCACGTAATCCCGCCCGGTGCTCAGCCGGTAAAAAATCCACAACCGCAAACAAATCAGCCTCGGGAAACATAGCAAGCAGCTCAACCAGGACCTTTTCAGAGCCTCCGAGCGTTATCAGCCACTCATGAACAATCGCGACCCGCTGCTCGACCATCTGTCACAATCCTCACGAAGGAACCGTTGATACTCTTCGCAAAGCAGGTGCCTAATACGCAATTTGACCTTTTGTATATCATACACAAGGCAGTTATTTCACCGGATTTTGGCGCGATTATCCGAATTGAGATGTTTTCCGGGTGAGGGTATCGCGGTAAGCCACTATATAATGTGTTTTACCTGAAGGACGTACCGGGGCGAAACAACCCGTCAGTGTTCACAGAAATAAAAGGAAGCTCCATCGTGACGGATAACGAAATCCTCAAACGGCTGACTTCTATATTCGGCAATGTTTTCGATTATACCGGTGAGCCGCTTACACTTGCAACAACTTCCGAAGATGTGGATGGCTGGGATTCAATGTCGAACATTACCCTCGCCCTCGAAATCGAGAGGCAATTCTATATCAAGATAAAAATCGCGGAAATGGAGAGCTTGAAAAACATTCGGGAACTGGTCGCGCTTATAAAGTCACGCCTGAAATTAACCACGCACTGAATCGTGCATTTAAATGCTATTTAACTCATATAGCTTTGTTTTTGTGTTCCTGCCATTGTCCCTGGCGGGTTTCTATGGCTTCAGCCGTTTTGGGCGCAGCATAGGTGCCGCGTGGTTAATCCTTACATCTTTCACTTTTTTTGGCATCTGGAACCCTAGATACATTCCACTTTTACTTGCTTCCATAATTTTCAATTTCGGCATTGGCATGCGCCTCCATGCCAATAGCAAGCGCCCCGCGCGTCAAAAAGCCTGGTTAATCTTCGGCATCATCACCGATATCGCCGTTCTCATCTACTACAAATATTTGGCGAGTGTAATTGGTTTTGCGGTGGGCCTCGGGCTAACCAGCATGGCTGTACCCTCCATTATTTTGCCGCTTGGCATCTCTTTTTTCACGTTTACGCAGATCGGCTACCTCATAGACGTACAGCAGGGCGTTGTGCAGGACCGGAGTGCCCTCAACTACGCCTTATTCGTAACGTTCTTTCCGCATCTCATCGCCGGGCCAATTCTGCACAATCGTGAAATTATGCCGCAATTCGGTGAAAAGCATACTTATCGTTTCTCAACAGAGAATTTTGTCGTCGGTTCTGTTATGTTCACCATCGGCCTTGCCAAAAAATGCCTATTTGCGGACCCCATCGCGAGCCGTGTTTCCGACGGGTTTGCGGCATCAGGGCATCTTTCTTTGCCTGGCGCATGGCTGCTTATGCTAACCTATGCAGTTCAACTCTATTTTGATTTTTCTGGCTACACAGATATGGCAATCGGCATTGCCCGCATGTTCAATGTAAAGTTCCCGGTCAATTTCAATTCGCCATATAAAGCATCCTCCATCATTGATTTTTGGCAACGCTGGCATATGACGCTGACGCGCTTTCTAACCCTCTATCTGTTCAACCCCTTAGCGCTTGCGGCCGCACGGCGGCGCACGACGCGCGGGTTGGGAGTCAGCCGCACAGCACAGAAGCAACCTCTGGTATTTCTGAATATGGTGGCCATACCGCTCCTCATCACTATGGGGCTCGCCGGCATTTGGCATGGCGCGGGGTTAAAGTTTTTCATTTTCGGTCTGCTCCATGGAGTTTATCTCACAATAAATCACATTTGGCGGAATATGCGGCCCCGCTTTAACGCCAAACCAGGACGGTTAGAAGAACTGGGAAGCTGGCTGCTAACGATGATCGCGGTATTGGTTGCACTGGTGTTCTTCCGCGCCCCCACAATGGCAGTGGCTTGGCAAACATTCAGCGTTATGGTTGGGGCACATGGCTGGGGCGGGCATTTCCTGGCGAAGCCATCTTTCAACCTTTTCGCGTCGCTTGGCATGATTTTCGCGACCCATGGCGCAGCCGCCGCAACGGCCGGGCTAAAGGTTATCGAAGCAGCGATGCACGACGTTGAAATTGTACTGCTCTGGCTTATCGTCTTGGCTATGCCAAACACCCAGCAGATCATGCTCCGTTATGAGCCCGTTTTGGGGATTGTGAAGCCTGGCCGTTTGAAGAGCATGATCTGGGGGCCATCGCCCGGTTGGGCGCTGACTGTCGGTGCGGTCGGTGCGCTTGCCGCTATGGCCATCTCCGGGACTACAGATTTTGTGTATTTCCAATTTTAATACTCCTGCCTGCGAGGCGGCATATGGCTGAAAGCACCACTCATTTAGCGCATACAATAAAAGTCAAAAACTCTTGTGAAGATTTGACGTTTGCAAGATTCATTCTGCTAAGCGGACTGTCCTTTGTCGTTACATGGGTTGCCATATGGGCTTATATAGTCACCTTCCCGATGCTCTATCAGGACAGGGACTACCCGCTTGCGCTTGCGAAGCAAGACTTGCTGGCACAATGCCAACTAAACCGCGTGGTTGTATTCGGCGACAGCAAGGCCGTAGCGGGCATATTGCCTACCGCGATGAGCATTCCAGTAGAAAACCTGGCCTTCCCCGCCGCTACGCCTATCGAAACATATTTTCTTGTCAAACGCCTTTTGCGCTGCCCAGAAGCTCCACGTCTTGTTATCATCGCGCATTCAACAATCATGTATTCCAGGGATAAGTTTTTTTGGTCGATCGCGGCAAATTCAGGTATTTTAAACCGCCGTGATATGCGGGATGTTGTTGCCGAAGCACGCAACCTGAACGACATCGAATTGGAAAATGCCGAACGGCCAAGCTCAGTGCCATACGCGTTCTTACCAGAGCTTTACGCAGCGCGCTTTCCACCGCTTTATTTCGCCAATCTGTTAGGCGGCTATGTTGCCGCAAGGTGGCGTTATAATGAACGTGCATATCAAGAAGCCATCTCATCCTACGGTCGCTCCTCATTCGGTACCGCCGCTTCATCGGATGGTGTTTCCGATGAAGCGCAAATGGACAACTGGCGTCCGTCCCCGCTAATCAATTTTTATTTGAACCGTACACTCGGCTTATTGGCCAGCCACCATGTACCTGTTGTTATGATGACACTTCCGATTAATGCTGCAACCTGCTCCCATTTACCGCCAACTGTGCAAGCACGATTTTCGGTGTATCTCGAAAGAATAGCGCAGAATAATGCAAATATAGTGCTCACTGATGCTGCCATTCCCTGCTGGCCAGACAGATTTTTTGGAGACGACATGCACTTCAATATGTCCGGCGCCGTTACCTACAGTCACAAACTTCAAAGCGTAATTGCAGAGATTTTAAACAAACGTGAAAATCTAACGGCATTTAATCCTGACAATCAGCAGTTGATGGTCGCGTGGACCAATTCCCGGTTGAGAGAACCAGCCGGGGAGGAGGCGCCGGATGATTGAATATAATTCGTCACGAAAGTCAGCCCCATGATTCCTGTGGTTTTTGAAAATTGCTTCGGCTGGTTCCATCCACCGCTGTCCGACCGCTCCGGTGGAACCGCCGTTCTGCTTTGCCCCGGTGTAAGCCAGGATTTCAGTAATGGCTACCGGCCCTTCCGCCTGCTGGCAGAGCATTTGGCTGAGGCAGGCTACCCAACATTGCGCTTCGACTATCCAGGCACCGGGGATTCCGCTGATCCAGAAAGCAACAACCTTTGGGAGGTTTGGCAGCAAAGTATTTCTCGTGCGGCCACATGGCTTCGTGGCCAAACAAGGGCGGATAAATTGCTTCTTATTGGCTTGCGCATCGGCGGTACGCTTGCCGCAGTTGCCTCAGAGCGGCTTGAGGATATAGCCGGGCTTATATTGATTGAACCATGCCAGACCGGTCGTTCCTATGTTTCGCAGCTTACCACCGAGGCCAGGCTCCGCGGCGCACAACAGCCAGAAGCGGAGCTAGAAGTTGGCGAATTATATCTCACATCCGCATGTATACACGATATGCGCAAGGTTGAACTCGCAAATCTTGCGCTACCTCTCTCGCTGCCAGTGGCAATTTTCTCACGCGTACCGGAGGAAAAGCTCCGCATTCGCCTGGCCGCCTGGTGTAAACGGAGCATCAATTTTACCTATGAAGACCTAGGCGGCCTGGAAGCTATGCTACGCCCCAACCATCATTATGGTGAACCGGAGCTTGACGCAACAAGGCTGCTAATCTGGCTTCATTGCAACATACCGCCAAGTGCGCCTTCACATGCCTCCCTTCCTCTGCCAAAGCCCGAGGCATTCATTCTGCTAAACTGTATAGAAACCTCTCTTAGCTTCGGTAGTTTTTGGCGTCTCAACGGAATATTGAGCCGCCCGAGAATTAATAAATACCCAGGATTTTCTGTGCTGATTTGTAATTCAGGCGGCAATCCTCGTCATGGCTTTGCCCGGTTTGGCGTGGAATGCGCCCGCTCCCTCGCGGAAGCCGGTATAGCGTCACTACGGTTCGATTTCGCGGGACTGGGGGATAGCATTCATTACAGCGATCGCACAGATCTTCAAACAGACCCCTTCACTGAAGACCGTACAAACGATATCTCTGAGGCGCTTGATACACTGGAGGCCCTGGGATTCACCCGCTTTGCCCTGCACGGGCTTTGCTCCGGAGCATACCATGCCTTACGTGGAGCCTGCACACAAAAGCGGATTGTTCAACTAATTTCTGTTAATCTACCCTGGTTTTCTCTTCAACCTGAGAAACCTGGGCCAGGCAGCTCGGCCCAAAATTGCCTAAGAACGCTTATTCGGCGTGATATCGCATCACTATTTTTGTTTGGCCAACAAGATGCGGGACTGAAACAATTAGAAAGACATTTCGGTGCAGACGGGAGATTTCTTCCAGATTCTCCGGTAATTGAGCTTTGCGTTCTGCCTGAACTGGATCATGAATTAACAGTCGGCTGGATGAGGCGGCAGGTCGCTGAACGAATTATCAATTTTGTTCGTACCCACCAGACCAGTACCTGGCTATCAAAGACTGAAGGAGAACCCCGTTATGGCCATGCGTGACACAATTATAGAAATGATGACAAACATTGCGCAGCAGCAGAGAAAACCTCTTGCACCATTACAAGACGATTTGAATTTACTTAGCAGCGGACTGGACTCACTTTGTATTGCAATTCTTGTCGCAGAACTTGACGAAGAATTTGGAATTGACCCTCTTTCATCCACAGATGACCACAATCTGCCAGTAACTGTTGGCGATTTTATCAGGCTTTATGAAAATGCCATGCAATAATCGCGAAACATTTCTGGAGAAAATACGGGCGCGGACAACGCCGGACAAAGCACGCTTTATTTCTGATTCTGATCATTCCTTTTCACTTTCAATGCTTAATGTCGTCAACAGGCTTTACAAAGGCCCGACTGAATATTCGGGCCGGAACGTAATGATCCGTACTCATGGGCAATTTGCCACCGCTCTGGCGGCCTTGGCCCTGGATGGAGTGGCGCGACGCATCCTGCTCTGCCCGGCGGATATTCCGGATGCGCAGATACCCCGCCTCATGCAGGATGGTGAAGCCGAACTCATACTTACCGATGCCGATATTGACGTGAAAATCGGCATAGCTATCGAAGTAGACATCGTGGCACTACCACGATTTGATACGGAATGGGTATTGTTTACATCTGGTACATCCGGCCTGCCAAAATTGGTATTGCATAGTTTTGCCAGCCTCACCGGACCTCTGGGCGACGGGCTTTCGCCAGATCAGCCTGTATGGGGAACATTTTATGACATCCGCCGCTATGGCGGTTTGCAAATTTTGTTGCGCGCGCTTACCGGTGCGGGCTCAATGGTGCTTTCACGTACTGATGAGAAAATACATGATTTCATCACACGTCTTGGCAACATGGGCGTGACGCATATCTCCGGAACACCCTCGCATTGGCGGCGCGTGCTGATGAGCGGCGTGGCGGAAAAAATGAACCCTTCTTATATAAGGCTCTCCGGAGAAATGGCCGGGCAGGATATTCTGGATTGCCTTCACTCGGCCTACCCTCAAGCTAAAATTGGACATGCCTACGCCTCGACCGAGGCAGGAGTTGCATTTAGCGTCGATGACGGACAAGCCGGGTTTCCACAATCGGTTCCGAATGCGGTTGCGCCACGGCCCAATATCCGAATTGTAGATGGAACGCTACGTGTGCGGTCAAGCGCCATGGCCTCCCGTTATCTTGGCGCAACAGCTCCTACGCTCGTTGATGCTGACGGTTATGTGGATACTGGCGACATAGTGGAACAACGTGGAGATCGTTATATCTTTATTGGCCGGCGCGAAGGCGTAGTAAATGTAGGAGGATTAAAAGTTCATCCTGAGGAGGTTGAAGCAACAATAAACCTGCACCCAGCCGTCGCAATGTCCAGGGTATGGGGCCAACCCAGCCCGATCACGGGAGCCTTAATCGCGGCAGATGTTGTGCTCACACCAAAAATTGATGGTATAGAGC
Organism: Rhodospirillales bacterium; assembly: GCA_018971565.1. Taxonomy (GTDB): domain Bacteria; phylum Pseudomonadota; class Alphaproteobacteria; order Acetobacterales; family Acetobacteraceae; genus Acidocella. The sequence goes on from JAGXAO010000007.1 coordinate 18,255, forward strand.
GCGATTTTTCAGATATTCGCCAACAAATAATTGCCGCGTGCCGTACCGCATTGGCACCGCATAAGGTACCTGTACGATTAATAGAAGTTTCAGAAATTCCAGTGATGACATCTGGAAAAATTGAGCGCCATCATGCGTAATATCGTTGTAACTGGCGCCAGCCGTGGCATTGGGCTTGGCGTGGCGCGTAAACTTTCAGCCTCTGGCTTTCACGTTATCGCCATCGCGCGGACCAGCGGAGCGGAACTTGAAGCCGCCACGGCCGAAGCAAACACTAATGGCATTGGGCAAATCAGTTTTTATGAGCAAGATCTTTCAAGGATCGACATGCTATCCGAAACGGCACACGCATTGCGCAAACGGTTTGGCCTCATCTATGGCATTATTAATAATGCAGGGCTTGGCACTAGCGGGCTGCTCTGTAATATGCCGGAGACAGAAATTGAATGCCTTACGCAACTTAATATCGTATCACCCCTGGTGCTAACCAAGCACCTTCTGCGTTCTATGCTGGTGGCGCGAAGTGGCCGCATCGTGAATATATCTTCAATTGTCGCGATCACTGGCTATCAGGGTATTTCCGCTTACAGTGCAACAAAGGCGGCCATGCTTGGTTTCACACGTTCGTTGGCCAGGGAGGTTGGGTCACTCGGCATTACCGTCAATGCTGTTTTGCCAGGATTTGTTGATACGGAAATGACTCTTGATTTGGATGAAGCGGCACGCCGTAAGATCACCAACCGCAACGCGCTTCGCCGTCCAACAATGATCGACGATGTTGCATCTATGGTCGATTATCTTGTCAGCGACCATGCTCAGGGTATTACAGGAACTGCCATGGTAGTCGACGCCGGTACCACCGCATAATTTTGGCTTCCCAGGCCCTTGCAAACCAGGCCACACGAGCAACCTAGCACTTTGGATGAACAGATGAGTGTTGATTGCTCCCTTTGTTTAAGTTGCCTTAACTGACACAACTCGTTCACTCTGCCTGCAGCGATATTTTATGATTGCGCTTCAAAAAGACTATTTTGATGGCTTCCGTTTTAACCGCAAGGGGTTTGCGCATGTTGCCAGAAACTGCGGCAATACATGCCGGCTTTGAAGTCGACCCCGTTACACGGGCAGTCGCCGTGCCAATATACCAGACCGTTTCATACGAGTTTGAAAGTGCAGAGCATGCAGCATCTTTATTCAACTTAGAAGTTGAAGGCCACAGATACGGGCGCATCAGTAATCCTACCACCGCCGTTCTTGAGCGCCGCATGGCGGCATTGGAAGGTGGACTCGATGCCGTTTGTGTTTCTTCTGGCCAAGCAGCGGTGTATTTTGCCCTCGTCAACCTTGTCTCTCCAGGTCAAAATATAGTTACTGTGCCACAGCTTTATGGCACTACGCATACATTATTCGCACACATACTGCCTGATCTTGGCATTAATGGGCGCTTTGCAAAAGATTCGTCACCCAGTTCGATAGCAGCGCAAATCGATGCCGATACACGTGCCATCTATTGTGAAAGCGTCGGCAACCCGGCGGGTAACATTGCCGATATCGCCGCTTTGGCGGAAATCGCACACGCCCACGATATCCCACTTATCGTTGATAATACCGTTGCCACACCTATCTTGTTTCGACCAATTGAACATGGCGCCGATATCGTCGTGCACTCCCTTACCAAATTTCTTGGCGGGCACGGCACAACACTCGGCGGCGTTGTTATTGATGCTGGCCGCTTTAACTGGAAAAATGAGGCAGAGCGCTTCCCGATGTTCAGCAAACCAGATGAGTCCTATCACGGCCTCATCTATCACGAGCATTTCGGCCGGGCAGCTTACCTAGGAAGATTGCGCAGTGTTTATCTCCGTACTATCGGCGCCACCCTTTCGCCATTCAGCGCCTTTCTCCTCTTACAAGGCATAGAAAGTGTGGCCGTACGAGTGGACAGACATGTGGATAATACCAGATATGTGGCTGAATTTTTGCAAACAGACCATCGTGTGGCATGGGTCAATTATGCTGGCTTCTCCACCAATCCTTATTACAAGCTAGCGCAGCGTTATTTCCATGGGCGGGTGCCCTCCATTCTTACCTTTGGCCTTCATGGTGGATATGAAGCGGGCATACGCTTCTATAACGCCTTGCAGCTTGTTCGCCGCGTGGTGAATCTCGGTGACTCAAAATCCCTGGCTTGTCATCCTGCATCTACAACTCATCGGCAGATGAATGCGCAGGAACAGCTAAGCGCAGGCGTCCGGCCGGAAACAATCAGACTCAGCATCGGCATTGAACATATAGACGACATCATCACAGATCTTGATCAGGCGCTAAGCCAGGCCACTGCCACGGAAATGCAAATGCCTGCTGCCGAGGCGCTGCCATGAACGCGGCGATTAGGCCATTGGTCATCGGCCTTGTTAACAATATGGGCATTTCGTCCATGGCTTCGGCGAAGATGCAATTTTCTAATTTGCTAAATGCTACAGGCTACGCCACAGAATTAGTGTGCTTTACAATGCGCGCGCCCAAAGACGAGATAAAAGATCACCTGCCGATCGATGCAATTGTGGGTTTTCCACTCGATGCTATTATCGTTACGGGCATGGAAGTCACAACTTTCAACCTTCAAGATGAATGGCTCTGGCAGAATTTTATTCGCCTGCATAACTGGGTTGAACGCGCGTCACTGCCTGCAATCTGGTCTTGCCTTGCCGCACATGCAGCTGTTTTGCACCGCGATGGTATCACACGCCAGCCTCTTGGCGCAAAGCTCTCAGGTATATTCAATTGCCGTAATGCCGGTCCAGCTCATAATTTGACGAATGGCTTACCTGGAAGCTGGCGTTGCCCGCATTCGCGCTATAACGGCCTTTCCAGAAATGCATTGGAAGCCAACGGATATACAATCGTCTCACATGGCGACGATGTTGGAGTAGATATTTTTGCGCATGAGGATAATCCTGGGAGCTTCTATTTTCAGGGACATCCTGAATACCAGGCCGGAACGCTGTTGCAGGAATATCTGAGAGATATGCGCCGTTATATAAAGGGTGATAATTCCACCTGCCCCGCGGTGCCAATATCTTATCTGCAATCATCAGAAGAAGCAGAATTCAGAATACTTCGTTTACAGGCTTTAGAGGGGCATGACGTTATGCCCGCCTTACGTGCGCTCGCCGGGCGCGCCACGTTTCAACAAGTCTGGATGAACTCGGCCGTAAAACTTTATGCCAATTGGCTAGATATTGTGGCGGAGCATATTTCGTGCCGGTCCGTCTGGCCAGCGTCAATGGATCGAACAGATCCGGCGGGGGCAGCTTTTTTATGAATAATACAGCATTTGATATGCCCGTAGAGGCGTTGTTCCCAACCGAGGCCGAGCGCAGCCGGCTTATAGCCATGCTTGCAGCGGAGTTGGAGAATACCCGTGATCAGATATGCGGCGGCCGGGTTACACCCGCGCTCGACTGCAAGCGTTTCAAGGCTGAACTATCTCGTTTCACCTTTACCTCTCCTGTGAATCTTGAAGAGCTACTGAATTGGACCGTACAGCAGTTGCGCGACGGGATCGTGCAGATGACTCACCCGCGCTATTTCGGCCTGTTTAACCCTGCTCCCGGCTTCCCTTCGATCCTTGCCGATTATATTGCGGCCACCTTTAACCCGCAGCTTGCCGCGGCAAAAACCTCGCCGGCTGCTATAGCCATCGAAAATCATGTAATCAGCCAGGTGGCCCATCGGGCGAGCTTGCCCGCCGGCAGCGCAGGCCATTTTACCAATGGCGGCTCAGAGGCAAATTTTACCGCATTAATTTGTGCGCTAACCAAAATTTCCGTTTCCTTCCGAGATATCGGGGCACGGGCCTTCCGTACGCCTCCGGCCGTCTATGTCTCCCGCGAAGCACACCAGGCTTGGTTTAAAATTGCGCATCAGGCTGGAATCGGCCGTCTCGCCATCCGGGTTATTGAAACGGACGGTGAAGGACGGATGAGCGACGCGGCGCTGGCCGAAGCCGTGCGTGCGGATATCGCCAACGGCGCCATTCCGGTGATGATTGTTGCAACGGCAGGAACAACCGCCGCGGGCATGATCGATCCTCTGCGTGCCTGCGCGAAAATAGCCGAGAGTGCCGGGGCCTGGTATCATATCGACGCCGCATGGGGTGGCGCCGCTATTGCTTCCGAGCAGTTGCGGCCTCTGCTGGCAGGCATCGAACTTGCCGACTCCGTAACGATTGATGCGCATAAATGGTTCGCCACCACAATGGGCTGTGGCATGTTTATTACCTCCCAGCCTTGGATTCTCAAGGAAGCGTTCGGCATAACGGCTTCGTTCATGCCTGCCGGGCAAGATATTCCGGACCCCTACACAACATCTATGCTCTGGTCGCGCCGTTTTCTTGGCCTCCGTCTCTTTCTCAACCTCGCCACAGCGGGCTGGCCAGGCTACGCGCAGCATATTGAACGAACACTCGCACTCACCGATTTATTGCGCACACAACTTAGCGAACAGGGATGGGTTGTTGTCAATCCTGCCGCACTTGGCGTTCTCTGTGTGCTGCCGCCCTTTCCGCACCGCCCCGTGCATGAAATTACCGCGGCCATTATCGCATCCGGAGAAGCCTGGGTTGCTGTTACAAATTTTGAAGGACGCGATGTAATTCGCATCTGCATCACCAATGGGCAGACAGATCAAGTTGATATCGCAACATTGATCGAACTCCTGAAACGTCACTCAGTCATTCAAACAGCTTCGGATAATCACCTGAAATCCGGAGAAGAGCCTCTGTATTCACGGCAACATTAGCAATGGGAAGGCTTGACGATGGATAATTTAGTCACTCTCCAATATAAATACGTTATTTCAGAAATTGCCGATCTACGATGGAAAGATTTAGACAAATCTGACCTTACCGCGGTTGCCACGGCATATTATTATTTTTCGGTGCAGTTCCGGGAAAATTTGCTTATCGCCGTAGCAATGTTTCCTGACGATGAAAAGCTTCAGCATCTCAAAGCTGAGGAATGCGGTACGGCCAATCTGTCACCCTGGCCGGGCGTTGCCGAACCCGCAGAACGGATGAACCACGACGAATTTATGCGTCGTACCCTCCTTCTTTCTACCTTGCCGCTTGAGGCAACAAAGATGGCGGAGCAAGCCGGCCACGCTTATTTGCAAAAATCGCGCGGCTATACGCAAGACGCGCGTGCTCGCAGCATTGCCAGTTACGAAGATGGCGGACTGGAAGCAACTTTCCGCGCTATGCTTACCGCGCCTGAATGGGACGACCCGGCTCTTGAAGCCTTCCGGCACTTTCTGGCAGAACATATCCGCTTCGACAGCGACCCAGAGCAAGGGCACGGCGCTCTCAGCAGGCATTTGCAGCCTGATGACCGGGTGCTGCCAATGTGGGAGGATTTCCGCGATTTGTTGATCTGCGCGGTGCCCCGGCTTGCAGCCGGAGTCCGCTACGCCGCTGCTTGAGCAATGAACGCGGTACCACGCGCTTCGCGTCTTTGGTTACGGGCACTTGAGGCAGTCAGCTCTATTGAGCGCGGCACGGAGCTGACATTTGGCGGCGTATTGAACGATCTTGCCGATCAATACGGAGCAGCTCCGGCGCTAATCGATGATGAGAAGACCCTAACCTACGATGCACTCGCCCGCCTCGCTAATCTTTACAGCGGCTGGGCGCGGCAGGAAGGTTTTGCATCCGGCGCAGTCATCGCGCTGCTGATGCATAATTGCGCCGATTACGTCGCGATCTGGGCAGGATTGTCTCAGGCTGGGTGCATTGTTGCACTTATCAACACCAACTTGACACATACTGCCCTTTCCCATGCGGTGCGCGCTTCCGGTGCAAAGGCGATGATCGTCGCGACAACATTGCAAGAGAATACCGCCTTGCTCGCCGCAGAATGCCCGGAATTGCTCATGTGGCGGCATGGGGCGGGGGAAGGCGTATGGCCAAGGGTCGAACATGCGTTAACTGAAAGTGATGATCCCAAGAGGCCACACGCGCCAATCACCAACGATAGAACGGCTTTGCTGATCTACACCTCAGGTACCACGGGTATGCCGAAAGCGGCCAAAGTCAGCCATGCCCGTATCCTGCAATGGAGTTATTGGTTCGCGGGTCTTATGGATACTCAACCCGGCGACCGGCTTTATAATTGCCTGCCCATGTACCACAGCACCGGCGGCGTTAGTTCCATAGGCGCCGTGCTCGTTCGCGGTGGCTCCGTTTACATTCGCCGGCGTTTTTCAGCGCATCGGTTTTGGCCAGAAATTGTAGAATCCGGCTCCACCATCTTTCAATATATTGGCGAGTTATGCCGATATTTGCTGCAGGCACCATCGCAACCACTGGAGACGAAGCATCAGCTTCGCCTGTGTTGCGGCAATGGCTTGCACGAAAAAGTGTGGCGCCGTTTTGAAGAGCGGTTCCGCATCCCCCGGATCATGGAATTCTACGCCATGACCGAGGGCGCTGTATCGCTTTATAATTGCGAAGGGCGGCCAGGGGCTATCGGCCACATACCCGGATTTCTGGCGCACCGCTTTACAATGGTGCTGGCGCGCTGCGACACTGAAACAGGAATGCTCGTGCGTGACGAGGCCGGGCGCGGCATGGTTTGCGCGGCCGGTGAAACTGGCGAGGCCCTGGGCCGCCTTGATACCAAAAGCACTTCGCCCGCCCGCCATTTTGAAGGTTATACCGACACTGCCTCTTCTGAAGCAAAGCTGGCACGGGATGTTTTTACCACAGGCGACCTTTGGTACCGGACCGGAGACCTTATGCGCCGCGATGCGGATGGATTCTATTATTTTGTAGATAGATTAGGAGACGCTTTTCGCTGGAAGGGCGAAAATATTTCCGCCTCAGAGGTTGCCGCTATCATCTCTGGCCACCCTGGCATTACGGATGCCGTGGTATTCGGTGTACATATCCCGGGCCAGGAAGGGCGCGCTGGCATGGCGGCAATCGCCGTTGAGGCCAACTTTAATCTCGCCGCGTTGCGGCAGCACATATATAAAAATCTTCCATCTTATGCCCGCCCGGTATTCATCAGGCTATGCCCTTCCATACAACGCACGAGCACATTCAAGCTGGCCGCTGGAACACTTGCGGCTGATGGATATTCCAATGCCCCGCTGGAGCAGCTTCTGTATGATGACCGCGTGCTGCAAGATTATACAGCCTGCACACCAGCCACGTTGACTGAAATTGCAAGCGGTACCCGCCCTGTCTGAACAAGCAGGGGCCAGGCGCCACAAGCAGTCTCTATTCATCCTGCATTACAAACATACGCCAATGCCAGCGCCCGCTTAGTTTTAAACACGCCTCTCATTCACATTATGCGAGAGCTCCCTGGCTTTATAAACAGCCTGGGTTCGGTTCGTCGCACCCATTTTACGCATTATGTTGCGAATATGCACTTTCACGGTGCTTTCGCTCATGCGCAAATCATGCGCGATAATCTTATTTGGCTTGCCCTGCTTCAGATGAGCCAGCACAGCCACCTGCCGCGATGTTAACCCGGCAGAGATCGTCTCTTGATCCACCGACGTGTCATCTTCAAGCCTTTCCGAGAAAAGTAGGTCGACCGGCACAATCATGCCGCCTTCGGAAACATATCTTATCGCCGCGAGGACAATCGCCATCTCAACTGTACGGGTAGCAATAAACCCGCGAGCTCCCGCACGAATGACAGCCTTAGCTATTCTGGCCTCTGATGCCTGCTTGGCGTCTGAGAGCACAATGATCGGCACGTCCGAGAACGCCTGACGCAAGGTCGTTATCTCCTGCGCCAGAAGATGGTCCTGCGTGCCTTCATCATGGCAGTAATAGACAATGATATTAAGATCATGGCCTATATAGTTAATGCAATCTCTGATCGACGAAAACGGAATGATATCGATATCACTTCCCAGCGCATGAATTGTACCGATAATGCAATCCCTGCTTAACGAATAACAATCCATCAACGCTGCCTTGATACCGGCAATTTGAGCATTTTTGGGCGTCATTTTAGCCGGTGCCGCCATACCCAAGCCACTCTTCATATTCCGCTGCGTTAGCCCAAATGCCACGGAAGCCATATCATTTTTCATATCGCCCTCCTGTTTCCGGCGACACCTCAAGGTGGCACCCATTCGATAACATGTTTAACTCACGGACATTATTCAAAATTGAAGAATTTAACTGAAATAGTTACGTCAAATTCTAAATAATCTCCATATTTCTTACTTACATTAACTTAGATTTGCCGGACATTACCCTATTTGGGGGTAGCTACACGTCTTATTATCTGTAACTTCCCGCGATTTAACTAAAAATTTCAATTCCACAACCGAAAAGACCATCTTACTAAATCCCTAAAATAAAGTCACATTAAAATTGTAATTAATCTCTTTTTTTAGCTAACAAACTAGGCGCGCGTTTGTAGGCGAATAAAATTGATTATTCTATTTATTTATCAATTAAATTATATTTGGAAACGATATCAGCTCGTGTCCGTTAGACTATAACCAAAAATTCATTAACAACCCGCACCAGGCATCGTGGCGCCGGAAGCAGCGCAACAGGCTGGGACTAGACCACTCGGTGCCTTCAGTTACGGCGAGAAAGATATGCGATCTGCACAAAGGGACTCAAAACTGACGAAATAGCCTGAAGCGACGGAAGAGCCATGTTCAATATTTGGTTCCAGGTCGCAATTCCATTCGGCGGAACAAAAACGACATCCCCAGGCTGCAATGCAAACATAGAAGCTTTGCCATCAAGAATAGCGCGGGCATTAACCACAATAAATTCTGCACTGTTCCCGCGCGATCTGAGAATATGAATGTTTGAAAGCTGCGCCTGGGAGTAGCTTGTCAAATCAAAACCCGATTCGCTTAAGGCCTGGAGCAGAAACAACCTGCCATTGGTGAATGTCACCGCCCCTGGCTTATGAACTGAACCCATAACATAGGCGTTCTCATTATCTGCAGAGGGAATAACAATCGCATCACCCGGGGTCAGCACAACATTTTGGGAAAGATCGCCATCTAAAAGCAGAGAATGAAGGTCGACAGGAATTTTCACCGTACCCTGCGCAACATAGGCCTGGTATAAATCTGCCTTGGAGAGATCTACACTTCCACCCAGCGCCAGAACATCCAGCAAACTTAACTGATGGATGGGATATTTCACGCCTGGATCAGTAAAGGCACCGAGAAGATAATACCGCAGGCTTTGAGCCTGAACGAGCTGCACCGCAACATTGGGGTTATCAATATAATTGCCGTATGCCGCAGTAATTATCTCTTGTGCCTGTGCAAGCGTTTTGCCATCTACATTAATATTACCAATGAGCGGTAATTGCACATCACCATCTCCCGTAATCAACGCACCATTGGTGGTACCGCTGCTGCCTTGTAACGGCACACTTAACTCAGGATGCATATAGACAGAAACAGCAATGACATCGTTTGGCCCAAGCGTATAGGCTGAGCTCGCATGCGGGTCTAAAACCTGCGCCATCTGCTCCGGCGAAAGTGATTTGCTTTCGCTTGAAACTACCGCGCTCGCCGGCGTTGCTGGAAGTATCGGTTGGTCTGGTGAATCCGTGCTTGCACAGCTGGAAAGTAAAACACAAGACGAAAGAAGAGCCGGACCAAGCCGCCTAAAAACAGAAACACGACGTACTTTAACATATGTAGCAATATTCGCGGACATTTAAAACACGTCCTTCCCAAACAAAACAAAAACGGTTTTGAGCATGATGCGGAAATCCAAGAAAATTGACCAGTTTTCGATGTAATATATGTCGTGTGTAACGCGCGATTTTATCTGGTCGATTGTTTCCGTCGGCCCACGCCAGCCATTAACCTGCGCCCAGCCAGTAATGCCCGGCTTCACACGATGCCTGGCGGCATAATCACTGACAGCCTCATAATATAAATGCCCTGCAGCTGTCGCCAACGGCATGTGCGGCCGGGGGCCCACAAGAGACATCTCGCCCCTGAGAACATTGAATAATTGCGGCAATTCGTCGAGGCTGGTTTTGCGCAAAAGCGTACCAAAACCAAAAATCCGGCGATCATTGCGCTCGGTTAGTTTTACATTTGGCTCTTCAGAAACGTACATTGTACGGAATTTGAAAATCATAAATTCCCTGCCCTTGTAGCCAATTCGCTTTTGGCAAAACAGGACCGGCCCCGGATCTGAACAACGAATTCCAACAGCACATGCCGCCAAAACGGGCAACAGCACAATGATGAGTAGCAAGGCTGTCAATCTGTCAAAGATACTCTTCAGAAAAAGCGACATCTCGTTGATCGGCCTTTCAGCGAGTGGAAAGAGACCAACGCCTGGAAGGACATGATTGCCGGGCCAACGGCATGCTGAGCTTTCTAAGGCAAGCGCGTTTGGCATCAGATAGATACTCAAAGGTTGCTGCCTAAGCCGCTGAACAAGAACGCGAAGCCGCTCCACGGGCACGTCTGGTTCTGCAATTATTACGGTATCAATTCCGTCTTTTTGGGCAAGTTCGAGCAATTCCTCGATCCGGCGCGCACGCGCATTACCCGCGGCATGCTCACTGTCAAACATACCGGCGAACCTCAAGCCTGCCGTGTTGCTTCTTAGCAAAGCGGCCACATGTTGGGCCGGTTCACCGCTGCCTACGATACCCACTGCGTGAATATAATTGCCTTTTCGCAACCAGAATTTTAGTATTAACGAAAGAATGAACCTTTCAGAAAAGAAACCTGTCAACCCAACAGAATAAAACAAAAATAACCACAACCGCCCCCTATCGCCATTATGGTGAAGGAGTACAGCAGATGCTGCAAGCAGCAGGCACAGAATACTCCAGCGAATAAATATCGCCTTAATTACCTGCGCATCATCCAGCATCACGCCAATTTCATACAGGCCACAACTTCGAAAACTAAAATAGCAGGTTAACCCAACGGCATTTGCACCCAGGATTCCAACCAGCATCATTCCGCCGCCGTGCATAAGAACGGAATTGGCTGTCAGCGCAGCAATTTGGACGACAAAAAAATCAATACCTTCGGCAATCAAGGTAAACATCAATGCTGGCGTACGACCAAAGGCAGCGCTACAGGAACGAATCATTCCCTCTGCGTAAATTGGTGTCCTTTGCAATGCGCCGATTAGGTTTACCAACATGCTTCGGATTCCTTCTCGCCTTTAACTCGCAAGGGAACGAATGGCTCGGCTCTCACACCAGGCAAGGGACGAAAGACAATTGTCCATGGAAAGAATGATTTTCCTCATCTATGCCCCGTAACCAAAGCAGCCAATGCGCTTCTTCAACGCATTCGAACAGAACCAGACATGTTTTACCGGCATAGAAACGATGAGTGAACATGGCTTTAAGGTTTACAATCTGCTCAAATAGACTTTCGGTGGATATATTGATCCACAGTGCCTACCAGACTAATCAATTAGCGGCTTATCGCTTAGGGGCAAATAAATATGCGGCGCCACATAAGCGCCAAGCTGACTCATTTTGATTCAAGAAGTTTCAAAAGAGGTCTTTACAAAGTCATCAAGTACTGCGGCAGCGCGTTGCCACGTGAATATTCTCGAACGCAGAAAGCCTGCCTCGCGCATCTCCTCTCTACGGCTTGCTGAGCCAATCACGGCGATAACTTTTCTGGCAATATCGTCCGGATACGCAGGATTACAAAATTGCGCTGCATCAGCACAAACTTCTCGCAAAACTGCTATATCAGAAGCAACGACCGGGCATCCGCAAGTCATGGCCTCCAGAGGCGGCAGCCCAAACCCCTCATATCGCGAAGGAAACACGAGACAAGACGCCGCTTCGTAGAGAGCCTTCAACTGGGCATCACTAACTCGGCCGATATATTGGGCTGGTTGAGGCAACAGCGCCGTTTGGAATGCAGATCCACTTAAATTCCCTGCTACTACAAGCGGCATACCGCGTTCATGTAGCTGCCTCGCCAAGCAACCTAATGCGGCCAAGTTTTTATGTGCAGCTAAGGAGCCGACGCACAGCACGAAGCGCATCGGTTCAAGCCCCTGCTCCGTTAGAATTTTCTGATCTGGCTCGATCAGGTGCATATGATCGGCCCCTTCAGGCATCACCCCAACCCGCGCGGCATCAACCGGCAGACACCGCAAGATTTCTTGGCGTGAAAACTCCGACACCGTAATAATATCAGCGCCGCGGCGGATTAGCTGATACTGTAAAAATTTATACCAAAGACGAAATTTTCTTGAATAAGCCTCTGGTGTTCTAAAAACTCCAGTATCATGAATAACGACAATCTGCTTTGAGGCCATGATAGGGCCGGTATTGCCCAGATTTAGAAGCAAGCCGCCCGCGGCGGCCCTGGGTAGGTTGAGCTGTTCCCATGCCTGGCCTTGGCGCGCCCCAGCTTCGCGCGCACCAGGCCAAAAGGCAGCGCCACCAGGCGGTGTAAGCAAAATATAACGAGCATCCAATTGCTGTAGGGCCCTGCTTGTCTCGCCGGCGAAGCGCTGTACTCCGGAAAGGGGTTGCGTTACAAACCGGCCATTGATGAACAGGCTCATGCGCTCTGCATTGCCTGGGCCTGCCGCACCGCTGCCCCCCGCCAAATAGGCGCCGTTGTCTCGTGTTGGGCACGCGCCGTCGCGGCAACCAGCATAGCCAGCAGCAAGTAGAAATCCGGTGAAGAAATAGTCGGGCCAGATAGCAAATTCGAAATCAGATTGGCAATCAAAGCCGCGGCACTGCCACGGATAACGTAATGGAGCTCCGGATCAACAGTTAAATTCATGGCACGCCGCGCTTGGCGCATCAGTAAGAGCCCAAACAAAACCAGCCCGCCCACGCCCCACAAGCCTATTGCCGCGCACAGGCCCGGCAATAGGCTGGAAGAACGGTTGCTGCCCCACCCTACGCCAAGCCCATAAGTATTAGCCAACTCTCGAAGGCTGTCGACATCGAGTGTGGATCGCGCCTGGTAAGACGACGACTGGGTCTTATCAATCGTTCCATCCAACACCAGCCCAAGTTCTTTGAATATACCAGGAGCGGCCGTGTATATAAGAAACAGTATTACAGCTGCTGCCACCAACCCGAGAAGCAGCCCAGCCGCGGCGCGGCGGCGCAGTGCCCAACTGGCTGCGGAAACCACGCGCAGAGCCAACAAGCCAGCCAACGCCAGCAAGGTAAGATAACCTGTCGATGCCGTCGTCAAAAAAGTCACGAGAAGCGCGCCCCAAAAGGTCACCTTTGGCAGCAAGCGCCGGTCTCCATTAACAATAACCCACCCTGCTGCGCTAATCGAACCACACATATAAGAAGATAAAGCAGCAGGCTCACTAAACGGTCCATTAAGCCGGCCAAGCCAGCCTACGCTTTGGTCCGAAAGAAGCGCCCAACCAGGGTTAGAAAGGAAAATTTTCGTCGGGTAATAGACATGCAGGACATTTGCCATGAATTGCCAAATCGATATGACAACGACCAATATCCCTGCCCAAAAATAGCAATCCATCAACCGCGACAATAACCGCCCAGGCCTTGTAAGGTAGAATGCGGCGGTAATCGTCAATAAAGCATTGGCTAATAAATATAAATCCTGCGTTATGTTGCCTTCACTTGGGGTTAAAAGTGAAGGGGTAAAAAATGATGATATCTTTTGTGGCCACACCATCACCTGGTTCTCAAATAAGCGTGGCATGATAATGGAGCTGCCCAACGCGCCGCACACCACCAAAATGAAAGGCAACAAAAGCAGCAATACCGATCGTTCAGCCGGATAGCGTATCCCGTTCAAATAATTTAAAAAAAATACACCGATAAAGATCGCAGACGGCAACAGGCCGGGAGTAATGCCCAAACCCCCGATTATTATTAAGGCTGCTGCCGAAAACACAGAATAAATTGGCACCATCATTAGCAATGCAACGGGGCGGCGCCAGAACCATAAACATATAGGAACAAGCAAGCCGCCAAGTGCTGTGAGCATAGATACAAATTCCTTGCGACCCCACGGCGAGGCACTCTACGCCATAACCAAACAAGAGTTCAAAATACGCTCCTAACGCTCATATACAACACAGACATTTATTCAATCTTGTAACCCATTCGGGCGTCTGGCCGTCCAAATAGCCTATTGTTTTAGCATGATGTCCTGACTATAAAATGCATAAATCGAACTGATTTTTGGTCTGGAGTGTTCCGTCTTCGTACTGCGCAAAAGTATAATGCGTGCTCTTTCAAGGGGGATTACCACTTCGTGACTTGCAGAATGCAATTTGAAGAAAGAAATCGCCCCGGAAAACGGATGAGTGTTCAGCACAATGCCGTATCGAATCAGGTTTTAAAACCTGAGGGCCGCGCGGAAGAGCACGCAAATATCGTCGTATTCGTTCATTTGGCTTTTAACAAAAATGCCGCTTTATGGCGTAAGGCGCGCGCTGAAGGCAGGCTCGTTGGCATCAACGATGAAACACCCTATGGTTACGGCCGCGCCGAAACAATGGGGTGCACGATCAAATTTCCGACCAGGCAAAAAATGGGTTACCTCGTTAAAACCGTGCGCCTGGCTCTTCGAGGAATATTTGGCTTCGACATTATTCACTCGTGGCTTTCTAGAAATGAATTTAGAGATGCAGATATTATTTGGACCCACACAGAATCTCAATTTCTTTCTGTTGCGGCCACATTGCTGCTTACAAAGCAAAAAACGAAGCTTCTCGGCCAAGTGGTATGGCTTATGGACAGATGGGAACATCTGAGCATTTTTCACAAATGGCTTTATCGAAAACTTATCGCACGCGTCGATATCTTGACATTTCTTTCAAGCGAAAATTACAAAAAGGCGCAAACTTTATTTCCTACTGCAACACTTAAAATCGTTCCGTTCGGAATTCCTTCTGAAGTCAAACGCCCTGTTAAGATATTCGCCGGAAATAAAATTAATGTCCTGGCCATGGGTAATGACATGCACCGAGACTGGAAAACATTAACAATGGCCGTTGCTGGTAATCAGCAGATAAAGTTAACAATTTTGTCAAGCTCAGCACCAAAACATCTTGCTCAAGACGCCATTAATATAAATATTCGCGCGGCAAAAAATAATGATGAATTTTTTGATGAGCTCAACAATGCTGACATCGTGTGCGTTCCTCTCAAGCCAAATCTTCATGCCAGCGGTATCACTGTTATACAAGAAGCCGTTTTATCCGGTATACCGGTAATCGCCACTAACACCGGCGGTCTGGATCTTTATTTTTCAGAAGATGAAATCGCTTATGTTCCGGCGGGAGATGCTTTGGCGCTCCAGGCGGCACTTCAGGATCTGTTGCAAAATCCCGCCGCTGCCAGAAAACGTGCGATCGCCGCGCAAGCGCGTATGGCTGATGCTGAGAATTACGGCGCTCAAGCCTATATCGCGCGTCACGTGGCCATCAGTCAAAATTTACTAAAAAAATGAACCGTCTCTTGGTTAGAGTTTGTTCTGTTTTTCTGCTCGGGCAAAGCTTTAACTGTCGCGCATCACCCACCCCCACCATTCCACTCAATTTTTGCCAGCTTCGCCCTATGTTCATGGAAGATTTTCATAATTTCCGTTTAAATCCCTGGAATATTTCTGGTTCAGAATGGATTGCTCATACGCCATGGCATGGTGATTTCGGAGATGCGGCTTTCTCAAACCCCGGGCCAAACGGACCGTTCGCGGTAGTCAATGGAACCCTCGACATAACCGCTCGCAAAGGCACTGATGGCCAGTGGCATTCCGGCCTCATCGCGGCTGCGGATGGCACCGGCCACGGCCATGGGGTCCTGTATGGATATTTTGAAGCCCGCATGAAACTACCTCCAGGCCCGGGCACGTGGCCTGCATTCTGGCTTGCCCAGCTGCAGCCTGTAGGCACGAAATCTCCTGCAGCGGAAATAGATGTTATTGAATATTACGGAAAATTTTTGAATGCTTATCACGTTACTATACACGAATGGTACCACAATTCTTCGCATACGTGGTACCGAGGTAAAACTATAAATGTTCCAAAAAATTCATTGGTCACTGGCTGGCACGATTATGGTGTGCGTATCCTCCCCAATTATATAACGTTTTTTTTTGACAGAAGACCAGTCTGGCAGCAGCCAACACCACCAGAACTAAATAAGCCTTTGTACCCTATTGTGGATTTAGCCTTAGGCTCTGGATGGCCGATTACAGATACCCCCAACCCTTCCGTACTAAAAATACAATATGTCCATGTTTACGAATATGCTCCCATGTCGCGATGCAAGAATGCGTCTCATACAAACCCTTAAGCAATAACAGAGGCGCGGCCTATGCACAGGCGCCGTCAAGTCATCCAACAGTCCTAATATACAATCATTTTTATCGTCGCATAAGCATATAGGGCATGAGATAGCGGCTAAATGGTCGATTGTTTTACTTCTGCCGTACCCGCTAAATGAGGATGTGAGATCTTTATTATTCTGCAGACTTTGACCCTACGCCACCATTTTGCCTTGGTTTGAACGAGTTAGATTTTTCCAATCCATTCGTTTAACAGTTAGCGGTCATCGCTCTACGAGGAGGCGGTAAATGCAGGCACAATTGCCTATGGTTGGACTAAACGATACGTATGACAAGGTTGATCTTAGCCAGGCGTTCCGCCTTCTACGCGCCCGTGTCCGCACAATCCTGCTCTTTACCATTCTAGCCAGTGCCGCTGCCTTATTATATGTACTGTTCGCAACCCCTCAGTTTACATCTCAGGGGGCTCTTTACCTTGGTGAAACACAACAGAGCAGCTCATCATCGGGCGACGCGAACGGCACCGTTGATCTCTCGGCATATTCCACACAGAGCGACGTAGAAACACAGATTGAATTGCTAACAACCGGCACGCTGATAACACGTGCAGCTCTAGAAACCGGCCTTAATACCGCCATTTATAAAGCCGGAAAATCGCCTCTTTCATATTGGCGCTGGCGCTTTCTCCATGGTGGCGACACAAGATATTTTCTGCCCGGCCCGCAATCCCTGCAGGTGGTGAATGCAACATTGGCAGGCCACTACATGTTAGAGACGGGGCCAAACAACAGTTACAAGCTTTATACGCTTAGCCATCTGTTTCGTTCGGCCAAGCTTGTGCTCACCGGCACTATTGGCCAGCCTGCTTTTTGCTCCAGCGGTTCCTTGCTGGTCCGCTTTGCTCAAGCCACCACAACCACGGCAACACCCGGCATCCGCTATCGAGTCGATATCGTGCAGCCAGAGGCTCTGGCCAAAAATTTGGCTAATGGCATGTTTAGTGTCAGTGCAGGTGGCACAACCCTTCAACCCACCAAACTTGCTTCATTGCAGCTCCGCTGGCCAAATCCATATCAGGCGATGCTCTTTGTTAATCAGATGATGAATGACTACATCGTCACTCAATTGCAATGGAAAACCGAAGCCGCATCAGTAACCGAAAACTTCGTTGGCGCGCAACTCGCCAAAGTCTCCAATCAACTATCCGAAGCAGATCAAAATTTATCTGCTTATCAGGCACAAACCGGCATTATAGATCCACAACAAAGCGCCCAGGCCGCCGTTACCCAAATGGCCCAACTGCAGAGCAAACGCGCCGATATGCTGCTAACAATGCAAGCCTTGCAACAGATGAACGGTATGATCGCCGCCAGAGACGGTAGCTTCAACCAATATCTCATCAGCCAGAGCGGAGACCCTCTTCTGTCCAGGCTTGGAACCTCACTTTCTCAGGCGGAAGTGGAGTTGAGCGTGCTTGAAGCCGAATATACGCAAAACGCACAGAACGTAAAAGTTCAACAAGCCCAGGTACGGCAACTCCGCCTCTCCATCAGTTCGCTAATTCGTAACGATTTAAGAGCCGCCACCCAGAGTTTGGCAGATATCGATAATCTGATCAGTACTTATCGTAGCCAGCTAGAGAGTCAGCCGGCTGAATCCCTAAAAGTGGCAACACTTAAGCGTAATTCAGATCAGCTAGGTCTGCTCTATAAAATGTTAACGCAGACAGCCGAACAGGCACAAATTTCTAAAGCCGCGACGATTATCGATACACGTATCGTTACCCCATCTCAGCTTCCACTCAGCGCTACGTCGCCACGCGCCGCCATCACTCTCATCGCTGGCGCCTTAGCCGGTTTTCTCTCAAGTTTAGCCTTAATTTTTGCTCAGCACGGCTTCTCAGGCCGTTACGAAAGTGAGGAACAAATCAGGCGCTCTGTTCCACTGCCCATTTACGGAACGGTGCCCCGTCAGGTGGCATTTCAACAAAGCGCCTCCCCTCAAACGAAAACGAGCGCATCAATCCCCAACGGCTTTAATGCGTTCTCTGAATCATTTCAGCTGATCAAACGTAACATATACCGTCATGCCAACGCCGGGCGCGCGATCGCGGTTCTCGTGATCTCCGCCAACCCGCAAGATGGTAAAACCACCATTGCCGCCAATCTTGCCCGAAGCCTATCTGACGATGGAAGACGCGTGTTACTGTTAAATTGCGATATCTACGTCAATCGCCTGGAAAATGCTGTTAATTTCTCTGGTCTTCCGGGCTTAACCGACTGGATGCACTCCAACAAGCGCCCGGCATTTCAGCGCTGGCCAGACGCAAATTTTCAGGTGCTTCCGGCAGGCGTATTCCGGCCAGAGCGTAGAACAACATTCGATGAAATCGCCCTGACTAGCATTATCGAGAAACTTTCGGCTGAATTCGACTATCTGATTTTTGACAGCCCGCCATTGCCAATCGTCTCCGACGGCTTGCTGCTGGGCAGCTTTGCGGATCTTATCCTGTCGGTAGTCAATGTTTCGCACACAATGCGTCGCTCCTTTGAACTCCATAACGAACTGATCAATACCTTGAAGAAACCGCACGGCTTGATCATTAACGGCACCGACATCGCCAATTATGGCAATTCTCAAACCTACTTCCACGACGCCACGCGGCGCCGGCCGAAATTTAACGCTTGGTTTCATATCAATTGATGGCGGCGCTAAAAGTAAAATTAGAGAGAACAAAGAATGGGAGACTTCACGCATCGTGTAACTGATACCATGCTACGCAGTGAATTCTTGCCCGTCCGCGCACGGATGCGCATCATGCGTTGGATCGGGTACGACATCCATCCATCTGCCTGCATCTGGTCCGGTGCCATTTTGCGATCGAAAAAACTGCATTTAGGGCCACATGCTTTTATTAATATCGGTTTCTTTTTTGATGGGCACGATCATCTGGAAATTGCCGAAAATGTACGCATCGGCCAATTTGTAAGGGTGCTTACCGCTACACATGAGATCGGCCCGCCTGACCAGCGCTGCCTGGTAGGCGTCAGGAGCGGTCCCGTCAGCATCTCCAAAGGATGTTGGATCTGCAGCAGCGTTACAATATTACCTAATATCAACGTGGCCGAGGGTTGCGTTATTGCCGCCGGAGCTGTCGTAACACGCACCACCACTCCAAACGGGTTATATGCCGGAGTTCCGGCGCGGCTTGTCCGGCTGTTAAACGGCCACGCAACCACCACTAATATATCGCAGCCATGCTAGGGCATAAAACCGTATTAAGTGGCGCGCTAATGGTCGCGGCGCGCTTGCTCAGCCGTATTATTGACCTATGTGCCTTGCTCATCCTGGCGCGGCTGCTAACCCCGGTGGATTTCGGTTTGGTCGCCATCGCCATGACAATGGTAACATTGCTGGAAGCAGCGCTGGAATTGCCCCTCAGCCAAGCTCTAGTCCAATTACCTTATATAGAACCACATCATTTTCATACCGCCTTTACCATCAGCCTGCTGCGCGGCCTGGTGCTCTTCGCGCTTTGCTTTAGCTTCGCACCGGCTTTTGCCAAGTGGTACGGGCACACATCTCTTACGCCACTGGTTCAAGCGCTTAGCCTGGCTCCTGCTATTCGCGGCCTCCAAAATCCACGGCTGGCAGAATATGCAAAAGCCCTAAACTTCAAATATGAATTTTATCTTGAACTTGCAGGAAAAAGCCTCGCTTTTCTGTCCGGTAGCATTGCTGCCTATCTCACGCATTCTTATTGGTCCATCGCTATCTGCACCATCATCAGCCCGGTTAGCACATCCCTGCTTGGTTATATCGTTATTCCATACCGCCCTCGCCTTTCCTTACAAGATTGGCGGCTGTTCAGAGATTTTCTAGGCTGGATAAGCTTTTCTCAAATCGTCTCTGCTTTGAATTTTCAATCGGAACAATTATTGCTTGGCAAATTGATGCCGACAAAAACTTTTGGCTTGTTCACAACGGCCAGCAATATTACCTATATACCAATTGCCGCGCTGTTCGGGCCTGTATTACGGCCTCTGCTTTCCGCATTCACCCAGGTCCGCGGCGAAAAAATCAGATTGAGCGACATCTATCAAAGAGCCTCCAGCGCGGTCGTGACCATAGGTCTGCCCGTGCTTATTGGCTTGGCAGCAATTGCTCAACCTCTTGTGTGGGTGCTGCTGGGGCCGCAATGGGCCGCTGCAACTCCCTTGTTCAGATGGCTTTCCATCAGTATTATTCCCTATCTTTTCGGTATGCTCCTAACACCGCTTGGCATGGCAACCGGGCATTCGCGGGAAATCGCGCGCCGCAACTCTGTCCAACTTTTCGTTAAGTTGCCGTTGCTAATTATAGGCGTTGTTCAATACGGATTCGCTGGCGTCATCGCCGCGCGGCTAATTTCTGAAACCGTTACAGCTTTGTTCTGCATGGCCAGCATTCGTAAACTCACCGGCATCAGCATCGCAGCACAATTTTTGGTGAACCTGCGCGCCATTACCTCCAGCTTGGTGATGCTAACCGGAATCCTTTTCTTGGACCATATATTTCATTTTTCTTCAATATTTTCCTCTCAACTCCTTAGGCTCTCACTCCTCGTTTCCGCAGGCTCTGTCGCGTATATATCGTGCCTGGCGCTCTGCTGGTATCTTGCGGGTTGCCCTCCTGGCCTTGAGGATATCGCGCTACGATGGCTCCGGCGCCTATTCAGGCAAAATCAAGAAAGTTACGTTGCAACTGGCGGGCTCAGAACCGTACCAAATCCTGCTTCCGCTCCGGCGGAATTAAATTCACTCGCACGGCAGAATGATCACTAGGACAGAAAGGATCAGAAACCATGCCAAATCGCTGTATTTGCTACACCACAGATGCCGGTTATCTGTTTCCTACTTTCGTCAGCGCCACACAGGCCAGGCAGCATACACCGGTGGATATAGCCGATATCGTCATTTTCAGCATCGGTGCTCCCGCAGAATTGGATCGCGTATTTTCATATGCCTGCGCCGCGGAACAAATTCGTTTTATATCTATATTTTCTGGTAAAATAGAAAATGCAAGCGCCATGCTTGCTCGCTTGTTTTTGAACCGCATCCTGCCAGACGATTATGATCAAATTCTTTATATCGATGCCGATACGCAGATCTCCGGCATGTTAGCACCCATTTTGCAAATTGAAACCCCTTCGAATCAATTCTACGCGGCTAGCGATCCCATGATTTTTTCATTACCTGGCGGGCGTCAGCATGGCCAAAATATATCTCAATATTTCACGTCTCTAGGGCTGGCTTCAGATAAACAATCAAATTATTTCAATAGCGGCGTCCTGCGGATCAACCGAAACGGCTGGAATGAAATCGGGCAGGCAGCATGGAGCCTGTATCAGAAACTGCACGGCAACACACATTACCCAGACCAGGACGCGTTGAATATCGTGGCCATGGAACAGCGGATTCCTATGTCACTGGCTTGGAACTTCCCTGTATTTCTCCGCAATGCCGGGCTTGAGCATGAAATTACGCCGCGTATCATTCATTATATGGGCAGCCCTAAGCCCTGGCACGGAGAGTTCATGCCGTGGAAATTGGCGGAATATGCAATATACCTGGAAACGGCGCGCAAACATCCAACGCT